>NZ_CP155619.1:3432273-3744298 GCF_039697315.1 Pseudomonas abietaniphila | reverse complement strand
GCAGGACGCTGCCGGCGTAGCACAAGCGGCTCGGGCCTTCACGGCGCAAGGTATGCGCATCGATGCGGGCGACCTGCGGCGTGATGTCCGCGCGGAAACCCATCTGCCGACCCGACTGCGGATCGACCACCTTGAAGGTGCGCAGATCCAGATCCTGGCCAGCGCCTGTGAGCAGTGATTCCAGGTATTCGATGTGTGGGGTGACGACGAACTCATAGCCCCAGCTCTGAAACAGATCCAACACCTGACGACGCGCCACTTCTATGCGCGCAGCTTCCGGCGGCAGTACTTCTTCGATGCCATCCGGCAGCAGCCAGCGGTCAACCGTTGCCATTACGCCTTTCCCCTATGATCCGGGCGGCCAACCCTTGGGCAAGCCTTGAGTGAAGCAGACAGCGTTGAGCCCGACGAACGTGTCCAGGGACCGATGATCCCGGAACGAGACGCGCCGCAGCTTTGCCAACACTGTCCTCGAAAAAACTGCCGCGCACGAAACACGCCACGGCCAATCAATCGTGTAGACGCAAAAAAGCCGGGAATTTCCCGGCTGCCGTATCATACACACGTTTTCGCGTGCGATCACCCCGCCGGACAGTTTTGCCGCCCGGCGGAGCTCTCAATTGCGGTTGACGATCACGGTTTGGCTTTATTCAGATAGCGGAAGAATTCGCTGCCCGGGTCAAGCACCATCACGTCACTTTTGTTGGCAAAGCTTTCACGGTAGGCGCGCAGGCTGCGATAGAACGCATAGAACTCCTGGTCCTGACCGTAGGCCTTGGAATAGATCGCGGCGGCTTGTGCATCACCGTCACCACGCGCTTCCTCGGACTCGCGATACGCCTCAGCCAGCAGCACGCGGCGTTGACGATCAGCATCGGCACGAATGCCTTCTGCCAGCTCGTTACCCTTGGCGCGATGCTCGCGAGCCTCACGCTCACGCTCGGTGCTCATCCGCTCGAACACGCTGCGGTTCACTTCCTTCGGCAGGTCGATCGCCTTGACGCGAACGTCGATGACTTCGATGCCCAGCTCTTTCTCGGCCATCTTGTTCAGCGAGGCGGTGATGTCGGCCATCAGCGCATCACGCTCGCCCGACACGGCTTCGTGCAGGGTGCGTTTGCCGAACTGGTCACGCAGACCCGACTCAAGACGACGCGAGAGACGCTCGTCGGCGATCTGCTTCAAACCCGATGTCGCGGTGTAGAAACGCTCAGCGTCCTTCACGCGCCATTTGGCATAGGCATCGACCATGACGGCTTTCTTTTCCAGCGTCAGGAAACGCTGAGTCGGCGCATCGAGCGTCAACAGGCGGCCGTCGAACTTACGGACCTGGTTTACGTACGGAACCTTGACGTGCAGACCCGGCGGAACATCAGCCTGAACCACGCGACCGAATTGCAGCAGCACGGCGCGCTCGGTCTGAGCGACGATGTAGAAGCTGTTCCACGCCACAACGGCCAATACGACACAGACAATCAGGGCAACCAGAGATTTATTGCTCATCAGCGAGTCTCCCTAGTGCGCGTGTCACGTTGCTGTTGCATGTCCGCGGCCCGAGAGCCCGGATCGACGACGGTGGTCGCAGCACCGCTCGCCGACGATGCCGAACCGTTACGACTGCTTTCGATCATTTTGTCCAACGGCAGGTAGAGCAGGTTGTTCTGACCTTTGTCACCGGTCACGAGCACCTTGCTGGTGTTGCTGAAGACTTCTTGCATGGTGTCCAGATACAGACGCTCGCGAGTAACCTCTGGCGCCTTGCGGTACTCGGCGACCAGTTTGGTAAAGCGATCCGCCTCACCCTTGGCACGAGATACCACTTCGTCACGGTAACCGTTGGCATCTTCGACGATGCGCTGGGCCTGACCACGGGCTTCCGGAATCACACCGTTAGCGTAGGTTTCGGCCTGGTTGCGCGAACGCTGCTCGTCTTCACGGGCACGGATCACGTCATCGAAAGCTTCCTGAACTTCACGCGGCGCAGCTGCGCTTTGTACGTTCACCTGGGTCACAGTGATACCGGTGCGATAGGTGTCGAGGAAACGCTGCAAGCGCTCCTTGATCTCGCTTGCCATCAATTCACGACCTTCGGTCAGCACCTGGTCCATGGCGGTCGAACCGACCACATGACGCAGTGCGCTTTCGGTTGCGTGTTGCAGGCTGACTTCAGGCTGATCGACGTTCAGCACGAAATCCTGCAGGTTGGTGATCTTGTACTGCACGGTCAACGGCACCTCGACGATGTTTTCGTCTTCGGTGAGCATCTGGCCCTGCTTGCTGTAGGCACGCTCGCGCGTCACGTTTTCGAGGTACTTGCGATCGAATGGCGGGAAATAAATGTTCAGACCCGATCCAACGGTTTCGTAATACTTGCCGAAACGCAGCACAACGGCTTGTTCTTGCTCGTCGACCACATAGATCGCGTTGTAGAGCCAGATGGCGAGCAGCACGACCAGACCGATGCCGAGCAGGCCAAAACCGCCGCCCTTGCCCGATCCGCCGCCACTGCCGCCGCCATCACCACTGCGTTTCTTACCACCACCGAACAACCCATTCAGGCTTTCCTGCAGCTTTCGGAAGGCCTCGTCGAGATCTGGTGGCCCCTTGCGGTCGCCGCCCTTGCGCTTACCACCCCAAGGATCCTGATTATTCGAGTTGCCACCCGGCTCATTCCAAGCCATAGCGCTCTCCATCTGATAAAGCAAAGACGCGCCCGCGGCGCGCCGACCAATGCTACAGAATGCCTGTCAAAGCAGCACAACCGCTTTTTCAGGCTTTTATTGCAAAGTGTGTTGCTCGATGAATTCCAGCGGCTGCAGTCCTTCGCGACTCACCAGGCGATTGAATTCAACTCGGGGTAAACGTACAGCCAACAGGCTTTGACCTTCGTCGTCATGCTCTTCGCTCTGCACCGCCCCCAGCTGGAAAAACTGGGCGCGAAGCCGGGCGAAGCGTTGCGACAGACACAAAGTGCCGACAAACAGATCATTCCCCAACAGCTCGGCAATGGCTTGCTTGAGCAAGTCCAGACCGCGACCATCACGAGCAGATACCCAGACCCGCTGCGGCTTGCCATCGGCATCGCGTTGAATCTGAGGCTCGACCCCCTCGAGCAAATCGAGTTTGTTATAGACCTCCAGCATCGGCAAGTCCTGGGCACCGATCTCGCCCAGCACCACCATCACCTGCTCGATCTGCTCCATGCGATCGGGCTCATGAGCGTCGATGACATGCAGCAGCAAGTCCGAGTTACTCGACTCTTCGAGCGTAGCCCGAAAGGCCTCGACCAGCTTGTGCGGGAGATGACGGATGAAGCCCACGGTGTCGGCCAGTACGATCGGCCCCAGGTCGTTGAGCTCAAGACGGCGCAACGTCGGGTCGAGCGTTGCAAACAACTGGTCAGCAGCGTAGACGTCGGAATCGGTCACCGCATTGAAGAGTGTCGATTTACCGGCGTTGGTATAGCCCACGATGGACACCGTGGGAATGTCGGCGCGTGAACGACCGCGACGAGCCTGGTCACGCTGACTGCGGACTTTTTCGAGACGGCCCTTGATCTGGCGCAGGCGAACCCGCAACAGGCGACGGTCCGTTTCCAGCTGGGTTTCACCCGGACCACGCAGGCCGATACCACCGCCCTGACGCTCAAGGTGAGTCCAGCCACGAACCAGACGCGTGCTCATGTGCTCGAGCTGGGCCAGCTCGACCTGCAACTTGCCTTCATGAGTGCGCGCCCGCTGGGCGAAGATGTCGAGAATCAGGCCCGTACGGTCAAGCACGCGACACTCGAAAACTCGTTCAAGGTTGCGTTCCTGACTGGGCGTAAGGACATGATTGAAAATGACGATATCCGATTTCTCGGCTTTGACCAGGTCCCTTAACTCTTCGACCTTGCCGCTGCCTACCAGATATTTGGCCGTTGGCCGATGCCGTGGCACGTTGATAAACGCGACGATATCGGCACCTGCCGAAAGAGCAAGCTCCCGGAACTCCTGCGGATCTTCGCGCGCCTCAGGGTCCTGACCATCCAAATGAACGAGGATTGCCCGCTCACCACCACCGTGGCGCTCAAAGAACAAAGCAGACTCCTATCAGGCGTTACCTGGCTCTGCGTCAGCCTGGTCGGATTCGGTTGCGCTAGGCAGACGAATAGGACGAACCGGAACGACGGTGGAGATGGCGTGCTTGTAAACCATTTGGCTGACAGTGTTCTTCAGCAAAATAACGAACTGGTCGAAGGACTCGATCGTGCCTTGCAGCTTGATACCGTTTACCAGATAGATCGAAACCCCAACCTTTTCTTTACGCAAAGTGTTCAGGTAAGGGTCTTGTAGCGAATGCCCTTTTGACATGTGCCGCACTCCTTTAAGGATCAATAGAATAAATTCGAAAACATTGGCTTGGGCCGTTACCCCCCAAGGATAGACGGCTATTGCAAGGACTCAGCTCAATATGGAGGCCGATCCCAGGTATTTCAAGGTGCGTGGCAGATTGTCGCAAGCCAGGCTGTCCAACCAGTGTAAATCTTCCCAGCTTCGCAACCAGGTGAACTGTCTCTTGGCCAATTGACGCGTGGCGATGATGCCGCGTTCCTGCATCTCGTCCCGGGTCAGTTTGCCGTCCAGATAATCCCAGACCTGGCGATACCCTACAGCTCTTATAGACGGTAAATTCGAGTGCAGGTCACCCCTCGAACGCAACGCCACAACTTCTTCAACGAATCCTTCATCAAGCATTTGCCTGAAACGCAGTGCGATCCGGTCATGCAATACCTTGCGATCCGTCGGTGCGATCGCGAGATTTGCGACAGTATAGGGCAATTGATGCCGCCCCGAACCGCCAGCTTGAGCACTTTGCGCACTTTGTTGCTCGCGATGTGCGGTCATGCTCATCCCGCTGACCCGATAGACTTCCAGCGCCCGAACCAGCCGCTGAGGATCATTGGGATGGATTCTGGCCGCCGACACCGGGTCGATACTCGCCAACTCATCGTGCAAGGCCTGCCAGCCACGACTGATCGCTTCGGCTTCCAGTTGCGCCCGGACCTCGGCATCGGCGGCCGGCATGTCTGCCAGGCCTTCCAATAGAGCCTTGAAATACAACATGGTGCCGCCCACCAGCAGGGGAATTTTTCCCCGGGCAGTGATTTCAGCCATGGCCTGCAGCGCGTCCGTACGAAAATCGGCAGCGGAATAACTCTGCGACGGATCGAGGATATCGATCAGGCGGTGCGGATACTTGTCCAGAAGCGCTTTTGAAGGCTTGGCGGTGCCGATGTCCATGCCCCGATAAACCAGCGCCGAATCGACGCTGATCAACTCGCAAGGCAGCACTTTGGTCAGTTCGATAGCCAGATCGGTCTTGCCAGCGGCGGTCGGCCCCATCAGGAAGATGGCCGGAGGAAGAGCACTCATCAGCGACCGCGCAGGAACAGTTTGTCGAGATCGTCCAGGCCCAGTTGGGTCCAGGTCGGCCGTCCATGGTTGCATTGACCGCTGCGTTCGGTGTTTTCCATGTCGCGTAGGAGGCCGTTCATTTCCGGAATTGCCAGACGCCGATTGGCACGGATCGCCCCGTGACAGGCCATGGTGCCGAGCAGCTCGTTCATGTGCGCCTGTACGCGGTCGCTGGTGCCGTACTCCATCAAGTCGGCCAGCACGTCGTGCACCAGGCGATTGGCTTCAGCCTGCTTGAGCAGCGCGGGAATCTGCCGAATTGCCAGACTCTCCGGGCCGAGGCGCTGCAGCTCGAAACCCAACTGCTGGAAGGTCGCCATATGTTCTTCAGCGCAATCGGCTTCACGCTGACTGACGGCGATCGATTCGGGCACCAACAACGGCTGACCGCTGAGCCCTTCGCTGGCCATGGCGACCTTCAGGCGTTCGTACATGATCCGCTCGTGAGCGGCGTGCATGTCCACCAAGACCAGGCCGTGTGCGTTTTCCGCGAGGATATAAATGCCTTTGAGTTGCGCCAGTGCGTAGCCCAATGGCGGGACATCGCCCTGAGACTCGGGCAGGGCGACGCCCGTCGACGCCGGATTCGCCTGCGCGCCGGGCAATGGTGCGAAGAACTCACGATACGCGGCCTGAGCCTCGGCGATCGGCAGCATCGAGGAAGGACGGGGCGTGTACTGATACTGATAACCCGCCCCGTTCCCGCTCCCAGCGCCCGCCTCGGATGACGAATTCCAGGCAGAACCTTGCGGGGTTTCCAGCAGATTGTTCGCCAGCCGCATCTCGCCTTGCGGCCCAAACTCGCCCGCTTCCGGTCCGGTCGGACGCACTAACGCCGTGACCGATGTCGTGCCGGCCAATTGATCTTCGGGGCGCACGTCACCCAGTGCGCGGTGCAGCGTGCCGTACAGGAAATCGTGAACCATGCGCCCGTCACGAAAGCGCACTTCGTGCTTGGTCGGGTGCACGTTGACGTCGACCACGGCCGGATCGACTTCAAAAAACAGCACAAACGTCGGATGACGCCCATTGAACAGCACATCGCGATAGGCCTGACGCACCGCGTGCGCGACCAGTTTGTCGCGAACCGCGCGGCCGTTGACGAAGAAGTACTGCAGATCGGCCTGGCTGCGCGAGAACGTCGGCAAGCCCACCCAGCCCCACAGTTTCAAGCCGTTGCGCTCGACTTCGATGGGCAGGGCCTGCTCAAGGAAGCCTGGGCCGCAGACCGCAGACACACGACGCGCGCGGGCCACGTCATCACGGGCCTCGTGCAGGCTGAGAATCGTCTTGCCGTTATGCCGCAGATGGAAGGCAACGTCGAAACGCGCCAACGCCATGCGCTTGATCACTTCCTGCAGATGGTCGAATTCGGTTTTTTCGGCCTTGAGAAACTTGCGTCGTGCGGGTGTGTTGAAAAACAGGTCGCGCACTTCCACCGAGGTACCGACCGGATGTGCAGCAGGCTGAACGCGGGACGCCATGTCGCGGCCCTCGGTTTCAACCTGCCAGGCCTGGTCGGCATCGCGAGTGCGAGACGTCAGCGTCAAGCGTGCGACCGAACTGATCGACGCCAGCGCTTCGCCACGGAAGCCAAGGCTCATGACGCGCTCAAGGTCTTCGAGCTCACGGATCTTGCTGGTGGCGTGTCGCGCCAACGCCAGCGGCAGATCATCCGAAGAGATGCCACCACCGTCGTCGCGCACCCTCAGCAGCTTGATGCCCGCCTGCTCGACATCCACATCGATGCGCCGCGCACCGGAATCGAGGCTGTTTTCGAGTAGTTCCTTGATCACCGACGCGGGACGCTCAACCACCTCGCCTGCTGCAATCTGGTTGGCCAGGCGCGGGCTGAGCAATTGGATACGCGCCGCTTGAGCGGCCGGACTGTCGGCGTTTATACCCGCGTCAAAACCCTGTTCATCGAGCAACAGGTCGGTCATGGCTCACCCGCCAGGTCCGCGCTCGGGATCTTGAGTTGCTGGCCAATCTTCAACTGATCGGAGCTGAGTTTGTTGGCTGAGCGAAGGGCTTCCATGCTCATGTCGTAACGCACGGCAATCATGCTCAGCGACTCACCGGGCCGAACCGTGTGCTCACGAGCGCCCATGGCCAGCTTGCCGTTGTCACGCAGCCAGGCAATGTAAGTGCCTTGTGGCGGGTTTTGCTGGAAGAACTGCTTCACACCTGCAGTGATGGAACGCGCCAACGCCTGCTGATGGCTCGAGCCTTCTAGCTTGTTGGCCTCGGCGGCATTGGAGATAAAGCCGGTTTCCACCAGAATAGACGGGATATCCGGCGACTTGAGCACCATGAAGCCCGCCTGCTCGACGCGCGACTTGTGCAGCGAAGTCACCCGTCCGATGTTGGTCAGGACCTTCTGACCCACATTAAGGCTGGAAGTCAACGAGGCGGTCATCGACAGATCGAGCAGTACGCCGGCCAGCATACGGTCCTTGTCATCCAGGCTCACAGCGCCCGCACCACCGATCAAGTCGGAACGGTTTTCGCTGTCGGCCAGCCAACGGGCGGTTTCCGAGGTAGCGCCTCGATCCGACAGGGCAAACACCGAAGCACCAAAGGCTGCCGACGAAGGCGCAGCGTCAGCGTGAATGGACACGAAGAGGTCCGCACCTTTGGCGCGGGCAATCTCGGTACGTTTACGCAATGGAATGAAGTAGTCGCCAGTACGTGTCAGCTCGGCGCGATAGCCCTTTTCAGCGTTGATCTGACGCTGCAGTTCTTTTGCGATCGACAGCACCACGTTCTTTTCTTTCTGCCCGCGACCGCCCGAGGCCCCCGGGTCCTCACCGCCGTGCCCGGCATCGACCACGACCACGATGTCACGTTTGCCGTTGGGTACCGGAGGCAGTTTGATTTCAGGCTTCGACGGGCTCACGGGGACCGCAGGTGTGGCGGGTGCCATGGTTGCAGGGGTGTCAGCGACGGTCGGCGGCGGATTGGCGTCTGCCGGGTTGTCGTACAGATCGACGACCAGACGGTTGCCGTATTGCTGGTTCGGCGCCAGCGTAAAACTTTTCGGCGTCACGGCTTTTTTCAGGTCGATGACCACCCGCAGGTCATCCGGCGTGCGTTGTGCAGAACGCATGCTGGTGATCGGCGTATTGGACGTCGGAATGTTCAACGAACCACCCAGCGTCGCACCGTTGATGTCGATGACCAGACGATCCGGAGATTGCAGGGTGAAGACGCTGTGCTGCACCGGGCCAGACAGGTCGAAGACCAGCCGGGTGTTATCCGGAGCACGCCATAAGCGGACACTTCGTACCTGTGTAGCGGCCAACGCGTCGACAGCCAATGTCGCCAGCAGCAGTCCTACCACAGTAACCAGCGCGCGCATGCGCATACCTAACCCCATATCTATTTGAATTCCAAAGCCAAAGCGGCACACCACTGCTCGCCGCGCGAGCTTTTCGGGCTCAGATTCAGCGCTCGACCTTCCGCGTGGGGCCTAATGGTAATGATCAGGTCAGGCTTTGGCAAAAAGCCTGCACCAAGATTGGGCCACTCGATCAGGCAAAGCGCGTCCCCTTCGAAGTAATCGCGTATGCCGAGGAATTCTAGCTCTTCTGGATCAACAAGTCGGTAGAGATCAAAGTGATACGCGCGATTCCTCCCAATTTCGTAAGGTTCTACAAGGGTAAATGTCGGGCTTTTGACCGCACCGACGTGGCCCAGGCCGCGTATGATCCCGCGCGACAGCGTCGTCTTGCCCGCCCCCAGATCGCCCTCTAGAAAAATAATCCCATTACTTTCAGTGACTTGGGCAATCCGTGCGCCAAAGTTCGTCATGGCTTCTTCACCCACCAGATGCAGGGTTAACTCAGACACGGTTGTTGCTCCTCCAGAAGCTGACGAATAACAGGAATCAGATCAGCGGCAGCCATTCCCCGGCCGCTTGCTCCGCATTTTTCTCCGGCCAGTGCGTGCAGCCACACCCCAAGGCAGGCGGCATCGAACGCGGGCATCTTTTGCGCTATCAGGGCGCCGATCACTCCGGCCAGTACATCACCCAACCCGCCAGTCGCCATTGCTGGATGCCCGTGATCGGCCAGCGCCAGATGCTTCTCTGGACTGGCAATCAGGCTGCCGCTGCCTTTGAGTACGCAGACGGCGTTGTACTTTTTGGCGAGCGCCAAGGCAGACGCGGGGCGATCGGCCTGAATCTCCTGCGTGCTGACACCCAGCAGACGGGCAGCCTCCCCGGGATGCGGCGTGATCACGCAACCTTTTGGCAGGCTCACGAAACCGGCGGCAAGTTGATTCAATGCATCGGCGTCCCAGACTTGCGGGCGATCAGCGTTGGCGACGGCAGACAGCAAACTGCGCCCCCAGCTGTGCTGCCCAAGACCCGGTCCAACCACCAGAACGCTGGCGGGTTCGATCAACCCCATCAACTGATTAGCCGAATGAATGCCCGCGCTCATGACTTCGGGAAAACGTGTCAGGGCCGCCGAAATATGCTCAGGGCGCGTCGCCAACGTCACCATTCCCGCGCCGCAACGCAGCGTGCTCTCGGTGGACAAGAGCGCTGCGCCTCCGAACCCCAGGTCGCCGCCAACCACCAACACTCGGCCAAACATGCCTTTATGGGCCGTGCGCGGGCGAGGTGCCAGCCTGGGCAGATTGAATGTATCCAGGCGTTTAATGCTGACCGGGGTCTGGGCCACGATCGCGGCATCGGCCTGAAGGTCGTCGAACACCAGTTCACCGACCCGATCGGGGGCGTCGCCGGTGAACAGGCCAATCTTCAGGCCTATGAATGTCACCGTGAGGTCAGCACGAACGGCCAGCCCCAGGGTGCGTCCGGTGTTCGCGCACAGGCCCGAAGGGATATCGACGGCCATCACCGGCAGGCCGCTGTCGTTGATGCACTGAATGGCGCTGGCATAGGGTTCACGGACATCGCCGTTGAGGCCGGTGCCCAGCAACGCATCGACAACGATGCCGACCAGCGGTTGCTGCTCCCATGGAAGCACATTGACGCCCGCGCTTTGGGCTTCTTTGCAGGCAGACGCTGCATCGCCGCTCAGGGCAGAAGCGTCGCCCACGGCGAGTACCGAGACCTGCCACCCCGCACGCTGCGCCAGCGCAGCGATCAGATAGCCGTCGCCCGCATTATTGCCGCGCCCCGCCAGCACGGTCAGTTGCCGTGCTTCAGGCCAGCGCCGACGCAACGCTCGCCACGCGGCATGAGCCGCGCGCTGCATCAAATCGAAGCCAGGCGTGCCCGCTGCAATCAGGCGTGCGTCGAGGTCACGCACTTGCGCGGCGCTATACAGCGCGTCGGGTAATGGGGGTTTGGTGTGCAACATGCGTCTTTGAGCTCCGATGTCTGGCAGAATTATACGCACCTGCGCCCCGGTGTCCTCTTTGCAATGTCCGCGATTACAGTAGATCCATCCAAACACTCTGTGCCCATGACGGCTGCGGGGTTGAACGAGCTTGCCCAATCGATCAAGGACTGGGGGCGCGAGCTCGGGTTCCAGCAAGTCGGCATCTCGGGATTGGATCTGGCGGAGCATGAGCAGCATCTGGAGCGCTGGCTCGAAGCCGGTTATCACGGCGAGATGGACTATATGGCAGCCCATGGCAGCAAACGTTCGCATCCGGATGAATTGGTGCCGGGAACGTTACGTGTTGTGTCGTTGCGCATGGACTATCTGCCCGGCGACACACACATGGCCCAACGGCTGGCCGAACCCGAGAAAGCCTACGTGTCGCGTTATGCGCTGGGCCGCGACTACCACAAGCTGATCCGCAAACGCGTGCAACAACTGGCAGAGCGCGTCCAGCAGGCCATCGGGCCATTCGGTTTCCGAGCCTTTGTCGACAGCGCGCCGGTCCTTGAAAAAGCCATTGCCGAGCAGGCCGGATTGGGCTGGATCGGCAAGAATACGCTGGTGCTCAACCGTAAGGCGGGCAGCTATTTTTTCCTCAGCGAACTGTTCGTCGATCTGCCGCTGCCGGTAGACGAACCTCACGCGACCGAGCACTGCGGGCGCTGTACCGCGTGCCTGGAGATCTGCCCGACCAATGCATTTGCAGGCCCCTATGTGCTGGATGCGCGCAAATGCATCTCTTACCTGACCATCGAGCTGAAGACTGCTATTCCCGAAGCGCTACGCTCGATGATCGGCAACCGGGTGTTCGGCTGCGACGATTGTCAGATCGTCTGCCCGTGGAACCGATTTGCCCGCCCGACTGACCAGAACGACTTCAAACCACGCCACGGCCTTGATAACGCCGAACTGGCGACGTTGTTTTTGTGGGATGAAACGACCTTTTTGAGCAACACCGAAGGCTCACCGCTGCGCCGTGCCGGTTATGAACGCTGGTTGAGGAATCTGGCAGTAGGCCTGGGCAATGCGCCGTCGAGCATTCCGGTAATCGAAGCCTTGAAGGCAAGACTCGATCATCCCTCGGAGATGGTGCGTGAGCATGTGGAATGGGCGTTGCGCCAGCATGAGATGAGAAGCGCGATCATCTGATTAGCGCCAAGCCATTTAAAAAGCCAACGAGCCTCAATGCCCATCCTTGTAAACGAACTTGGGCATTTCCCAGCGATATTTGATTGCCAGCAAGCGCAGCAGCAAACCGCCGAACACCGTGATCAGTGTGCCCTGTTCAATCGGCAATCCCGCCCACTGACACAGCAGAAAGCACCACGCCGCGGCGAACGACACACTGGCGTAAAGCTCGCGACGGAAGATCAGCGGGATGTCGTTGCAGAAGATGTCCCGCAAAATCCCGCCGAACACCCCGGTGATCACGCCACTGACCGCTGCGACCATCATGCTCAATCCCATGTCCAGCGCCGTCATGCAGCCGATGACCGTGAAGGCGACCAGCCCGAGGGCGTCGAGCACCAGAAACAGTGAGCGCAGGTGCCGCATCAGCGGGGCGATAAAAATCGTCACCAACGCTGCGACGCTGGTGAGTATCAGGTATTCAGGGTGTTTGACCCACGTCAGCGGGTAGTGCCCCAACAGGACGTCGCGTACCGAACCGCCACCGAGCGCCGTGATGCAGGCAATCAGCACCACGCCAAACCAGTCCATGCCGCGACGCCCGGCAGACAGCGCGCCTGTCATGGCCTCGGCAGTGATGGCGATCAGATAGAGCATCAACAACATGGCGGCAGTCCCTGCGAAAAAGGAGCGCAGTCTAACCACTGGGCCGGAGCACCAAAAGAGGGCGCTTCATCAAGCCCTCTTCACTCAACGCTTTAGACCTTGATGAAGTGCTCGCGGTAAAAACGCAGCTCGGCGATGGATTCGCGGATGTCGTCCAGCGCCAGGTGCGTACTGCCTTTTTTGAATTTCAGCTCAGGCGACCAGCGCGCGGCCAGCTCCTTGAGCGTGGAGACGTCCAGATTGCGGTAGTGGAAGTAGTTTTCCAGCGTCGGCATGCGCTTATAAAGGAAGCGGCGATCCTGGCAGATGCTGTTGCCGCAGATGGGCGAGCTGCGCTCAGGCACCCATTGCTTGATGAACTCCAACGTCATGGCTTCCGCCTCAGCCGTGGAGATCTTGCTCTCGCGCACGCGCTGGGTCAGGCCCGAACCGCCGTGCTGACGGGTGTTCCACTCGTCCATACCGGCCAACAGCTCATCGCTCTGATGCACGGCGATGACCGGCCCCTCGGCCAGCGTATTGAGCTCGCTGTCGGTGATGATGGTCGCCATTTCGATGATGACGTCGTTATCGGGGTCCAGACCGGTCATTTCCAGGTCGATCCAGATCAGGTTCTGCTTGCTCTGCATATGTTGGCTCCTCAACTTAGGCGCGCAGTTTAGCTCAGGCGGGCATGCTAAACTCCCCCCGCTTTAACCTTCAGCTGCTTTATCCAATGGAACACTGAGCACCCATGGCCAAACGCCAACTCAACCGTCGCCAGAACTGGCGCATCGAAAAGATTCAGGGCGAGCGCGCCGCGCGTGCCGCCAAACGAGAATCGCAAGCCTTGGAAACCCTGGAAGGCGGCGATCTGGGCCCGGAGCAAACGGGACTTGTGATCGCGCATTTCGGCGTACAGGTGGAAGTCGAAGCGCAGGAAGGAGAACTGAGCGGTCAGGTGTTCCGTTGCCACTTGCGCGCCAACCTGCCCACCCTGGTCACAGGCGACAAGGTCGTCTGGCGAGCGGGGAATCAAGGTATCGGCGTGATCGTCGCGCAACTGCCCCGCACGACCGAACTGTGCCGTCCAGACTCCCGTGGCCAGCTCAAGCCGGTCGCGTCGAACGTGGACCTGATCGTCATCGTGTTCGCGCCCATGCCCGAGCCTCACGCCAATTTGATCGACCGTTACCTGGTGGCCGCCGAACACGCAGGCATTCGTCCGCTATTGCTGCTGAACAAGTTCGACCTCATCGACGATCAGAACGCCCCGGCGCTGAACGCTTTGCTGGAGGTCTATCGCACGCTCGGTTATCCGGTGCTGGAGGTCTCGGCCCACCACGGAAACGGCATGCAGAACCTGCAGGACCAACTGGACGGCCACATCAGCGTCTTCGTCGGGCAATCCGGCGTGGGTAAATCCTCGCTGGTGAACAGCCTGCTGCCCGAAGTCGGCACCCGTGTCGGACCGTTGTCGGAGTATTCCGGTCAGGGCACGCACACCACGACCACCGCCCGCCTGTTCCACTTCCCGCGCGGTGGCGATCTGATCGACTCACCGGGGATTCGCGAATTCGGCCTGGGTCACGTGAGTCGTGCAGACGTCGAAGCGGGCTTCATCGAATTCAACGACCTGCTCGGCCGATGCCGCTTCCGCGACTGCAAACATGACCGCGAACCGGGTTGTGCGCTGCTCAAGGGCCTTGAAGACGGCCGCGTGCAGCAACAGCGGATGAACAGCTACCGGTCGATCATTGCGAGCTTGACGGGTAACAGTTACTGATCGCCGCCAACGTGTAGGAGCGCGCTTGCCCGCGGTGGCGGTCCATCAGACTCCATCGCGACGCCTGACTTGACGCGTCGCGAGCAAGCCCACTCCTGCACGCTGACGCGCTTGGTCGGAAAACCCCACAGTCCGTGCACACAAAAACGCCGCGATCATCGCGGCGTTTTTGTGTGCACTGGTTATCTCCGCAGTGCGGCCATCGCGAATGAATTCGCTCCCACAGGAAAAATGCATTCCCACTGTGGGAGCGAATTCATTCGCGAGAGACCCGCCCGGACGACCACGGTCTCACGGTCAGTTCTTGGTCTCGTCGAACTTCAGTTGCCCTTGATCGAAGATGTTCAGCTTCTGCCGGATCTCATGGGGCTGGGCGTAAGCCTGTGGATCGACCGCTGGCGTGGCGGTCGATGCGCCGGGCTTGCCGGCCGGGGCGGTCGGCGACGTCGGCGCAGGTGCAGCGTCCGTTCTCGGCGCCTCACCGGCGTTCTGAGCGTCTTCGATGCGTGCCTGAGCCTTTTTGGTCAGCACGACGATGTCGATACGGCGGTTGATCGGATTTTCAGGGTGCTCCTTGTCGTACAGCGACGACGAGGCATAGCCCACGACACGTGCAACCTGCGCATCCGGGTATCCTCCGGCGGTCAATGCCCGGCGAGCCGCGTTGGCGCGGTTGGCCGACAGCTCCCAGTTACCGAAGCCATTGTTACCGACATACGGCGTCGCGTCGGTATGACCGCTGATGCTGACCTTGTTCGGCACAGCCTTGATGGTGTCAGCCATGGCCAGCAGGATGTCTTCGAAATAAGGCTTCAGACGTGCGCTGCCGATGTCGAACATTGGCCGGTTCTCGGCGTCCATGATCTGGATGCGGAGGCCGTCCTGGGTGATCTCGAACAGAATCTGATCCTTGAATTTGGCCAGTTGCGGGTTCTCGTTGATCTTGGTCTGGAGCTCCTGCAGCAGCATTTCCAAGCGTTCCTGCTCGACCTGCTCAGCGGCGGCATCCTGCTTGTCGGCATCGACAGGCACTTTGTCCGGCGCGGGCGTGCTCTTCACCTCAGGGTTGAGCGTCTGGTCAGGCGACATCTCGGGCGAACCGCCCAGGTCGATGACGTAAGGCGAGCCGCTGTCGGAAAAACCGACCGGGTCCTTGAAGTAACCGGCAATGGCGATCAACTGCTCAGGCGTGGCCGAGGACATCAGCCACAGCACGAGGAAGAACGCCATCATTGCCGTCGCGAAGTCGGCAAACGCGATTTTCCAGGCGCCGCCGTGGTGCCCTCCGCCAAAGCGCTTGATGCGCTTGACTATGATTGGCTGATTATTTTCCATGGATCAACGACCGCGGACAGCTTGTTCCAGCTCGCTGAAGCTGGGGCGGTGCGCCGGATACAGAACCTTGCGACCGAACTCGACCGCCAGTGAAGGCGGCACGCCCGAAGCCGAAGCCACGAGCGAGGCCTTGATGGCTTCGAACACGTTCATTTCTTCCTTGGCGTCGTGCGCCAGGGAGGTGGCCAGCGGGCCGAAGAAACCGTAAGCCGCAAGAATACCGAAGAAGGTACCCACGAGCGCTGCACCGACGTGCATCCCGATCGCAGCCTTGTCACCGGAACCCAGGGACGCCATGGTCACCACGATACCGAGTACCGCCGCGACGATACCGAAACCGGGCATACCGTCGGCCACGCCGGTCACCGCATGGGACGGGTGCTCCAGCTCTTCCTTCATGCTCAACAGCTCCATGTCGAACAGGCCTTCCAGCTCGTGAGGGGCCATGTTGCCGGACGACATGATGCGCAAGTAGTCGCAAATGAACGCGATCATCTTGGTGTCTTTGAGGATGCTCGGGTACTTGGCGAAGATCGGGCTGTTTTCCGGCTCTTCGATATCGCCTTCAATCGCCATCATGCCTTCACGACGGCTCTTGTTGAGGATCTCGTAGATCAGGCCCAACACCTCAAGGTAAAAGGCGTGAGTGAAACGCGAACTGAACATCTTCAAGGATTTCTTGATGACGTGCATGGTCATGTAGCCCGGGTTCGCCTGCAAAAATGCGCCGAACGCAGCACCGCCGATGATCAGGACCTCGAAAGGCTGGATCAACGCAGCGATCTGACCGTGGGAAAGTACGTAGCCGCCGAGGACGCTCGCGAAAACGACGATGATGCCGATGATTTTTGCCATAGATAAAGAATACTTACTGAGTCGGGTTCATGGTCATTGTGCGAGAAGCGTTCAAAACTCTTGTTCTACTTATCGGCATGAGTGCGCCAGACTATAGTCAAATCACGTGAAAATCCTGTCTGGCGTCTGGCTCGGGCATACCCGCGCAAAGGCCAGCATGATGCCATCATTCGACGCCGATCAAAACCTCCCAGCCGTATGGGCCTTGTGAATGCAATCAGATAAAGCCTCATCGCTCCCCGTTCCGCAGACACTCGACACCTGGGTCAAACAACTGGACAGCATTGCCTTGCCTGTCCCGGCAATCGCGCATGCGAAGGTCAACGCGGCGCTGAATGACAGCCGCCGCTCGCTTCGGGACATCGCCGAATTGATGCAAGACAGCCCTGCGCTGGTGCTGAGCGTGCTGCGCGAGGCCAATGTCCACGGCAGTGACCTGGCTGAGCCGGCCGAAAGTCTTGAGGTCGCACTGAACCGACTGGGACTGGCCCGAACGGCCACCCTGCTCACTCGCCTGCCCAGCGTCGCATTGCAGGACATCCCTGTCGCGCTGCGCCAGCTTCAAATGATCAGCCAGCACGCCACCCAACAGGCCTATGGTTTGTTCGCCAACCAGCTGGCGCGTCTCTGGCAGGACATTCACCTGGGCAGCCTGCTGTTTCTCGCGCCGTTGTGGCCGATGGCGCTGGCCCACCCCAAACTGCTGGAAGAGTGGGAGCTGCGTGTCATTCATAAAGGAGAGTCGGCGCGGAGTGTCGAAAAGTCCTTGTTTGGCGTTCGTCTGCTTTGCCTGTGCCAGGCGCTGGCCGAGCACTGGCGACTGCCGATCTGGGTGACACAGGGCTATCAGTTGCTGATCCGCGAACAGCGCAACCTGGTGAAAGTGTTGCGCATTGCTCACGAAAACGAAGATCCCCTTAAACAGCAGCAATCCCTGGACGCCGATTTGCCGTTGCAGCGCTGGCTCAACCAACCCGCCAACACCATCCTGCTGGCAAACGGTCTGGCGTTATCGGCGCAACAGGCCTGGGACACGCCACACAACCTGCGCTGGCAGTTGCTGACAAGCCTTTACCGGCAACAACCCTTGATGGAGTTGCAGCAGCAGGTGCACCAGAATGCCGCGGCCAGTGCGCGCCAACACGCGGCGCCGGGCGTCTGGCATCCGGCCGAAGCCTTGCTCTGGCCATGGGACGCGCGCCGGGTGCATAAAGGCTTGCTACCCGCGCCGCCCCCTTCCGCCGAGGCGTTGCAGCTCTGGCGCAAGCACTGCGGCGACCTGCTCAGGGAGCCGAGCGCATTCACCAACGCCATGCACCTGACCACCTGCGCACGTGATGCCTTGCTGGCCTCGGGCATGCAGCGTGCAGTGCTGCTAATGATCGACCGCAAAAGCGACAGCTTGCGCGTGCACCAGATCGCGGGGGTGGATAAATCCGCAGCGGCCCTGCTGATTCCTTATAAAGACAGCACCGTGCTGCAGCGATTACTGGCCCAAGCGACGCAGTTGCGCCTGACACCTGCCAACAACGCTCAATTCTCGGCCCTGCTGCCACCTCAACTGCGCAACCTGTTCACGGGGGAAAACCTGCTGATTCGTTCACTGGCGAGCAATGGCCGCGTGGTGATGCTGATCGTTGCAGACCAGGGCGGCGGTCCGTTCTCGGAAGTCACCGTCCAGGCCTTTGGTAAAACAGGCCAATGCATAGAGAAAGCGCTGACGACCTTTAGCCATCGCAATGCCTGACGGCTGAGCTACAATTCGCCTCTTTTTCGTGATCTGGAGACTCACATGTCTGCCTTCTCAAGCTTGCCGCTGGTGATCGAGCCCGCAGAACTGCAGGCACGCCTCGGCGCTTCAGACCTGATTCTGGTTGATCTGACCAGCGCACCTCGTTATGAGGCCGGTCACATTCCGGGCGCACGGTTCGTTGACCCCAAGCTTACGCAACTGGGTCAACCTCCAGCTCCGGGCCTGCTGCCGACCAAGGCACAGCTGGAAGCCCTGTTCGGTGAGTTGGGGCACAACCCTGATGCGGTCTACGTGGTCTACGACGACGAAGGCGGCGGTTGGGCTGGTCGTTTCATCTGGCTGCTGGACGTGATCGGGCATTCGAAATATCACTATCTGGACGGCGGCCTGCTGTCTTGGCAAGCCGAAGGCCTGCCATTGTCCACCGACGTACCGGCACCGGTTGGCGGTCCCGTCCCGCTGACGCTCCACGACGAACCCACCGCCACCCGTGAATACCTGCAAAGCCGATTGGGCGCCGCTGATCTCGCGGTCTGGGATGCGCGCGGTCCGACCGAGTATTCGGGGGAGAAAGTAGTGGCGGCCAAAGGTGGACACATCCCCGGCGCCGTCAACTTTGAATGGACCGCGGGCATGGATCAGGCGCGCAACTTGCGCATCCGCAAAGACATGCCGCAGATTCTGGAAAGCCTGGGCATCACGCCGGACAAAGAAGTCATCACCCATTGCCAGACCCACCACCGTTCCGGCTTCACCTATCTGGTGGCCAAGGCCCTGGGTTACCCACGAATCAAAGGCTATGCCGGCTCGTGGGGCGAATGGGGCAACCACCCGGATACGCCGATCGAGAAATAACCGGGCACTCCCGCTGCCCCACTGGTTTCACCTGTCGAAAAGCCCTTTTTGAACGTTTTAGGAATCTTGATGAAACAGCGTCTGTTTATTCTTTTCCAATACCTGCTTCCCCACCATCTGCTGTCACGCCTGGCCGGCTGCGTTGCCGAATGCCGCGTGCGCTGGTTCAAGAACGCATTCACGCAGTGGTTCGTGCGCCGTTATCAGGTCGACATGTCGCAGGCACTGGTCGAAGACTTCACCGCGTACCCGCACTTCAACGACTTCTTCACCCGCGCCTTGAAACCGGGTGCGCGTCCGCTGGACGAAACGCCCGGTGCGATTCTCTGCCCTGCCGACGGCGCGGTCAGCCAGTTGGGTCCGATTGAGCACGGTCGTATCTTCCAGGCCAAAGGCCACAGCTACAGCGCACTGGAACTGCTGGGCGGCGATGCCCGCCTGTCAGCGCCGTTCATGGGTGGCGAATTCGCGACCGTGTACCTGTCGCCAAAGGACTATCACCGCGTCCACATGCCGCTGGCAGGGACGCTGCGCGAGATGGTGTACGTCCCGGGTCGCCTGTTCTCGGTGAACCAGACGACCGCCGAAAACGTTCCCGAACTGTTTGCCCGCAACGAGCGCGTGGTCTGCCTGTTCGACACCGAGCGCGGCCCGATGGCCGTGGTTCTGGTCGGCGCGATGATCGTTGCGTCCATCGAAACCGTGTGGGCCGGCCTCGTCACACCCCCGAAACGCGAGCTGAAAACGTTCCGCTACGACGAGGCCGCGCGGGCTCCGATCCATCTGGAGAAGGGCGCAGAGCTGGGCCGCTTCAAGCTGGGCTCGACCGCCATCGTGCTGTTCGGGCCAAACCAGGTGAAGTGGGCGGAGCATCTGGCGGCAGGTTCGCCTGTGCAAATGGGTCAATTGCTGGCGGCGCCCGTCCAGGCCTGATTATTGCTTGTTAAATTCTGAAACGGTTTTCTGGCGCGCCTGCAAAGTCTTGCAGGCCGTCGCTGGCCGCCTCACCCCTGATGTATCAAGACTGATACGGTGTCACTTTGATATTAAAGGCTGCGATCAGGAACTGATGCTGCTAAAGTCGTCCATCGGTGTTGTAGGAAACTTCGCTTTCAATTGACGTACACTCGCTCGTTTCGCTTGACCGCGTGCCACTGCACCGCAGTGTCCACCAAGCCGTCCGAGCCAGTAGTTGTTGGGGTTTGCCTGTCACATGAGTAATTTAAGTCTCCCACTGTTGTTGCGCGCACCTGTGCCGACGCAGTCGAGCCTGTCGTTCTGTGACGCGACGCCCAAAGACCTGAAGCGCTGGATCTCCACGCTCCCCAAAGCCAACCTCGGCGAAATGGCCCGCCAGCTTTATCAGGGCCTGGGTGAACTCAACCAACTCCTCACGCCCAGCGAAAACCGCCTGCAACTGCTTGAGCTGCTGCGCCCGGAAGTGTCTTTCGTGTGCAAGCACCTGGAGCGGCATTTCCTCAATCAGTCGGTGGTCCTGGAAGAGCGCCCGCGCAAAGTTGCCAACCTGTGCCAGGCCCTGCAAAACCATCTTGCCATTGGCTATAAACAGATCATCGCGCGCGTCGCGCCACGGCTCACCAGGGATCGCACCACGCTTTTGACCACCGCCCTGCAAAGGGCGATGCATTGCCTCAATGGCCCGCTGATTCGAGCCAACCAGCTGTATTGCCCTGTGCAGGATGGTTTGTGGCTGGAGCTTCACCAGATCTACCAGATCGCCCGTCAAAACCAGCTGCATCACATTCCTGTCGCCGACAACCAGGCGCATCACACGCGCACGCTGACGGTAGAACAGACCTACCTCGTTGCCCTGTTGATGGGTTGCTCGCGCTGCAATCAGATGCGTCAGCACAACATCGGCAAGCTGGCCGATGCGCTGGACGCCTGGAGCGCGATGGTGACGTTGCAGCAACCGCTGGACGAGACCAGCCTGTACGCGGTATCCCCCAGCACGGACACCGCGCCGCGCTACACCTCGCTGTATGCCGAGGACCAGCGCGCCAGTTTGCTGGGTATCAACCCGCAAGCCCTGTCCGCCGCGCTGAACCGCTACATGGAACTGCCGATCGAACAGCGCTCGCAGTCGTACCTGCACGTGCCACCCGGTCTGTCGATTGACGTATTGCAACACCTCGCGGCGGCCTGGGGCGACGTGTCGGAGCGCGCCTTTCAACGCACGCCCGGCCAAGGCACGCTGACCGTCTGCGTCGGCATGAGCGCCCTGCACTATTTTGTCGGCGGCCAGAAATGCTTCAGCGACTTGCTGTTGGTCCCCGCGACGACGGTGAGCAGGGTTGCCGAGTACACGTTGCAGCCACTGGAACCGACTCGTCATGACCCATGGGCACAAGCCATGGATGTGCAACGCAGCGGCAGCTCAAGCAGCATGCTGCCGTTTGAAGAAATCGAATATCAGGGCAGCGAGTCCGAAGCAGCCGCAGCGGCTGACGGCCAGAAGAGCTTTCCCACCTACGCACTGCACATCGTCAATCACAGCCCCGGCGGCTACTGCCTGGCCTGGCCGAAAGACGTACCGGACCAGTTGCAGGCCGGAGAAATGATCGGGATTCAGGACCACGGCCACGGCTGGAGTATTGCCGTCGTGCGCTGGGTGCGTCAGGTGCGAAGCGGCGGAACGCAGATGGGCGTCGAGTTGATTGCCCCGTTTGCACAGGCCTGCGGCATGCAATTGCTGCGTGCCGAGCAAAGCAGTCAATACTTGCGCGCCCTGCTGCTACCCGAGGTCCGTGCGATCGATGTGCCGGCCACCGTGATCGCCCCCCGCTTGCCGTTTGAAGACGGCAGCAAGGTGATGATCAACACCAGCGGCGATGAACGTCGCGCCAGCCTGAGCAATCGCCGCGCGACGACAGGCAGCTACAACCAATTCGAATATGAAGTGCTGGAAGGGCCGAAAAAGAGCGCGCCGGAAGCGGGCCCGGAGCAGGAATTCGATTCGTTGTGGACCGTGCTGTAATTCTGCACCCACCCTCAGCTCTGTGGAGTGAACTTGCCCGCGATTCGATAGAGCCATCGCCATCGTGGCACCTGATCTGACGCCATCGCGAGCAAGCTCACGCCTTAGAGTAGGAATGAGCACTCAGCGATGGCGTTAAGCGCTTCGCCCTTCCCGATCGCGGAAACCCAGCAGATAGAGCACGCCATCCAGACCCAGCGTCGAGATCGCCTGTTTGGCCGATTGTTTCACCAACGGCTTGGCTCGGAACGCAACGCCCAGCCCGGCTATCGCCAGCATCGGCAGATCGTTCGCCCCGTCACCGACCGCGATCGTTTGCTCCAGGCTCAAACCTTCCTTGCTGGCCAGTTCGCGCAGCAGATCGGCTTTGCGCTGAGCATCGACGATAGGCTCGACCGCGACGCCCGTGCATTTGCCATCGACCACTTCCAGCTCGTTAGCGAAGATGTAGTCGATACCCAGCTTGGCTTGCAGCTGACGGGCGAAGTAGGTGAAACCACCCGACAGAATCGCGGTTTTGTAACCCAGACGCTTGAGCTCGGCGAACAGGGTTTCGGCACCTTCGGTCAGCCGCAACGACGCGCCGATCTCGTCAAGAACCTTGATATCCAGGCCTTTGAGCAACGCCAGACGCTCTTTGAAGCTGGCGCGGAAATCCAGCTCACCGCGCATGGCGCGCTCGGTGATTTCTGACACACGGTCGCCAACCCCATGGGCCTTGGCCAGTTCGTCGATCACTTCGGCCTCAATCAGTGTCGAGTCCATGTCGAACACCGCCAGACGGCGATTGCGACGAAACAGTGAATCCTGCTGAAACGCGATATCGACGTTCAATTCCTGTGCGACGTGCAGAAATTCGGCGCGCATCTGCTGAGCGTCGGCAGGCTCGCCGCGCACGGAAAACTCGATGCAGCCCTTGCCCTTGCCGCTCGGCATGTCCAGCGGCATACGGCCGGAGAGGCGATCGATGCGGTCAATGTTCAGCCCGTACTTTGCGGTGATCGAGCTGACCGTCTGCAATTGCTCGGCAGTGACCTTGCGGGTCAGCAGCGTGACGATGTGCCGGTCCTTGCCCTGATCGTCGACCCAATGCTGGTAGTCGTCTTCGCTGACGTGGGTAAACAGGACCTGCTGCCCCAACTCGTCTGCCTTTGCCTGGACCCGATCCAGTACCGTCGCACCGCTTTCGGTGTCCGGAATCACGACCAGAATGCCGAACGACAGCGTGTCATGGATCACGGCCTGACCAATATCCAGAACATCGACGCCACCGTCGGCCAGCACGCCAGTGATGGCCGCGGTGAGACCCGGACGGTCTTCACCGGTGATGTTTATCAGGACAATTTCGCGCAAGGCGCACCCCCGCAGTGGAAAAAAACCGCATTCTACTCACTTTCAGTGACCGCCGGGCACAGTGAGCGCTTTGCCGCTACTGGGTCGCTCGCTATACTGCGCCCCAACTTCTTCCAAGAGAGCCGTGCTCAGTGAACCGGCCCACGCCAGTAAAAACCGATAACTTCTTCTTGCTGATCTTCCGGGCATTGCGTCACCGACGTGTTCCGATTGCTTTGCGTATCGCCAGCCACAACGTGATCCTCGTCGCGCTGGCGCTGGTGATCTACGCCTGCGTGATGGGCTTGCAGTTCAAGCAAGCCATGCACGAACAGGCGGACGCGCTGGGACAGGCCCTGACTACGCAAACCGCGACCTCCGCCACGGAGCTGCTGGTGTCCAACGACATCCTCAGCCTCAACGTGTTGCTGGGCAACCTGGTGAAGAATCCGCTGGTCGCTCACGCCGCCATTTACAGCGTCGACAACCGTATTCTCGCGGAAGCCGGTCAGCGCCCGAAAAACGGGCTTCTGGGTGAGGCCGAAGGTCTTTACGAGATCAAGGTCACCTTCCAGGACGTCGTCGCCGGCACGCTTCGCATCAGCCTGGACATGAGCCAGTTCCAGCAGCCGTTGACCATCAGCCTTCAAAGCATGGGGATTCTCGCCGGGATTCTGCTCGCGCTTGCACTGGCCTTGAGCCTGCGCCTGGGGCGGCATATTTCGACGCCCATGCTGCAACTGCGCATGTGGCTGCGTTACATCGACCCGTACACCCCGGCGACCGACCGTCAGGACGAGATCGGCGACCTGGCGCGCCAGCTCAAGGCGTCCTACGCGCCGCCTGAGCCGGAACCCGCCCCGGTTCCGGAGCCTGAGCCCGTCGACGAAGACGACGACGCTTCGCCCGAGTTCGACGCCAGCGACCTGAACGACCCGGAATTCGACGACGCGCCCAAGCCGCGCGCCACGGCGATCCCTGCCCGCCGGATCATGGCCGAGGAAGATGAGGAGGACGAAGAAGACCCGTTCGCCGACCTTCGTGACAACTCGCCCGCCGCCCAGAAGCCTGCTCCACGCCCTGTGCTGCCTGTCGTGCCGTCCCAGCCGCAATACAGCGCGGTGCTGGCCGTCCAGCTGGGCTCGCAAGAACAGCTTCGTCGCCTGCCCCGCGCCCGGCTGACCGAGCTGCTGGAGCGATACCGCGACTGCATCGATCAGGCTGCATCGCTCTACGACAGCGAACTGCACACGCTGAACGACGGCAGCTCCCTGATGGTTTTCAGCACCCAGGACAGCGGCGACGATTACCTGACCAACGCGATTTGCTGCGGTGAGCTGTTGCGCGCCCTCAGCCACGCGCTGCAGATTGAGGTCGCGGACAGTGGCATCACGCTGCAATTGCAGCTGGGTCTGACACTGGGTGAAGGTCTGCACGGCATGAACCAGATCGACCTGCTGCTGACCGAAACCGCACAGGATGCGCTGGCCTTGTCTCAACACAGCCGCAACCTGCTGCTGGTCGAGCGCAAGATCAGTGAAGACCACACCATCCGTCAGCGCGCCCGCATCCGCCCGATCGCAAGCCCCGAAGGCGCCAGCTGTGTGGAGCGACTCATGGAGCCGTACCCATCGATGCTGGAACGCCAGCTCGCGCGCATGCACGAGGCGCGTAAGGCCTGATACCTCGGCAGCCACCTCCTTTGGGGGAGCTGCCATATCAGGACGGATCGACACCCACAAAAAAGCCCGCATCGCTGCGGGCTTTTTTGTTTGCGCTTGAGTTAGAAGCGGAACACTTCCAGATCGGTGCGGATCGGAGAGGCCATCGGAATCTTCGGCTTGTCCTGATCGGTGCGGGTCTTGGCAGGCTGAGCGGCTTTCTTAGGCTCTTCAGCAACCCATGGCTGACTCGCAACCGGTTTGACCGCCGCGCTCAGTTGCTCGGCCAGACGTTGCAACAACACGCCCTGCGCCTTGACCTGTGCGGCCGAGGTGCCGGCATGCGGCTCTTCCAGGTGAATCAGCTTGCTGTCACGGACAGTGCCGCGACGGTCCAACAGGCGCCATTGCGCGTCGAGGACCGCTGGCTGATTCTCACCAGAATCCAGACGCGTGATCGACAATACGACTTGAACGTCCGGCGTGAAGTTGGCCGCTGCTGGCGCCATGACCACGCGCTGGCTGTCGAGCTTCCACGCCAATTGGCGCAGGAGCAGTTGATCGATATCAGCAGACAGACTGCCCGCCCAACGACCGTCTGTCGACGCGGTCAGGCTGCCATCAGCTTGACGCTGCAGTAATGTTTCACGTTGCAGATAGTCAGCAACGGAGACCGGGCCCAGCAAAACCGCAACCCCGGCACTTTGCTTAGGTTGCCCAGGATTGCCACTGTCCAGTTGGTAAAGCGATGTAGGTTGATGAACGCTGCACCCGGCCAAACCCAGAACGCCGGTCAACAACAGAACAAATGGAACGCGTAGAAAATTCATCATTCCGTCCAAGTGGACGCCGCACGGCGCGCCACACTGTCAAATACTCAAGAAAACATGAAGGCACACAGCCACGCCCGCACCTCAAGACGACATATCATCCGTGAATATGCGCGATGACTCCAGCGATTCTGCGTCGATCTTCGTGACGAAACGAAGATCGAGCACTGAAATCTCTTGTTTACGTAGTGCTTTCCACTAACAACGCGTCAACGCGCTGGAAGCCCCGCGGTAGCTTATTGCCACGTCGCCCACGCTCGCCTTTGTAGTGTTCGAGGTCGTCCGGCTTCAGAGACAGCGTTCGCTTGCCCGCTTGCAGCACCAGGGTCGCGCCCTCGGGAATGACGGCCAGGTCCGTCACGTATTCCTCACGACTCGCGACGCGCTCGCCAGGAATACCGATGATTTTGTTGCCCTTGCCTTTGCCCAGTTGCGGCAGGTCGCTGATTTTGAACACCAGCAGACGACCTTCCGTCGTGACAGCGGCCAACCAGTTCTGCTCACGATCAGGAACCGGCCGCGGCAGGATGACTTTGGCGCCGTTCGGAAGGCTCAACAGCGCCTTGCCCGCCTTGTTCTTGGCCTGCAAGTCTTCGCCTTTGACCACAAAGCCGTAGCCCGCATCGGAGGCGATGACGTACAGCGCCTCGTCATCCGGCAACAACACGCACTCGAAGGTTGCGGCAGGAGGCGGTGTCAGGCGACCGGTCAATGGATCGCCCTGCCCTCGTGCCGACGGCAGCGTGTGGGCGGCCAGCGAGTAGCTGCGCCCGGTGGAGTCGATGAACACGGCAAACTGGTTGGAACGTCCTGCCGCCGCCGCTTTGAAGCCATCCCCCGCTTTGTACGAAAGCCCGGTTGCGTCGATGTCGTGGCCCTTGGCGCAACGCACCCAGCCTTTTTCCGACAGCACGACGGTCACAGGTTCAGTCGGCATGAGTTCGTTTTCGGACAGCGCCTTGGCTTCAGCACGCTCGACAATCGGCGAGCGGCGGTCATCGCCATAGGTTTGGGCGTCGGCGATCAGCTCGGTACGGACCAGCTTGCGCAGCTTGGTCTCGCTGCCCAGCAGGGCCAGCAGCTTGGCTTGTTCCTTGAGCAGCTCATCCTGCTCACTGCGCAGCTTCATCTCTTCCAGACGCGCCAATTGACGCAGACGGGTGTCAAGGATGTAGTCCGCCTGGATTTCCGACAGTTCAAAGCGCGCGATCAGCTCTGCTTTCGGGTGCTCGGCGGTGCGGATGATGTGGATCACTTCGTCCAGGTTCAGGTACGCGGTGAGCAAACCGTCCAACAGGTGCAGGCGGCGTTCGACCTTGTCCAGACGGAACTGCAGACGACGGCGCACGGTGGTGATCCGGAACTGCAACCACTCGGAGAGCAGCGCTTTCAGGTTCTTCAGCTGCGGCTTGCCGTCCAGACCGATGATATTGATGTTCACGCGGTAGCTGGATTCAAGCTCCGTGGTCGCGAACAGGTGCTGCATCAGCTCTTCAGGATCGACGCGGTTGGAACGCGGAATGATCACGATCCGGCACGGATGCTCGTGGTCGGATTCGTCACGCAGGTCGGCGACCATCGGCAGCTTTTTGGCCTGCATCTGCGCGGCGATCTGTTCCAGCACCTTGGCGCCGGACACCTGATGTGGCAACGCAGTGACCACGATGTCGCCATCTTCAACGCGATACACGGCGCGCATGCGCACCGAGCCACGGCCGGTTTCGTAGATTTTCAACAGGTCGGCGCGCGGCGTGATGATTTCGGCTTCGGTCGGATAATCCGGGCCTTGAATGTGCTCGCACAGCTGCTCGATGGTGGCTTTTGGCTCGTCCAGCAGGCGCACACAGGCCGAAGCGACTTCGCGCAGGTTGTGCGGCGGAACGTCGGTCGCCATGCCCACGGCGATGCCGGTGGTGCCGTTGAGCAGGATATTCGGCAAACGCGCCGGCAAAACGGCAGGTTCATCGAGCGTGCCGTCGAAGTTCGGCACCCAGTCTGCCGTGCCTTGGCCCAGCTCGGTGAGCAGCACTTCGGAGTAGCGCGACAGACGGGCTTCGGTGTAACGCATGGCCGCAAAGGATTTGGGATCATCCGGCGCACCCCAGTTGCCCTGGCCGTCCACCAGCGTGTAGCGATAGCTGAAGGACTGCGCCATCAGCACCATGGCTTCGTAGCAGGCCGAATCGCCGTGCGGGTGAAACTTACCGAGCACATCACCGACGGTACGCGCCGATTTCTTGTGTTTGGCGTCGGCGTCCAGGCCCAACTCGCTCATGGCGTAGATAATGCGCCGCTGTACGGGCTTCAGACCGTCGCCGATATGCGGCAGGGCCCGGTCCATGATCACGTACATGGAGTAGTTGAGATAGGCCTGTTCGGTGAAGTCAGCCAGTGACCGGCGTTCTACGCCGTCCAGGCTGAGGTCAAGGGAGTCGCTCATGCGGGCCTCATCATTTTGTCGTCTGACGCAGCAGCAATGTGCCGCCGCGCTGTGTGAATTCGAGTTGTTTGACGGCACTCATACCCAGCAGCACCTCTTCTCCGTCCAGACCGGGCACCACCAGGGCGCGCACGTTATTCAGGACGATATCGCCGATCTGCACTCGCTCCAGCGTGGTCCGGAAGGCTTCGGTACGACCATTGGCCGTGCTGACCTCGACCCTGGCGCCTCGTTCGAGCCGCAGTGTGTCCGCAACCGCCTCCGGGATCGCAACGTTGGTCGCGCCGGTATCGAGCATGAACTGCACGGGACGCGCATTGATCTGCCCCGTCATGACGAAATGCCCTTGGCGATTGCTCGCCAGTTGCACTTCGACGTAACCGTCACCGTGTTCAGAGCTGACGTTGGTGTTCGGGTTCTCCTGACGTTGCTCCCACTCACCAAAAAACCGCGTCGCCAGAAACAGCGCCGCGGCCCAGGCAATGATCAACATCAGGCGCCCGGCGCGCTTGCCGGGAGGCGCCTGAGTCAAGGTTTCGCACTCCAGCCACCTTCAGGCGCGGCAAAGCGCCAGACGATGGGGCGTTTTTCACCATCGGCGCGGACACCGAAGTTGTTGTCGGTTCCGACCCAGGCGCCCTTGTCGTCCACGATCAGCGCTTCGGTCAGGCCGTATTTCTGATCGTAAAGCCGGTTGGGTTGCAGCGCTTCCTTTGCAAACGACCAGCAGGTCTCCAATTGACCCGTTTCCAGGGTGCGCCGACAGATGCGATACGCCGCGCGCTCAAGGGTGAACAGCTTGCCTTTGTACAGCGAGATGTCGGAAAAGTCCTTGGCCACTGACTTTCCACCCAACTGCGGAGGCAAGACGTCGTTGCCGGACTCCACGCGCAGAATACAGCTGGCATCACAGGTCCAACCGTCTTTGCCCAGATGCGCGGTCAACAGCCCGCGTTTCTCGCGCTCGGCGGCCAGCCATAACCTGTCGCCAGCCGGACTCACGGCAATGCCTTCGAATATGGCGTTGAAATGCTGCAGCATGCCGGCGGACTGCGCCTCCTGAACCACCTTTTTCGGCAGCTCCAGCCAGATCGGCGCGCCATTGACCGGGACCTTCAGCACCGTCGCGTAGGCCTCGCTCACCAGATAGCGATTGCCTGCCGCGTCACAGCTCACGCCTTCGAAATCCAGATCGCCACCGCGAACCAGGGCTGACGCCTTGGCCATGGCGCGCAGCGTCGGTGACAAGCCGCTGTCAGGAATCGGCGGAATCTCAAGGACCTGCGCCCGGGCTTTCCAGACGGTCGCTGAGGTATCGAGGCTGTACAGCAACGTGTCATCGCGATCCGATACCGTCCATAGCACACCGTTACACGACGCCAGACCGGACAGGTTTCCGCCGATCATGTCGTCGACCGGGTGCTCGGAAAGCAGTTTGAGCTCCGGCAGCGGTGCAGCGAAGACGGGAGTGGCGACCAGCAACAACGCGGCCCATCCGCCTCGCATCAAACCAGCACCTCGGCGAGGTTGCCTTTGGACTCAAGCCAGGTCTTGCGGTCGCCCGCACGTTTTTTAGCCAGCAGCATGTCCATCATCTCCGACGTCGCTTCGAAATCATCCAGCGTCAGCTGGACCAGTCGACGGGTGTTCGGGTCCATGGTGGTTTCACGCAACTGCGGCGGGTTCATTTCACCCAGGCCTTTGAATCGCGTGACCTGTGGCTTGCCGCGCTTCTTCTCAGCGACCAGGCGATCAAGAATGCCGTCCCGCTCGGCCTCGTCGAGGGCGTAATAGATGTCTTTGCCCAGGTCGATGCGATACAGCGGCGGCATCGCGACGTAAACGTGACCAGCATCGACCAGAGGACGGAAATGCTGGACGAACAAGGCGCACAACAGCGTCGCGATGTGCAGGCCGTCGGAGTCGGCGTCCGCGAGGATGCAGATCTTGCCGTAACGCAGCTGGCTCATGTCCGCTGCGCCCGGATCGACACCGATCGCGACCGCAATGTTGTGCACTTCCTGACTGGCGAGCACTTCGCCGCCATCGACTTCCCAGGTGTTCAGAATTTTCCCGCGCAGCGGCAGGATGGCCTGGAATTCTTTGTCCCGTGCCTGTTTGGCGGAACCGCCTGCGGAATCACCCTCAACCAGAAACAGCTCGGCGCGCATCGGGTCCTGCCCCGCGCAATCCGCCAGTTTGCCCGGCAGTGCAGGACCCTGGGTGATGCGCTTGCGTTCGACCTTCTTGCTCGCCTTGAGACGACGACCGGCGTTGTTGATCGCCAGTTCGGCCAGCTGCATGCCCATTTCCGGGTGCCCGTTGAGCCACAGGCTGAAGGCGTCCTTGACCACACCGGACACGAACGCCGCCGCTTCGCGGGACGACAGTCGCTCTTTGGTCTGGCCAGAGAACTGCGGCTCCTGCATCTTCATCGACAGCACGAACGCGATGCGCTCCCAGACGTCCTCCGGCGCCAGCTTGACGCCACGCGGCAGCAGGTTGCGGAACTCGCAGAATTCGCGCATTGCATCGAGCAGGCCCTGACGCAAGCCGTTGACGTGCGTACCGCCCTGCGCTGTCGGGATCAGGTTGACGTAGCTTTCCTGAACGCTGTCGCCGCCTTCCGGCAGCCATAGCAATGCCCAGTCGACCGCTTCCTTGTTGCCCGCGAATGCGCCACAGAAGGGCTCGTCCGGCAGGCGAAGGAAGTCGGTGACCGAATCCTGCAGATACGAGCGCAGGCCGTCTTCGTAATGCCACTCGACTTTCTCGCCGGTGCTTTTGTCTTCGAAGCTGACCAGCAACCCCGGGCACAGGACCGCCTTGGCTTTCAGGACGTGCTTGAGGCGGCTGACGGAAAACTTCGGACTGTCGAAGTACTTCGGATCCGGCGCGAAATACACGCTGGTGCCGGTGTTGCGTTTGCCCACGGTGCCGATGACCGCCAGTTCACTAGCTTTGAAGCCGTCGGCAAAGGTCATTTCGTATTCATTGCCGTCACGCTTGACCCGCACCCGCACCTGGGTCGAGAGCGCGTTGACCACGGAGATCCCCACACCGTGCAGACCGCCGGAGAACTGGTAGTTCTTGTTGGAGAACTTACCGCCCGCGTGGAGTTTGGTGAGGATCAGTTCGACGCCCGACACACCTTCTTCCGGGTGAATGTCCACCGGCATGCCGCGACCGTCATCGGCCACTTCCAGGGAGTTGTCGGCGTGGAGGATTACCTGAACCGATTTGGCGTGGCCAGCCAGGGCTTCGTCGACGCTGTTGTCGATGACTTCCTGAGCGAGGTGGTTCGGCCGCGTGGTGTCGGTGTACATGCCCGGCCGCTTGCGGACCGGGTCGAGGCCCGAGAGGACTTCGATGGCGTCTGCGTTATAAGAGCTAGCGCTGGGATTGGCCATGGGGTCTCGTCATCAAGTCGTTCATGAAATTTCGGAGTGACACTGTTCTACATGTTTGTTTCAGCAAAAGCTCGATCCGGGCGCGTTATTCACAGCGCCGACACGTCGATCGCCTGCAAAAGCGCCGGGGCGAAACCGGCAAAGCTCAGCAAAGCAGGCAGTTTTGAGGCAAACCCCTGAAAGCCGTGATCACCGCCACCTTCTATGCGCAGGGCGCAGGCCCGATAAAACGCTTGGGCGCGCCGATAATCCAGCGTCTCGTCACCGGTCTGCAACCACACCTGAATGCGCTGCGGATCTTGGGGCGCGGGCACCTCAAGCTCGGCCAGCGCGTCGACGTGATCGTGCGTCAGCTCCCAGCGTTCGCCGGTGTACAGGTTTTGTTGGGTGCCCAGAAAACCGTCGAACAGCTGATGCGGGTTGACTGCAGGGTTCATCAGCACAGCCTTCAGGCCATGGTGCTCAGCCAGGTGAGTCGCATAGTAGCCGCCGAGCGAGCTGCCGACCAGCAGTGGCCGACCGCCCAGTTCGTCGATGGCGCTCTCCAGCTGAACCATTGCCTGACGCGGATGATGGTGCAGTTCCGGCACCCGCAACTGCTCGCTCAACCCCAGGGTTTTCATCAGCTCAGCCAGCTGTGTGGCTTTTTTTGACATCGCCGAGCTGTTCAAGCCATGTATATAAAGAAGCGTCGAGTGATCCTGGTTCACGCGGTTATCTCCAGAAGCGGCGCATCAACACGCAAAGCCACGCAGTTTACAGGGACAACCGAGGGAAAACTCGCTTGTTGATCATTCGCTGGGGGTTCGAAACATTTCCCGTCAGTAACCGGCACCGCTGAGGTCGACCGGAAACAGGCTGGCGTCGATCCGCGAGACGCCCGTTTCGATCCGGCCGTCATCATGCAGCCGCAACCAGCGATAGCCCGGCGCCCGTTCGTCGAGCTTGAAATCCTCGCTGTTGGGCGCGAACTGAATGCAGGTGGACGGCGATGCCATCAACCTCAGGCCGTCACGCTGCTGATCGTATTCCTGATGCACATGGCCCCAGAGCAGCGCTCTGGTTTGTGGAAAACGTTCCAGCACCGCGAACAGCGCCTCGGGATTACGCAGCCCGATTGGCTCCATCCACGCCGCGCCAATCGGCACCGGATGATGGTGCAGGCAGATCAGATGATGACGTTGCGGGGCCTCACTCAATGCCTGAGCGAGCAGTTGCAGTTGTTTGTCTTCCAGATAACCCGGCACCGAGCCCGAAACGGCAGAGTCCAGCATCGTGATACGCCAGTTTCCGACGTCCACGACGGGCTCAAGAAAGTCACTCTGCTGAGCGGCGATCGCCATTTCCCGAAGTTCGTCATGGTTGCCAGGCAGCCAGCGTTTGGGCGCGGACAGGCGCTCACTCGATTCGCGAAACGCCTGATAAGACTCGACGGAGCCGTCCTGGGACAAATCGCCCGTGGCGAGCACCAGGTCGATATCCGGCTGCTCGGCCAGCACCCGATCGACGACTGCGTTGAGGCTGGCCCGTGTGGCCATGCCCAACAGCTCGCCGTCCGCTTCAGCAAACAGGTGACTGTCCGACAGTTGCACCACCAGGACGGAGGACGAATTCAGAGGTGTGCTCGGCAATGGCCATCTCCTTGAGCGGGTATGGCCGGATTATGGTGGCTGGAGCGTCGACGGGCAAATGCCGAAATGAGTGCCAGCTCTCAGTTATCGTGGTCGGCAGATCGTGCACGCCAATAATCGCTTAACCGCTGGAACATTTTATCGACGTAGTAGCCACCAAGGGGAAAGCCAATTGCTGCAATTAGAAAAAGCCAAGGCAAGACTTTTTCATAGCTGGTATCAGGAAAAAAGAACATAAGGGGTGTCGGCCCCATCAACCCGGCCGACATCCCGCCTATCCCTCCCAATGACCAGCCCCATGAGACATAACGTGATATTGATGCGCCCAATAGAAAGCCCGTGAGGAATACAGATCCGGTAGCGAGCGCCGAAGCAGGCTCACCAGGAGGAACAAAGAAAATCTCGAAGAAAAAATTGATGACCGCTCCTATGACGATGCCATAGACAATTAACTTTATTACTTTCATTCCCACCTCGCAGGACAATTGGTAAAGATGGAGTCATCTGCACCACCCGCAAGGAAAACGTCCTCTACATAACTCACGCAATTACTGGGAATAGCGAGCCAATACCAAATATTTGCACTAAGCGATTCAATCTTTCTTTGAGCACCCTCTGGATTGGGAATATAAACCCTACGCCTAAACAGTTCTGTCTTCCCTCCCTCTTTCACATATCTTTGGTAGCCCGACTCAGTGAGGTGAAAGGGCCGATTCCAACCATGAACGTGAAAATAGTGATAGCCAGCCTTTAGCAAAGCATGGCCACAAAAATTAATCCCATCCCCACTCACAACTACCAACCAAGTGTCACTCCAATTGAACGGAATCGCATGACAAGAATAAAGATGAGTTCCGAGATAAGCCATGAGCACGACCTCATAGAAAAGATCGTGCAAACCTAGCTTTCGGAAGGCTAAAAAATAAAGCCAAAAATCATAAAAACAGAACTTTCAGAAACGGCCTACAAGGCCAAAAGACTCAAGAACCAGGCTAATGGAAAAACCCTACAACTTCAGCGCACCGACTCGAACTCATGCCCACACGCCAGGCAGTGACTCAACCACTCCCCCAGGAACAGATTGAGCTGGGCCTTTTCATCCGGCTGATGCATGTCGGCATTGGGATACGGGTAGATACCGCGGAAACGCCGTGCGTGTTCGGCGCCGATGACTTCCGCCATGCGCGCGTCGTGGTAAACCTGTACTTCCAGCACGGGCACCGGCAGCCATGGCAGGCTGTGCTCCTGGCGCACCTGCAGCGTGGTGGTGTAGGGACAGTCGAGAATCACCTCGACCGCCAGCACGCCCAGCATTTGATCGCCTTGGGTGACGGCCACCCGGCGGGAACGTTGTTCATTGCGCATGTCAGGTAACAAACGCATCAAGCGCGCGTAGTTCGCCTCACAGGCTGCTTGCAGCCCGGCAAGGTCGACACGGTAGCGCTCGCGCAGAAGATTCACGACCACAGCCCCCTGATTTCGGCGCGGTTAAGCGCCAGCCACTGTATTGCGATGATAGCTGCCGCGTTGACGATGCGTCCGTCTTTCACGGCTTGCATCGCGTCATCGAATGACCAGACCGACACACGGATGTCTTCAGCCTCTTCCTCCAGACCGTGCAGCCCTCCCGCCCCCTCGCTTTCACATTTACCCAGGTACAAGTGAACGAATTCGTTACTGCCACCGGGCGACGGAAAGTATTTGGTGATCGGCCACAACGCGCTGAAAACAAGCCCAGCTTCCTCCTCTCCTTCGCGGTGAGCAACCTCTTCAGGCTCCTCTTTTTTATCGATCAGGCCAGCGACCATTTCGATCAGCCACGGGTTGGGATGCTTGCCGATCACGCCGACACGGAACTGCTCGATCAACACCACTTCGTCTCGCTTGGCGTCGTAGGGCAGAACGCAGACAGCGTCATGACGCACGAACAGCTCGCGCTTGATTTCCGGGCTCATGCCGCCGTCGAACAGCTCATGGCGCAGGTGCAGACGGTCCAGCTGATAGAACCCCTTGAAGCAGGTTTCGCGCTGGGTGATCTCGTGCTTCGTCGGCGTCGATTTAGTCGTGTCAGTCATACATTTCTCACTGCAGAGCACTTGAGTCTTCGCGCCATCCTAACGTGCCAACACGCTGGATGCAGCCCCTCGTTCGGGCAAAACAGGCAGTCAGGGTAGACGAGGGCAAGCGAAAGGCACTCTAATCCGTCCAGTGGCGAACTGATTGCGCCACCTACAGTCGAAGCTGGTTGCCGTTACTGCTCAGTGATGGCCCTTTATGCCAACGCCAAGGATCAACATGTCGTTTCTGAAGATCATTTCGCTGGCCTGCCTGGCCCTGATACTGGGCGCCTGCCAGAGCCTTTTCCAGCCCAATTATCGCAGTCCGCTGACCGTTCAGCGCGACGCATCCGAATTGGTCAAACCCGGCTGCAGTACGGACGACTGCCCGCTGGTGAACATCGACACCGTTCACTTCCCGGACGAGCCGAAACTGGACGCCATCACCCAGCGGACCCTGCTGCAGCTGACGCGCAGCGACACCGACGGCCCGGTACCACCGACGCTCAAGGACTATCAGGAACAATTCCTGAGCCGCGCTCAAGGCCGCAACAGCAGCTATTTGCAGGCCAAAGTACGTGAGCAGCATGACGGTATCGTGGTGGTCGAGCTGTCGAGCTACCTGGACACCGGCGGTGCTCAGGGCAATCCCGGTCGCGCGTTCATCAACTACTCCCGTCAACAGCAACGCGTGTTGACGCTGAGCGACATGCTGGTGCCGGGCCAGGAAGCGGCGTTCTGGGACAAAGCCCAACTGGCGCACCAGGCCTGGCAGATCAGCACCAAGGTGGACAAGGATGCCGAGTTCCAGAAGATGTGGCCATTCAAGCGAACTTCCAACGTCGCCCTGACGTACGGTGCCGTGATCCTGAAATACCCGGTCACCACCATCGCCCCATACGCCATGGGCCACATCGAGCTGAAGATTCCGTACCCTCAGCTCAATGGCATCATCAAGCCGGAACTGTTCCCTGGCCGGGGCTGATCGCTTTGCTCAACACCAGTTGCAACACGCCGGCCACGATGAGGGCCGGCAGTGTTGCTCCGACGTTCGGGTACAGATTCGCCAGCAGATGATAGGTGGCGATACCACCCACCCAGGCCAACAAGGTCATCCAGCGTAACCCCACTGTCGCGGCGCCATGGCTGCGACGACGCAGGATGAAGTGATCCACCAGCACCACGCCGAACAGCGGCGCGAACACCGAGCCGATTAGCAGCAGGAAATTCTGGTACTGCGCCAATGGCGCGAAGCAGGCGATCAACGTGCAGAGAACGCCGATGGCCAACGCCAGATGCTCGACCTTGGCTTTCAACAGGATCCCGCTTGAAACTGCTGCGGAGTGAATGTCGGCAAACGCGTTTTCCGATTCGTCGAGCAGGATCAACAGCAACGGAATGCCCATGCCCGCGCCGGCCAGCGCCAGGAGTAACGCATTGGCTTCACCGCTTGGCGCGAACGCCAGGGTGTAGGCGACGCCCAGTGTCATCAGCCAGAAGTTACCCAGGAAAAAGCCCAGCACGGTGCCGCCGAACACGCCGGTCGCGCGCTTGCCGAACCGGGAATAGTCGGCAATCAGCGGCAACCAGGAGAGCGGCATGGCAATGGCGATGTCGAAACCGACGGCGAACGGCAGCGAACCGTCTCCGGCGCGTGCCCACAATGCCGACAGGTCAGCTTTGGCGAAGAGATTCCAGGTCAGCCAGACGCACGCGGCGAGCAGCAACCAGATGCCCCACTTTCGCAGGATCTGCCGCACGAAGGTGAGCGGTCCGCTGACGGCGAGCAGCGTGGCGAGCGCGCCAAAGATCAGCGTCCAGAGCAGCGGGTTGGCCCACAGGCTGGATTCTGAAAAAGCACCTGCGCCGAGCAGACTGGCCGCATCGCGCATGACGATGATTTCGAACGAGCCCCAGCCCACCAGTTGCAGCAGGTTGAGAATCGCAGGCAGCGCCGCGCCTTTGCTCCCCAGGCTGAGCTTGAGTGCGGCCATGGATGAGAGGCCGGTGTCGCTGCCGATCACGCCGACCGCCGCGAGCAGCAGAACGCCCACCAGCGTGCCGAGGAAGATCGCCAGCATCGAGCCGGACATGCCCAGCCCCGGCGCCAGCAACGCGCCGGTCTGCAGGACCATCAGGCCGATGCCGAGGGAGAACCACAGGGAAAACAGGTCGCGCCCGCCAAAGACCCGCTTGGCGGCGGGGACGGGGATATCGGGTGAGTAAGTGCCGGGTGTGTTCACAGGGTGTGATCTCAGAAGAGCATTGTTAGTTATTGACGGAAAATCCGCCTGATGATCAACGAACCTGTGGGAGCGAATTCATTCGCGAGGGGCGGGGACATCCGACAGATATTCATCGGATGTACCACCGCATCGCGAATGAATTCGCTCCCACAGTGGTTCGGCCGTATTTGATCGTTCCCACGCTCCGCGTGGGATCGCATACCCGGACGCTCCGCGTCCACTGTGACGCGGAGCGTCACCTAAGGCATTACCACGCGGAGCGTGGGAACGATCATCAAGTTCTTGCAGCGCGATTACCGGCGTCTTCGCGGGCAAGCTCGCTCCCACATGGGCGTGTTCTGTTGCCCGGCTTCGAGGCGCACACAACACCTGTGGGAGCGAGCTTGCTCGCGAATCAAGCGACGCGGTTTGATCGTTCCCACGCTCCGCGTGGGAACGCATACCCGGACGCTCCGCGTCCACTGTGACGCGGAGCGTTACCGAAGGCATTACCACGCAGAGCGTGGGAACGATCAATCGTCAGGCCTTAAACCTTCTTGTAAAGCTGACTGCCTTCCTGCCTGAACCGCTCGGCCTGCTCGCGCATGCCTTCGGCCACCGACAGATCCACCGCCTCGATCTTCTGGTTGGCCGCGTATTCGCGGACTTCCTGGGTGATCTTCATGGAGCAGAATTTCGGCCCGCACATCGAGCAAAAATGCGCGACCTTGGCCGAGTCCTTTGGCAGGGTTTCGTCGTGATAGGCACGTGCGGTGTCAGGGTCCAGACCGAGGTTGAACTGGTCTTCCCAACGGAATTCGAAGCGTGCCTTGCTCAAGGCGTTATCGCGAATCTGCGCGCCCGGATGCCCTTTCGCCAGGTCCGCGGCGTGGGCCGCGATCTTGTAGGTGATGATCCCGGTCTTCACGTCCTCCTTGTTCGGCAGACCCAAGTGTTCCTTCGGCGTCACGTAGCACAGCATCGCGCAACCGAACCAGCCGATCATGGCCGCGCCGATGCCCGAGGTGATGTGGTCGTAACCCGGTGCAATGTCGGTAGTCAGCGGCCCGAGGGTGTAGAACGGTGCCTCGTCACAGCACTCCAGCTGCTTGTCCATGTTCTCTTTGATCAACTGCATCGGTACGTGGCCCGGGCCTTCGATCATGCATTGCACGTCGTGCTTCCAGGCGATCTTGGTCAGTTCGCCAAGGGTCTCCAGCTCGCCGAATTGCGCTTCATCGTTGGCATCGGCAATCGAACCCGGGCGCAGCCCGTCGCCCAGCGAGAAGCTGACGTCGTAGGCCTTCATGATTTCGCAAATCTCGTCGAAGTGCGTGTAGAGGAAGTTTTCCTTGTGGTGCGCCAGGCACCATTTGGCCATGATCGAACCGCCCCGGCTGACGATCCCGGTGACGCGCTTGGCAGTCAGCGGCACGTAGCGCAGCAGAACGCCAGCGTGGATGGTGAAGTAGTCGACACCCTGCTCCGCCTGCTCGATCAGCGTGTCGCGGAACAGCTCCCAAGTCAGGTCCTCGGCCACACCGCCGACCTTTTCCAGCGCTTGATAAATCGGCACCGTGCCGATCGGCACCGGCGAGTTGCGGATGATCCACTCGCGAGTTTCGTGAATGTGTTTGCCGGTGGACAGGTCCATCACGGTGTCGGAACCCCAACGGATGCCCCACGTCAGTTTGGCCACTTCCTCTTCGATGGACGAACCCAGCGCACTGTTGCCGATGTTGCCGTTGATCTTCACCAGGAAGTTACGGCCGATGATCATTGGCTCAAGCTCGACGTGGTTGATGTTGGCCGGAATGATCGCGCGACCACGGGCGATTTCCTCGCGCACGAACTCAGGGGTGATCTCTTTCGGAATGCTCGCGCCGAAGCTGTGACCGGCGTGCTGCTGCTTCAACAGGCCGGCGGCGCGGGCCTCTTGCAGCTTCATGTTTTCGCGGATGGCGACGTATTCCATCTCGGCGGTGATGATGCCCTGACGCGCATAGTGCATCTGGCTGACGTTGGCACCGGCCTTGGCGCGGCGCGGATTGCGCACATGAGCAAAGCGCAACTTGGTCAGCTCGGCATCGGCCAGGCGCTGCTGGCCGAAATCGGAACTCAAACCATCAAGACGCTCGGTGTCGCCACGGTCGTTGATCCACGCCGAGCGCACCTCGCCCAAGCCCTTGCGTACATCAATGACGACATTGGGGTCGGTGTATGGGCCCGAGGTGTCGTAGACGCAAACTGGCGCGTTGATCTCGCCGCCGAAGTCTGTGGGTGTCACATCAAGGCTGATTTCACGCATCGGCACGCGGATGTCCGGGCGCGAACCTTGAACATAGATCTTTTGCGAGCGGGTGAACGGCTGAACCGACCCCGAATCGACCTGGGCGGACTCACTCAGATTGGCGTTTTTTAGTGTTGTGCTCATCACGGGCTCTCCAGACATCATATTGCGGCGCAATGGATTGTCGGAGCTTGAGCCTGATTCGAACGGACGGAGGCACCCTGAGACGACATGGATGCTGAGAATCGAATAACGAGGACTGTTCAGAAAATGAACAATGACGACCCCGGACGACACTCAAGAGGACTCGCCGGGAGACGAGAAATCTTGTTCCCTACGCAGGCGCTAACCTGATCAGGTTCAACGGGATCCGGATTATCCGATCTCAGCCTCATAGCAAGGCACCCCGACAAGAACGGCGTCAGTCTAGTCGCGCGGCAGGGCAAACGCCAAGCGGGGAATTCAAACGCGCGTTAAATGGCCGATTTACCCGATTGTTGTCGCGATCTCTCGGAACTACACTCGCTACGCGACGCCAAAGCCGTCTGGATCAGATTTGGCGACAACTACTACTAGGGAATGTGTATGCTGCGCAAACTTTCACTGGCCATTGCCGTATCCTGTGCTTCGAGTGCAATGGCCGGGGCAGCCGACATGCCGCTGCCGACCAAAACCGGTCTGGTCAGCGTCTATCAGGAAGCGGTGAACAACAACGCCGATCTGGCCGCTGCCCGCGCCAGCTACGACGCCCAGAAAGAAATCGTGCCTCAGGCCCGCGCCGGGTTGCTGCCGAATATTTCCGGCGGCGCCGATGTGAACAACACCCGCACCAAGATCGACGAGCCGTCTGCGGTCATCAACCGCAGTGGCACCGTGTATCGCGCGACGTTGAGCCAGCCGATCTTCCGCGCCGACCGCTGGTTCCAGCTCAAGGCCGCCAAGGATGTCAACGAACAGGCCATGCTGCAGCTCTCGGCCACGGAACAAAATCTGATTTTGCAGAGCGCCGAGGATTATTTTTCGGTCCTGCGTGCTCAGGACAACCTGGCCTCGACCAAAGCCGAAGAAGCGGCGTTTAAACGCCAGCTGGATCAGGCCAACGAGCGTTTCGACGTCGGCCTCTCGGACAAGACCGACGTGCTTCAGGCGCAGGCCAGCTATGACACTGCGCGCGCCGCACGGATTGTCGCCAAGCGTCAGGTGGACGACGCCTTTCAGGCTTTGGTAACCCTGACCAACCGCGAGTACAACGCCATTGAAGGCATCGTGCACACGCTGCCCGTGCTTGCGCCCTCGCCCAATGACGCCAAGTCGTGGGTCGACACGGCCGCTCAACAAAACCTGAATCTGCTGGCCAGCAATTACGCTGTCAGCGCGGCCGAAGAAACCCTGCGTCAGCGCAAGGCCGGGCATGCGCCGACGGTCGATGCGGTCGCCCAATACGAAAAAGGCGACAACGACCCATTGGGTTTCACCAACCCGAACTACACCGGGCAGAACTTCCACGGCAGCGTCGAACAACGCACCATCGGCCTGCAGGTCAACATCCCGATCTACAGTGGCGGCCTGACCAGTTCACAAGTACGCGAAGCCTATGCACGCCTCGGCCAGACCGAGCAACAGCGCGAAGGGCTGCGTCGTCAGGTGGTGGAAAACACGCGAAACCTGCATCGCGCGGTGAACACCGATGTCGAGCAGGTCCAGGCGCGCAAACAGTCGATCATCTCCAACCAGAGCGCGCTGGAAGCCACGGAAATCGGTTATCAGGTGGGGACTCGCAACATCGTCGACGTGCTCGACGCGCAGCGCCAGCTGTATGCGTCGGTGCGCGATTACAACAACACCCGCTATGACTACATCCTCGACAACCTGCGCTTGAAGCAAGCCGCCGGGACGTTGAGTCCAGGGGATTTGCAGGACCTTTCGCGTTACCTCAAGCCCGACTACAACCCGGACAAAGACTTCCTGCCGCCGGACCTGGCGAAGGAAGCGGCGAAGAATTTCGAGCGGCCGACTGAGCGGTAAAACGATATTGCTGGAACACACGCAGCGCCCAGTGGGAGCGAATTCATTCGCGAGGGGCCGTACAGGCGATAGATCTCTATTGGCTGTACAACCGCATCGCGAATGAATCCGCTCCCACGGGCTATTCCTACATTCGGACGACCGGGTCAGGCTTCAATCAACCGCCCGATTCCGTCCAACAACTTCTGCAACGCGCCCTGATTGGCCTTCATGACGGCCAATCCGGCGTCGGCCATGGTCTTCGCTTGTTCTGGCTGCTCGATCAGGCGCTGCACCGTGGCCGCCAACCCTGCCGCATCACTGACCTCTTCCAACGCGCCAGCATTGCGCAGCATCGCGGCGATTTCGAGGAAGTTGAACAGGTGCGGGCCGCTCAGCACAGGCTTATCCAGCGCGGCAGGCTCCAGCAGGTTGTGGCCACCATTGGGCACCAGGCTGCCGCCGACGAACGCGATGTCGGCCAACGCATAGAGAAACAGCAGCTCACCCATGGTGTCGCCCACCAGCACGGAGGTTTCGCTGACCACGGCTTCCGCCTTCGAACGGCGAACGCTGTTGAAGCCTTGTTGCTGGCTCAATTCGAACACGCTGTTGAAGCGCTCGGGATGACGCGGCACGAGGATCAGCAGCGCGTCCGAATGACTTTCCAACAGCTTGCGATGGGCCGCGAGAATCACTTCATCCTCTCCGGCATGGGTGCTGGCCGCGATCCAGACCGGACGTTGCGCGGTCTGCCACGCTTCACGCTGCTGCGCTGCACGCGCCAGCAATTGCGGGTCGATGGTCAGGTCGAATTTGATCGAGCCTGTCACAGTCACGCACTCTGGGCGCGCGCCCAGATCACGGAAACGCTGTGCTTCGGTTTCGGTCTGCACCGCGATCAGGCTCATTTCCGCCAGCATCGGCCGGGTCAGCCCGGCGAAGCGTCCATAACCTCGCGCGGAACGCTCTGACAGTCGCGCGTTGGCGAGAACTGTCGCAATCCCACGTTTCGCACACTGATGAATGTGATTCGGCCACAGTTCCGTTTCCATGATGACGCCGATTTTGGGCTGGATGTGATCGAGAAAACGTCCCGCCGCCCACGGAAAGTCATACGGCAGATAGCAGTGCTGAACGCGCGGCTCGCTGGCAAACATCGACTGGATGCGCTCCGAACCAGTGGGCGTCATGCAGGTGATGGTGATCGGCAGCTGTGGATAACGCGCCAGCAAGGCCCGAATCATCGGCGCGGCCGCGATGCTCTCCCCCACCGAGACCGCGTGGACCCAGATGCCGCCACGCTGCATCGGTGGCAGCCCACGGGCGAAACGCTCGCCGATACGTTGTGCGTAAGCAGGCGCCTTGCGGGCACGAAGCCACAGACGCAGCGCAATGAGGGGCAGGCCAAGGTGAAACAGGACGGTATAGAGGGTTCTATTCATGGGCGCGGAGTTTATCAGCCAATGGCCTTCAGATGATGAGTGAAACACTCTGCCAGCCAACGTGCGGCCGGCCCCAACGGTTCGTCACGGCGCCAGACCATTTCGACCACCAGCGCGGGCGGCGTCCACTCGCTGCTCAACTCGATCATCTGATTCTGGTAGGCCGGGTATTGCACCACGTGACGGGGCAGCCAGGCCCAGCCCAGACCTCGCATCAGCAACTCGGCCATGACGTAAAAGCTGTCGGCTCGCCACACCTGCGGGCTCAACTGTTCGCCGCCGGGATAACCACTTTGCTGCGGCGCGATAAGCAATTGCCGATGCCGCGCCAATTGTTGACGGTTGATCAGCGGTTCGCTGGCCAGCGGGTGATCGACCGCACACACCGTGACCATCTCCACGCTGCCCAGCACCCGCCGTTCGAGCGCTTCGGGCATTTGTTCGTGATGAAAAAGCAGACCGAGGTCGGCGCGCCGCTCCAACAGCTTGCGCGCGACATCCCCCTGAGCGCCGCTGGCCAGTTGCACTTCGACGCTGGGGAAACGCTCGTCCAGAGCCTCCAGACTGTCGAGCACAGGCTGGTAAGGCATGGCCTCGTCGTGTGCGAGCCGCAGCCGCGCTTCCTGCCCGCGCATCAACGCCAGCGCACGGCCGTCGAGGCGTTCGCATTGGCGCAACAACTCCCGCGCTTCTTCCAGCAACGCACCGCCCGCCTCAGTCAGGCGCGGCTGACGCCCGCTGCTGCGATCGAACAGGCTCACCCCAAGGTCGGTTTCCAGCAGGGCAATCGCACTGCTCACTGCCGATTGCGCGCGCCTGGAATCCCGCGCCACCGCGGAAAACGAGCGCTGTTCGGCGACGCTCACAAACAGCCGGATCTGTTCGAGGTTCCATTGCATGACCACGCAACCTATCTACCAGAGAGATGGGTAATGACTTTACCCCATCTCGGCAACCTCTAGAATCTGCCGTCATTGAAGAGGAGTGCTCATGATGTCTGCCTACTACCTGCTCGCCATCGCCATCTGCGCTGAAGTCATCGCCACCGTTTCCATGAAAGCCGTTAAAGGCCTCAGCACGCCGCTGCCTTTGCTGCTGGTGATCGTCGGTTACGCCGTGGCGTTCTGGATGCTGACGCTGGTGGTGCGCAGCATCCCGGTGGGCGTGGCCTACGCGGTCTGGGCGGGCATGGGCATCGTCATGGTGAGCATCGCCGCGCTGCTCATCTACGGCCAGAAACTCGACCTGCCCGCCATCGCCGGCATGGGCCTGATCGTGGCGGGGGTTGTGGTCATTCAGTTGTTCTCAAAAACAGCGGGGCATTAAAGGGGGGTCATTGAAAAGCGGCTTCCCCTATAATGGCGCGATTCGTTTCGCCATTTGAGGTGCTCATGCCATCCGCGATTTCCACTGACGTTCTGATTGTCGGCGCAGGCGTTGCCGGTCTCTGGCTCAATGCCCGCCTGCGTCGCCAGGGTTTCTCGACAGTCGTGGTGGAACGCGCCAGCCTCGGCGGCGGGCAGACGGTCAAATCCCAGGGGATCATTCACGGCGGCGCCAAATATGCGTTGCACGGGGCATTGTCGGGTGCCTCCGAAGCCATCGCTGACATGCCGCGCCGCTGGCGTGAAGCCTTGTCCGGCAAGGGTGAGTTGAACCTGTCGGGTGTACGCCTGCTTTCCGAAGCCCACTATCTCTGGTCGCCGGGCACCATCGCCGGCAACCTCACCAGCTTCTTCGCCAGCAAGGCCGTGCGTGGCCGTGTCGATCAGGTCAAAGGCACTGACTTGCCTCCCGCCCTTCAGGATCCGCGCTTCAAGGGCAAGGTCTATCGCCTCGCAGAGCTGGTGATCGACGTCCCGAGCCTGATCGAACGACTCGCAGAACTGGCCGGAGACAGCTTGCTGGCCGGCGAAAAAATCGAACCGCTGCTGCACGAAGGTGAACTGGTCGGCCTGCGCGTCGATGGTCGTGACATCCATGCCCAGCGTGTGGTGTTGAGCGCAGGCGAAGGCACCGCCGACCTGCTCAAGGCGCTGAACGTCAGCCATCCCGCGATGCAGCGGCGTCCGCTGCACATGGTCATGGTCAAAGGCCCGATGCTCAAGCCGTTGTACGCGCACTGCCTGGGCGGAGGTCCAAAGCCGCGGATCACGGTGACCACGCACCCGGCGGCCAATGGCGAGTGGGTCTGGTACCTGGGTGGCGATATTTCCGAAGCGGAAGGTGTCGCCCGCGAACCTGCCGAACAAATCGCGGCGGCCAGGAAAGAACTCTCTCATCTGCTGCCTTGGGTCGACCTCAGTCAGGCGCAGTTCGCCACGTTGCGCGTGGACCGTGCCGAGCCTCAACAAACCGGCCTGGTGCGCCCGGACAATGCGTTTCTTGATGCTCAGGGTCGGCTGATGGTGGGCTGGCCGACCAAGCTGGCACTGGCGCCCGACTTTGCCGATCGTGTACTGGCCTCGCTGTCGCGGGATGACATTCACCCGATCCCGCAACCGCCCTACAAGGATCTGCCCAAACCGCCACTCGCCAAACCTGTCTGGGATGTCTTGCTGCCATGAAAACCCTGCACGATCTGCACCGACCGTTGGGCAGCCTGGGCATCACTGTTTCCCCCCTCGGGCTGGGGACGGTCAAGCTAGGCCGCGACCAGGGCGTCAAATACCCCAGCGGCTTCACGATCCCGGACGACCATGAAGCGCAGATGCTGCTCAAGCAGGCACGGGATCTGGGCATCAACCTGATCGACACCGCGCCCGCCTACGGTCGCAGCGAAGAGCGCCTGGGCCCGCTGTTGCGCGGCCAGCGTCAGGACTGGGTCATCGTCAGCAAGGTCGGCGAGGAGTTCGAAGCAGGACAGTCGCGCCACGACTTCAGCGCGGCTCACACGCGGTTCTCGGTGGAGCGCAGTCTCAAACGTCTGGAGACCGACTTCATCGATCTGGTGCTGGTGCATTCCGACGGCAACGACCTGCATGTCCTGAACGAATGTGATGTGTACCAAACGCTGGCCGACCTCAAACGCGAAGGCAAAATTCGTGGCTTCGGCTTTTCAGGTAAAACCGTCGAGGGCGGTCTGCTGGCGTTGCAGGAAGGCGATTGCGCGATGGTCACCTACAACCTCAATGAACACGCCGAAAAACCGGTCCTCGACTACGCTGCTGCACACCACAAAGGGATTTTGATCAAAAAAGCGTTGGCCAGCGGGCACGTTTGCCTGAGTCCCGGTGTCGATCCAGTGCAGGCCAGTTTCGAGCTGCTGTTTGAGCATCCTGGCGTCACCGGTGCTATCGTCGGGACCATCAATCCACTGCATCTGGCCCATAACGTGGCAACTGCCGCTGAAGTGATTCGCCGTCGAGCCTGATCCGGGCGGCCGACCCCAACGCAAGAAGGAGCCGATATGCCGAGAACCCTGATTCGGAAAAACCCCAACAACTTCAAAACCCTGCCGTTATTCGTCGAAGCCACTCCCGAGAGTCTGAGCTACCAGAGCGTCGGGATGCCGCTGAACTTCTCCCAGACCCTGCTGCGTCGTCGCAAGATCGAGGTGGAGAACAGCGAGCGTTTTTCCACAGAACTGGCCAACCTCGGCGTGTCGGTACGGCTGACCCTCAACTGGCAGAATCGCGATTACTGGGTGCTGGTGCGTCAGCGTCGCCAAGACCGTGGCGACGTCGTGCTGAAACTGATTTCCGGGTACGTACCGGCACATGAACTGAACCTGCCGTTGCACACGGCCATCCAGGAAGTCGCCGAGGAATGCCTGATCGAAACACCACAAGGCTGGCTCGGCGGGCGTTTCAACGACACATGGCTGCCTGCGCCGTATGCCGCTGCGCTTCATTATCGCGAAGCCATGCCCTTTCGTTTGAGCCCGCTGTCGGGTGCCGCGCGGCCTGTACGGTGCGGCAGCATGACGTTGATCGAGCGCCCGCACGCCTACGTTCATTTGCCCACCGCGTCGTTGCAGCTGATCTACGACATGCGCCTGGAAGTCCCGAAAGAAGCCCGCCCGCTGAGCCTGTTTCATGTGGACGAAGCGCTGGAGAACGACCAACTGGTGGCGCGGCTCAACCGCAGCAAACCGGATCTGTACTTGATGCCGCTGGAAAACGGCTCGCCGCTGCCGGAGCTTTACACGCTCAAGAATGACAAGCTGTCACCTGCTGGCACGCGCGGGCTGTATCTGGCTGAAAGCTTTGCAGCTCAGGACGGATGGGTGGTGAGGGACGAACGCATTCGCTGGAAGGACTGGCTGTTACAACAGGGAATGACACCGCCGAAGCCAAAGAAGACCGGCATCAAGCGTCGATTGAAAGTGGGTGCCAAGCAACTGCTGCGCATTGCACGCCAGAAGCTGCATAAGACTTGATCCAGCGTCGCGGAGCTTGCTCGCTGAAGGAGCAAGCCTGCCCGCGATTGCTTTTTGGCCGCAAGACACTTGTCGGTTGACCTGGCGCAAACGCGGGCAAGCGCGCTCCTACAACAAGGCGGCCTGTTTACTGCCCGCGAATCTTCTCGACAATCGCAGTCGTAGAGCTGTTAGCCACCAGGCCCAGTACCCGCACTTCGCCGCCATACGCCTTGACGATCTCGGCGCCAACCACCTGATCGACACCGTAATCGCCGCCCTTGACCAGCACGTCTGGCTTGACGTGAGTCAGCAGGTTTTCCGGCGTGCCTTCAGGGAAGCTGATGACCCAATCCACCGCACCCAGACCCGCCAGAACCGCCATCCGCCGGTCCACGCTGTTGATCGGACGGCCCGGACCCTTGAGGCGGCTGACGGAGGCATCGTCGTTGACCGCGACGATCAGACGATCGCCTTGGGCGCGAGCCTGTTCGAGGTAGGTCACATGGCCCGCATGCAGGATGTCGAAGCAACCGTTGGTGAAGACGATCTTCTCGTTGTGCGCGCGCGCGTCGTCGATGGCCAGCAGCAACTGATCCAGGCTTAGCACGCCTCGCTCGGAACCCTCGGCGCGCTGAATGGCGCGACGCAGTTCAGGGGCGCTGATGGCCGCCGTACCTAGCTTGCCGACGACGATACCCGCCGCCAGGTTGGCCAACGCCACGGCATGCGGTAACTCTTCGCCCGCTGCAATGGCCGCCGCCAGGGTGGAAATCACCGTGTCACCGGCACCGGTGACGTCGAACACTTCGCGAGCACGCGCAGGCAGATGCAGCGCTGGCTGGTCAGGGCGCAGCAGTGTCATGCCGTGCTCACCACGGGTCACCAGCAAAGCACCCAGCTCGAGCTCAGCCATCAGTTGCGCACCTTTGGCGACCAACTCGGCTTCATCGACACAATGTCCGACGATGGCTTCAAATTCGCTCAGGTTTGGCGTGATGACGCTGGCGCCGCGATAGATCGCAAAATCCTTGCCCTTCGGATCGGCCAGGACAGGGATGCCACGGTCGCGCGCCGCTTTGATCAACACCTGATGGTTCTTCAACGCGCCTTTGCCGTAGTCGGACAGCACCAGCACCTTGACGCCTTCGAGCAACGAATCCACTTCCTGGCTCAACGACAGCGCGTCGGTCGCAAACGGTTCTTCGAAGTCGATACGCAGCAGCTGCTGGTGGCGGCTCATGACCCGCAATTTGACGATGGTGGGCTGGTGAGCAATGCGCTGGAAACGCGCCGTTACGCCCGCAGCGTGAAGGCTGTTGCTCAGGCTTTCAGCCGCTTCGTCCTGGCCGGTAACGCCCACGAGGGAGGCTTTGGCGCCCAGTGCGGCGATGTTCAAGGCAACGTTGGCGGCGCCGCCCGGACGGTCTTCGATCTGATCGACCTTGACCACCGGCACCGGGGCTTCAGGGGAAATCCTGGAGGTACCGCCATGCCAGTAGCGGTCGAGCATGACATCGCCCACTACCAGCACTGGTGCCTGATCGAAACGCGGCATGGACAACTTCATCGAACAACCCGTAACTAAGAATGAACAGGGGCGGAATCTTAGCACAGGGTTCGCAAAGGCTTGAGGCCTTGGGGAAAAGTCGATGCAACGGCAGGCGTACGAAAAAACAGTGGGAACTGCTTGAGGCAAGATGGCTCCCACAGGCCCGAGGTCTGGACATAGGCTCCTGCATCAACCCGGTCTCTGTAGGAGACGTCCGAGGTTACGAGGGCAGCGAAGGCGGTGGCTCAGTCACTATGGAAGCCGCTGACCCACCGTATTCGCCTGCAAGGCGGCACACATTTAAAGCGCCTGTCGCTGGACTTGTGCGTTAAACGGCGCCCACCGGTGCCGGCTCGTCCAGCCCCATCGCGTGAAGGCGAGCGTAGTAGCCGTTCTGTGCCAGCAACTCGGAATGCGTGCCACGTTCGACGATGCGTCCCTGATCCATGACCAGAATCAGGTCGGCCCGCTCGATGGTCGACAGGCGGTGAGCGATCACCAGCGTGGTGCGGCCTTTCATCACATGGTCGAGCGCTGCCTGAATGTGACGCTCGGACTCGGTGTCCAGCGCCGACGTCGCCTCGTCCAGAATAAGCAAGGGCGCGTTCTTCAGCAGTGCGCGGGCAATGGCCAGACGCTGACGTTGGCCACCGGAGAGCAATACACCGTTTTCGCCCACCTGAGTGTCGAAGCCTTCCGGCAACTGCTCGATAAACTCTTTCGCGTAGGCATCGGCTGCGGCGGCCTCAATGTCGGCACGCGGCGCGCCGGCCAGATCGCCGTAAGCGATGTTGTTGGCCACGCTGTCGTTGAACAGGGTCACGTTCTGGTTCACCTGAGCGACATGCTTGCGCAGGTTACGCAGGCGATAATCCTCGATCTCGACGCCATCGAGCAGGATCTGCCCGGATGTGTGGTGATAGAAGCGAGGAATCAGGTTCGCCAGCGTGGACTTGCCACTGCCGGACCGTCCAACCAGTGCAATCATCTGACCCGGCGCCGCCGAGAAGCTGATGTCATGCAGCACCTGACGCTCGGTTTCAGGGTAGGTGAAGTTCAGGTTGCGAACCTCCAGACGCCCTTCGACCCGATCCCGCTCGACGGTGCCGGTGTCGACTTCCGGCTCGACATCAAGCTGTTCGAAGATGCTCTCGGCGCCCGCGACCCCTTTCTGGATCGTCGAGCTGACTTCGGACAGCTGACGAATCGGCTTCGGGAGCAGACCGGCTGCGGTGATGTAAGCCACCAGATCACCGGCAGATGCGTCGCCCCTCAGCCACAGGACGAGGAACATCAGCACGGCCATGGCGGTGTAGATCACCAGTTGCAGCATGGGGGTGTAGACCGCGCCGGTCTTGGTCATGCGCAGCTGCTTGTCGGTGTTGCTGGTGCTGGCCTTGGCGAAGCGCTCTTCTTCGTACTTCTCGCCACCAAAGCTGCGAACGACGCGATAGCCCTGAATGGTTTCCGACGCGACGTGGGTCACGTCACCCATCGCCACCTGGATTTTCTTGCTCTGCTTGCGAAACTTCTTGCTGGAGCTGCCCACCATGAACGCGATCAAGGGCAGGATCGCCAGCATGACGATGGTCAGCTTCCAGTTCATCCACACCAGATAAAGGAACAGGAAAACGATGGTCAGGCCTTCGCGGATGACGACCTTGATCGCATCGGTCGCAGCCCCTGTGACCATGGTCACGTTGAAGGTGATGCGGGAAATCAGATGCCCCGAGTTGTGCGTATCGAAATACCGGTTCGGCAGAACCAGCAGCTTGTTGAAGAGCTGGACGCGCAAGTCATGCACAAGGCCCAGAGAGACCTTGGCCAGGAAGTAGTTACCCAGATACGAACCCAGGCCCTGCCAGGCCGCGATCAATACGATCAGCAGCGGCACTGCCTGCAGCAACTGCAGATCCCTCAGATAGGGCACATTGGGGAACAAGGCCGCTTCAGGGTTAGTCAGGCCGTCGACAAAATATTTGAGGATGCCGGCCAGCATCGGCTGGGTCGAGGCGAAGATCACGAAGCCAACGATGCTGAGCAGAAAGATGCCCACGTAAGGTTTCACGTAGGTCAGCAGTCGAAGATAGATTTTCAGGCTGGAGGATTCGCTTTTTTCTGGCGTGCTCATAGTCATCGATACGGTAGAAAGAGCCGAAATACTAACACACGGCTTGAGCATTGGGCCTCAGATGGCCGGCTGAGGTATCATGGCCGCCATTTTCGAAGGAGCCCGCATGCGCGCACTCGCCTACTCTGACTACCAAGCCTTACGCAGAGATGCTGAAGTCATAGAAGCAGACTTCTTCGGAGACAAGGTTCTACGCTTGGCCGATGGCAATTTCATGAAGCTGTTCCGGCGCAAGAGGCTGATCTCGTCAGCCGCCTTCTTCCCCTATGCGAAACGCTTTGCCAACAACGCATCCATCCTCCGGAAGCGGGGCATCCCTTGCCCACAGGTGCTCGCCACCTACAGGGTCAGCGATATCGCACGCGATGTCGTCCATTATGAGCCGCTACCTGGGAAGACGCTGCGTCAGCTTATCGCCGAGGACGAACAGTTCAACGACCCCGCCCTGATCCGACAATTCGGACGCTTCGTGGCCGAATTGCACAATCAGGGGATCTATTTCCGTTCGTTGCATTTAGGCAATGTGGTGATGACGCCCGAGCACGCGCTGGGGCTCATCGACATTGCCGACATGAAAACCCTGCGCCGCCCTTTGCGCAAAAGCCTGTGCCTGCGCAACTTTCAACACATGCGCCGTTATCAGAACGACCACGCGTGGTTGCTGCAGCGTAACGGGGACCTGTTTTTCGAGAGCTACATCGAGCACAGCAAGCATCAATGGAAACGCCAGACACTCCACGAACATCTGGCGCTGGCCGAACAGGCTTGAGCTTCAGCTGATTGCCGGCTTTTTCTCGGACTTTCCGAGGCACAGCGACAGAACGAACGGCATCCACACCACCATCCACATCGCGCGCGCACGGCCAAACACGGTAAACACATCGAACTGCTGGGCGACGGTTGCGAACACCCAGACCATCAGAATGGTCATGCCCAATGTTTCAGCGCGGTGGCGCCAGGCGCGCAGCCCAAGCCAGCACCACAACCAGATCCAGAGCACCGTAAAGGGCAACCCGTATTGCACAGCGGTGTCGAGGATCATGTTGTGGCAGTGCCCGAAGACCTGGCCACCGGCAGAAACCTCATAGTCACTGCTCAGACCGATACCCAGCCAGGGGCGTTGCTGAATCAGATCGATTGCCCCCCTAATGAGGATGCTGCGCTCGGAGTCTCCACGCAGAAATATCGACGGTTCGAATATCGCGAACACCGCCGCAGCGACCAGCGCCAAAACCCCTAACGCACGGTAGAAGCGCCCGCCACCGAGGAGCACCACGACGGCCGCTACCGCCATGAGCGATACCATCGAACCCCGGCTCCCCGTCAGTATCACGAACGTCAACGAGCACGCCTGGAGCAGGCCCCAGATAACGCGACCACTCAGCTTCTGTGGCCACCAGGTGCAACTGAGCACGATGAGTGCAGCGATCGTATAGCCTGCCGGATTGGGGTTATCCATAAACCCGCCGAACCCGTACATGCGATCGATGCCGCGCATTGGATAGGCGATCAGCGCCGCTAGGGAATACAGCCCGGCCAGCCCGCCCCAGAGAATCATCATGGTCTGCAAAGGGCGATTGAAGGTGCGGCCCCAGACAATCCACCCAAGAATCAGCAGAAGGAAGAACACCTCACGCTTGATGATCGTGAGGTATCGCTCGGCATCGTGACTCCAGGACAGCGAAATCAGTGACCAGAAAAACAGCAACAGAAAGAGCCAAAGCTCCCGCCGGTTGAGAACCGTATGGCGAAACTCGGAGAAATAACGCGCCACCAGATAAAAGCCTGGCAGGTAGACAAACGCCGTGAGCAGCCAGCTGTAGAACTTCATCGTGGGGGTCAGCAGGACACCTGCGACACTCCAGAACAAGCCGAAGGCCAGCACCACGCCGGCAATACCCAGATGATCAACTATCGAGCGTAACCGCGCACTTCCCTGTGAAACGACCCTGCTTATCAATTGCTGATCCTGTAAAGGCTGAATCACTGCGCACCTTTGGGTTTGCGATATTTAAAAACGAAGTGCCTGAATCTCTTCCATGTCAGGCGATTCCATCGATGCACAGGCACGCTGGCGAACAAGGCGCTTGCGAACTTCTTGTCTGCCACCACCGACTCTTTCAGTGCCTTGTTGATGATCGCCAGACGCCCGGCCTCGTAGGCAGGATTATCCTTGTACGCCTCGATGACCTTCAGGTCGTAGATCAGCTGGCTCTTATAAGCAGTCTTTGAGATGTTCGTTGCATGCCGACGGTACAGCGTGACACGGTCGGGCAGGATGTCGACCTGATAGCCCGCCTCAGCGACACGGAGGGTCATCTGGAAATCCTGGACCTTGATGGAAGGGTCGTACCCGCCCACCTTGTCGATCGCCGTCCGCCTGTACATGGCCACTGGCGCACCCACCGCATAGGCATCGGCGAGTAACTCGTCGAAGGTCCAGCGCTGGACTTGAGGGTTGGTCACGGGTTTGTGCTTGAGCGGTTTGCCGGTGGCGTCGATGTAGATAACTTTGGCGCCGAGCAAGCCGACTTCGGGATGTTCCTGCATGTAGCTGACTTGACGACGAATCCGCCCGGCGAGCATCACGTCATCGGAATCATGGGTAATGATGAATTCGCCGCGCGCATGGCCCAGCGCGTTGTTCAGCGCAGCACTGACGCCCATGTTTTCTTGCTGATAGAACTGAAAGCCATGAATCTGGCGTAGCGCCTCGATTTTCTGCGCGCTCAGATCGGTCGACCCATCATTGACGACAATGAGTTCGAAATTGTCGTAGTCCTGCTGAAGGATGCTGAGCAGGCACTCTTCGATATACAGATCGTGGTTGAAGCACGGCACCAGTACCGAGACTAATGGCCAGTTCATGTACGCACCCAATCCCTGGCTTCCGGCTGCGCACTCACTTGCCACCCTGGGAAACGGCAGCGGAGCTCAACACAACCCGTCATTGAAAAAAATGACATGCGGACGCTATCTAGATTCAAATTGATATCATTATTTTCAGCGCATAAACCGTTCAAATCAAATCCCTAGCGCTGCCCGCAACTTTTCGAACAAGCTTGATGGTGCTTGTGCTCGCAACGCCGGTTCAAGCTCACGCACGATCCGCGCACCGATTGCCCCGAAGCCAAACTGAGACACTGCCAGATCGCGACCGTTGACCGCAATACGCTGAGCGAGCATTGGATCATCTCGCAGCACCGCGAGTTTCTTCTGCAATTGCGGGATGTCGCTGTAAAACACCACGTTGTGCATGTCCTGCAAGCCCAGCGCCTGGTTTTCCGCCTCTCCCTGATCATAGGCAAACAGCACGCACCCGCACGCCATCGCCTCGAAATTCTTGATCATGTATTCGCCCATGCCCACATCGGCACTGACGAAAAACCGGATCCGATTCAACGTGTCACAGTATTCCTCGCCTGACTTGGTACGGGTCACGACCAGTTTTTCCACCTGGCCAAGCTCATCGAGCAATGCCTTGCGCCCGCTGTAAGCCACACTGTTGGTGCTGCCGACGAACGCCAGTTCGATGTCCCGCTCGCGTCCCTGGTCACTCAAGAGCGTCTGATCGTAGCCCTTGGGGACGAAAACGGCGTCGAAGCCCTCCTGGCGCAGACGTTCGCTGACCATGAAACCGGAGCTGATGACACGCACCCAAGGCAACTTGCGATAGTGAGCACTGAACTTGCCGGTGTATTTGCACGGAATGTAGTTCTGGTAGGCATCGTGCTCGAGGATCACCAGATTAGGGATAGTGCGAATGAAGCTCGCCTGACGGATCTCCTGCTTGAACCTCAGGAAGAACACAATACGGTCGTATTTCGTGACGTCGACATGCTGGCGAAAGTAACGACGCAAATGGCGCTGTTCGTCCGAGGTCAACCAGCGCAGGTCGCAATCGCAGTTGGCGGCGACGCCTTCATAGAGGCGATCCAGAATCGCACGCTGCTCTTTCTGGACCAGAAATAAAACCTTCATGGACTTCCTTATAAAACCTGATCATGCCTGCCCGGCCGCTCAACACCCTGAAGGCGTCGAGGGCTATCAGAGCTCCTTGCGCCAGAACAGCTCGTGACGACGCACGGCCTTCCTGAAAAACTCGTTCTCACCTTCCGCAGGCCATCGCCGGCCAGCCAAGACCTTCTGCAACCATCGCCGGATCCGGCGCTTGAGCGGAGCAGGCGGCTGCAGGTCATGCATCATACCCAAGGCCATGGCCTTGTCTCGCTGTTGTTCGGTATTGAGCTGGACACTGTAAGGTACCAACGCTTCCGAGGCATCGAATACCGGGGGCAGGGCCACGCCACTGTAGGCATTGCCCATCGGCCAGCGGTCGTTGTCGTGCAAGTGATTGGCGTACCCGAGAATCACGCTCGGCTGCCATTCCAGTCCCGTCAATGCCTCCAGAATCGCTGCCTGGGAGCAGATGTGGTCCGGATGAGGGTCAATGGTGGCATGAGGCATCACCACCACTTGAGGTCGTGCCTGCAGCAACAAAGCCCGCAGGTCCGCGATCAGGTTGTTCCACGTGGGCGCACCGTCGGCATCGCCGGGCAGCGCCATGGCGTTGAATTGTCGAAACAGCCGCGTGTCGCTCAGATCGGCTTCACGGGAGGCGACAGGCTGATCAGGCGCGGCTTGCATGGCAGGCAGTTGCAAACAGAAATAACCCAGCTGCACGCAACGGGATTCCGGCACGCCAGCCCAACGCGGCACGGCGATGCTGTCCCAGGCACGCAGCCGGCCTTTGATCCGCGCAGCATCGGCGCGATTCATCCCCATCTGCTGGTAATGCTCGGCTTCGATTTCGCCAGCGGTGAGCGTCACGATCCAGCTTTCCTCGGCCTCGGCGTACAAGCCAAACGCTGCCAGCTCGGCATCATCGGCATGCGGCGCGATAACCATGACCCGCTGACGTCGCGCATCCTCATGGCGGAACGACCACAACCGCAGCGCTCCCTGAATACCGCAACGACGCCCGCGAATGCGCAGCGTGCCTGCGTTCAACGCGTCGTAAAACCCGGTGAGATTGAGGTAGCGCAAACCGTTCACGCCGCGCTCGAAGGCCTGACTGTCGTGGATCTCACCGCCGACCAGTTCGACGGACGGGTCGAGGAAACGCCCCAGCCATGTGCTTTTGATCGACAACGCCAGGACCAGCGTCTCGGATCCGTCCAGCGTCAATGGCGTATCAACATGCAGCAGGTCGCCACGCAGGACAGCGCCCGGCACCTCGTTTTGTGCAGGGAACTGGTACTGGTAGTCATCACCGGGCGAATAAAACAGGTGGTCGGAGAACCACGCCTCGTGAGCCACCCAACCCAGCACCGCCAGAATCAGCGGCAGCCACCAGGCCAACAGGACGCCGAGCACAATCAGAACGACCAACGACACCAGCAACGCCACGCGCTTGTTACGGCGGTGACGCTTGAGCAACGCCTGCTTGCGGCTCACACCTGAAACACCGGAACGGGGTTGCACCAACGATCCTTGTATTCACGATCGGCGCGACCAAAGGAGAAACGCAGCGGCTTGCCCAGCGCCCGAGCATGCTCCCAGGCGCTTTGCGTATTGAGAAAACTCAACACGCTGCCAGGGCTGAAATCACGGGTCTGGGGGTCCACGCCACCGTTGATGTATTCGACGCTGATCCACTCAGGCGCTTCGACGCGGTACACCAGTTGAATGGCAACCGGCGCATCATTGAGGAAGATCACTGAACCGATCAGCAGCTCGCGCAGCAGCTCGATGACATCGGCCATCCGCTCGGCGCCAGTGGCCGCGAACCCCCAGCGACGCTGGAAAAGGTCGCAGTACATGCTTGCCAGTTCAGCGCTGGTGAAGTCCGTGACGGGACGAACGACGCCACCGGCCTCTTCAAGCAGCCGCAGCTCGCGACGCTGGTTGTAGCGGAATTTTTTCGACAGGTCTTCGGGCGTGCGGGCCATGGCCAGCGACTCGGCCTGCGGCTTGAGTGTCGCGATGCGTCCCTGACTCAGCTCTGACAGGTAGCGACCGTGATGGCGCAGCGGAACCTGGGCATCAGCGGCAACCGGCAGGATCAACTCTGCGTTACCCAGATCGTACAGACCCTTCTTGCCATGACGTTTAAGCACGTCCTTGGACAAAGCGAGCGAGCGCCCCCATGTCGGGATCGCGGCTTTAAGGTCGCCGTCCCGATGCCAACCCAGGTAACGCACCGGGATTTGCGCCAGACCCGCCAGCCGCTCGATCACCAGGGGATGCGTGGCGACACTGCCGCCAAAACGTTGCCAGGCGTGCTGATAGGCGGCCGCATCGATCTGCGTCCAGCCACGTTCACGCCAGGCTTGAAAACGATTGAGCATCAGGACTCCGCAGTCAGGTCGGTGACTTGCGGCAGACGCCAGAACACCGAGCGCACAGCCTCATCGGAGAAGCGATCACGCAGGCGGTCCAGCATCATCTCGGCGCAGGATTCGCGCTGCCCGGCGTCCAGCCGCGACAGATGAACCAGACCTTGAGCCAGGTGCTCGGCATCCTTCAACGGAAACAGAATACCGACGCCCTCGACCACTTCCTTGGCGCCGCCGCACGAGGTGGCGATCAGCGGCACGCCGGCGACCATCGCCTCCAGCAACACCATGCCGAACGGTTCGTGATCGGAGCTCAGGGCAAAGGCGTCGAACGCCTTGAAATAGCGACTGGCCTGGGGCACTTGCCCCAGCAGCATGACCTCGCGGACAACGCCCAACTCCATCGCCTGCTCTCTGAGGTCCTGCTCCAGACGGCCCTTGCCCATGATCACCAGTTGGCTGTTGGCGGGCAGGTTGGGCAATGCGTGAGCGAATCCGCGCAAGAGCGTGGCCTGGTCCTTGTCCGGGTGCAGACGCCCGACGTTACCCACAATCCACGCGTCCTGCGGCAGACCCAGCGCTTCGCGGGCCTCTTCGCGCGGCAATTGCATGGCCGCGAGCGCTTCGACATCAATGCGGTTATAGAGCGTCTGAATACGCCCGGTCGGCCACTTCGGCAGGCATTCGCGCATGTCGTCACGCACCGCATCCGACACGCCGAGCAGGCTCAGGCGCATGCGAAACAGATGGGCGAACAGCTTGCGACTGCGGCGCTGGTAATCGCCAAATGCGTGATGCACACCGATCACCGGCAAGCGGGTCGCCAGCAACGCGATGTAGATCGGTTTGAAGCGATGAGCGATGCAGAACGAGAAATTTCTGGAAGCCGCGATTTTGCGCAGGTCGCGAATGGCACCCAGCTTCAAGCCACGGATGGCCTTGGAGCTGTACTCCATGAACAGTACTTCGTCCGAGGCGCAGCTTTCGGCCACCTCGGCGTCTGCGGTGCCGGTCAGGAATACCGTGGTGACCCGGTATCCCTTGCCCGCGAAGAGGCTGGCGTATTGACGGGCACAGTCGAGAAACGGCCCGTCATAGCCGTGGCAGAACTGCAACACATGCCGCTCAGCCGAGCGTGTCATAGGTGTCCGCGCCGTCTTTGACCACCAGGATGTCCTCCATGATCAGGTACTGCAGATCCGAGCCGAAGAACATGTTCAGGGCATCGGTCGGCGAGCAGATCATCGGTTCGCCACGACGGTTGAGCGAGGTGTTCAGCGACACGCCGTTGCCGGTCAGGTTTTCCAGCGCCTTCATCATGTCGTAGTAGCGCGGGTTGTACTGGCGCTTGAGCACCTGGGCACGGGACGTGCCGTCCTCGTGAACGACTTCCGGCACGCGGGTCTTCCACTCTTCGGCGACTTCAAAGGTGAACGTCATAAACGGCGCCGGATGATCGATCTTGATCATCTGCGGCGCGACGGTGTCGAGCATCGACGGGCAGAAAGGCCTCCAGCGCTCGCGGAACTTGATCTGGTGGTTGATGCGGTCGGCCACGCCGGCCACGCTCGGGCAACCGATGATCGAACGACCACCCAGTGCACGCGGACCGAACTCCATTCGCCCCTGGAACCAGGCGACCGGGTTGCCGTCGACCATGATCTTGGCGATCTGCTCCGGCATGTTGTCGAGCTTGCGCCATTTTGGCTGGCTCGGATGACGGGCACAGGCCGCGATCACGTCCTCGTTGCTGTACGACGGGCCGAGGTAGACGTGCTCCATCTTCTCGACCGGTACGCCACGGGCGTGGGAAACGTAGGCCGCAGCACCGACCGCCGTACCGGCGTCACCGGAAGCCGGCTGAACGAACAATTCTTTGACTTCCGGACGCGCGATGATTTTCTGGTTCAGCTTGACGTTCAGCGCGCAACCGCCCGCGAACGCGATCTTGCCGGTTTCCTTGAGGATGTCGCCCAGGTAGTGATCCATCATCTGCAGCGCCAGCTTCTCGAACAGCGCCTGCATGCTGGCGGCGTAGTGGATGTACGGCTCGTCGGCGATATCGCCTTCGCGCTTGGGACCCAGCCACTCGATGAGTTTTGGCGAGAAGTAGAAACCCTTGCCCTTCTCTTTATAACGACGCAGGCCGATGACGTTGGCGTATTCGGTGTTGATCACCAGTTCGCCGTTCTCAAAGCTGGCCAGACGCGAGAAGTCGTATTTGCTGGCGTCGCCGTACGGCGCCATGCCCATGACCTTGAATTCGCCGTCGAGCATTTCGAAACCGAGGAACTCGGTGATCGCGCCGTACAGACCGCCGAGGGAATCCGGATCGTAGAATTCCTTGATCTTGTGGATCTTGCCGTTTTCGCCATAGCCGAAGAACGTGGTGGCGTACTCGCCCTTGCCATCGATACCCAGGATCGCGGTTTTCTCTTTGAAACCGGAGCAGTGGTAGGCGCTGGAGGCGTGAGCCAAGTGGTGCTCGACCGGCTCGATCTTGATCTTCTTCGGGTCGAAGCCCAGTTGCTCCAGGCACCAGACGATCTTGTTGCGGTAGCGCTTGTAGCGACGGTTGCCCATCAGGATGGCGTCGAGCGCGCGGTCCGGGGCGTACCAGTAACGCTTGGCGTAGTGCCAGCGCGCCTCGCCGAACAGGCTGATCGGGGCAAACGGAATGGCGACCACGTCGACGTCGGAAGGCTTGATGCCGGCCTGTTCCAGACAGAACTTCGCCGATTCGTAAGGCATGCGGTTCTTTGCGTGCTTGTCACGAACGAAGCGCTCTTCTTCGGCGGCTGCTACCAGCTTGCCGTCGATGTACAGGGCCGCGGAAGGATCATGGCTAAGGGCGCCGGACAGGCCAAGGATCGTCAATGCCACTAGGGTCTAGCCTCTTAAGTCTGCGTGCAGGCGGCGTGCGCCTGATCGATAAGGTGTGCCTGGCGCTTGGGCGGCCGGCAGCTAAAGGGCGGGATTATAGCGTAATGAAGCGCCATATGGCGCAGGGCAATAGATATGTACCGCTCAATGCCTGTCGAGTGCTGATTGATTGGGGTCATCAATCACGCGGGCAACCCGCACCACTCGTGTCCGTCGCCAGAGGACGGATCAGGAACCCCACATGGATGCACGAAACCCCGCTTCAACGGCCGCCAACCCTGAACAGGACATTGCGCGGGCCGCGCTGAAAGAACTCGGTCGATTGAATACAGCACTGGCCGAAGAACTTCGCGCCCTGCCGCACGCCTCAACCGCATTGCTGGACGCGATACAAGGCAACGACAGCCTTGAACTGGAACGAGAACTCACGGCCCTTCTGGAACGTGTCGACGCGTTCTGGACCGCCCCGTCTGCACAAGGAAACAGTCGACAGGCACTGTTCACGTCTAGCCTTCAACAGGCCCTGCAACAGGAAATCGCCCTCAAGGTCCACGAGCGCGACCTCTGGCCGGACGTTGCGACGCTCTGCGCGACAGAGCAGCCGTCAACCGTGCGGTCATACTCACTGCACATCAAGCTGGGCGAGCGAACATGGGCCGAGATCAAAGGGGCGCTGTTTCTAAGCGCGGCGACCGGCCCTGGGCTGCTGGCCTTGCCGGGCATGGGTCTGACTCAGCACCCCGATCAGAAGGCGCTGACCGCAACGGTCGTTCAGTGGCTCAACGACGATCGTTTGCGCAATGCGCTACTCGTCAACGCCGATCGCCTGTATCGGGATGCAGTGCGCGCCATCGTTGATGATCCTGACCTGATGCTGGAAACGTTTGCCGCAACTGACATCAAGTTGGCGCCTGTATCAGGCAATCCGTATGCCTACGCCGTCAGCCGTCAGCTGGACAAGCAACGCAGCGATGTCAGGCACGCCTGCATTGAGGGCCATAACTGGCAACCGGAAGTGCGCGCGCATGCGCTTGTAAACGCCCTCCAGATGCCCGGTCTGTTTGGCACTGCCGCCATGATCGAACGACGCAAGCAGGCCCACCTCGAGTTTCAACTCCGGGCGAGCTGGCCCTACTGGATGAAGCTGGCCAATGCCCATGATCGTCGGGAATACCACTCCCGGATGACCCGTTACGAGGAGGCTCGCCAGAGGCTTCATACCGCTCTGAACGGCGCGACGACACCTGAGACCTACGCCCGACTGTGCCTGCAAGCCAGACTGGCGAATGATCACGGCTACGACCTGGACCCGTCTGTCATTACCGTGAGCACCCAACGCCGCTTGCCGGTGACCGACGAAACCTACACCGCAAGCCAGTCTCTGACCTTGCTTGCCCTTTACGGCCTGCATCCCGGAGATCGCCTGGAGGGGTCGGACTTCCTGACCCAGACCTCCATTTCGATCGATGGCGTAGCCGCAACGACCCGCTATCCGCAGCTCACTCCCGACTACGTGGCCGACGTGATCGACGCGCTGAACGCCCGCTCAGGTTTCGGCGAATACCAGCGCACCCTTTACAGCAAGGAAGCCAACCAGGCATTGATGGCAGAGGCCATCCGCCATCAGGTCACTGCGTTGGGGTATGCGGCGAAAATGCAGGGCCACCTGACGGACGAAGATTTCGGCCTGCTCGAGTCCATCACGCACTCGGCACAAGATGTCACCCTCAGCCGCGTACAGCACATCACCCTCAACCAGCAGGAAACGCTGGGCAACATTCTGGTATTCAGGAAAGAAGACGCGAGCGGTCAGCTCCAGCGACTGATCATGTTCACCGCCGACGCCCCTCGCAATCAGGTGTTTCAGGCCTTCAACAACGAAACCCAGTTGCGCGACGAACTGATCACGTGGGGTGCCAATGCGCCGATGAGCGAGTACGTGCTCCGACAAGTGGACGCGTCTGAACGATCGACACTCATGGAAGCGCTCAACGCGCAGGCCCGCCGTCCCGATCGCGGCACGGGCTTCGTTCAGTTGTCGGAACCGAGTTCCTACGACAAGGCGCTGCGCGTCATGGTCAGCGAGCACGTGCGAGTCACGCTTGCCGATCAGAACATCCATACCCCGGACTGGTACACCCAGGCCAGTGCAGACCAACGCCAGCAACTGACGAAGTTCGAACGCGATGCCGAAGGGGCGTTGCACAACTACGCAGCGCATCCGCACACCCATGTTCAGCCGTTCGAAGCCTATGTCCATGAGCGTGCGCGCCAGAAAATCAACCAGCTGCTGGGCGTCAGCGCTGGCACGGTCGACCCCGACAGCGTCGTTATCACTTCGCCGCGCCAGACGCAGACATACACCCAGATGGTGCGCGACGGTTACGACGACAGCCTCGACTTCATCAATGAAGGCACCGACTCCACGGCCAGCTTCAGCGGGCCGGAAGGCATCGACCTGAGCGCGCTGACGCCGGCCATCGTCACGGGCTCGGTGCGCGGCAAATGGCTGGCGGACGACTACAGCGCGCTGGTCAAACGCTCCTTGCTCGATCCTCAATCCCCAGGCTACGACTACCGACGCAAGGCCAGCACGCTGATCACTCAGTTACAGATGAAAGCCGCCGCACTGAAAAGCCTGCTGAAAGGGCATGTCAGCCCGATTCAATATCAATGGCTCTACAAGTCGATCGCTTTCCTGAATCGCGACGACAGCGCCACGCGTGAGCGCTACCCGGTCTACCCACTGCACCTTCATGTGGACAAGCCATTCATTGGCTCGGGACTGACAGGCATTGACCAGATTGTCATTCCCGACACTACGCTGATCCACGTCGAGACCGTGCAGGGCTGCTTTGCCCTGCTACCGACCAACGTCAGAGTGGCGGCACTGCTGTACACCCCGCAGGCGCCGGATGGCATTGAGTTCCGGCTGTTCCGCCATTTTACGGAGTCACTGAAAAACAGCGGGATGATCGATTACTACAAAGACCGTTGCCGTGTCGCTGCGCGCCGCACGCTGTCGTTCTTTCTCAACGACATGAAAGACGGCAAAGCCAACAAAGCCCCGTTTCTGCCGCGCGAACCGATCACCCACTTCAGCGATGCCTGTTTCAACCGGGTCATCGAGCGCAAGTTGCGTGATGTCGATGACACGACGACAAGCCGCAGCGACATGATCACGCAATTGGTCTGGAGCAGCGTCGAGATCATCGCGACGGTCCTGACCTTGCCGTTCCCACCGGCCAGCTTCGCTGTCGGCGCAGCCCTTTCGCTGCGTGACAGTCTCCTCGCGGTCAAGGCACTGACGGGCGAGCACCCGGAAGACGCCAACGCACTGATCCTCGCCTCGATTTTCAATGCACTGGGCGCCGCAGGTGACGCCGCGTCGGGGTTGAAAGGCTTTGGCGGCTTGGTGCGCAAGCTGGAAAAACACCCCGCTGCCCGGTCCGGATGGACGCCGCTGACACCCGACACTCAGTCGATGGACCGCGCCGTCACGCACGCGCTCGACGAGGTCATCCCTGACCGGGCTGTGACCCCGGCGCTGCCCGAGGCCACGGCCCGTATGGGCAACCATGCCGACGGTGTCACCCAGGAAAACGGAAGGCACTGCATCACGATGGATGGCCAAACGTATCAGGTGCAATACGATGCCCAATTGCGGTGCTGGAATATCGTCGATCCCGCCAACCCGTTCGCCTTCTACGGCAAGCAGCCGGTTCGGCTCGATGAAAACGGAAACTGGACGTTGCTGAACCGCACAAACCTGCGCGGAGGCGGCCTGGACGGTCGTGCCGGTTTTACCCCTTTGCAGGAAACGCCGTCCGGCGCGACCGCGACGACCACTGATGTGCTTGAGTATGAGCTCCCTGTCCATCTCCAGCCCGTGATGACGCGTATTTTGGGAGCGAGTCCCCAGGATCCGACCAACCTTGGCCTGGAGGAATACTTCGAAATGGTCTTCAGCCAGGCTCGCCAAACCTACGCCACCCTCAGAGAAAAGCTCTACCGGGACGCTCAGGCGTTCTTCATACAACCTGCATTGCCGCCCAGACCGACACTGCCCGCAGTGAAGCCTTCAACGACAATAAGCGCGTTCGTCGAACAGGTGTTTGCCCACAGCAATGGCCTGGTACTGAGCGAATCGATCCAGTCGGTGGCCAGCAAACGCTTGCTGCTGCTCAATATGCCGCTGCTGGCGCAGCAACGCGTCGACGTGATTTACATCGAGCACTTGTTTACCGACAAGCACCTGAACAAGCTGGCCAAGTACAAGGCGCAAGGCTCCAGAATCCGCGCCGGGTCCCACGAAATAAAGGACCATCTCGAGCACCTGAACGATGGCGCGTTGAGCAATCACAACGGCGAATACGATTATTACCACCTGATCAAGCAAGCCCATCGACACAACATCGAAGTGCGCCCTTTCAGCTCGTCAGTGAGCTATCCGATGCTTGAGCATCCTGTGGCAATCGCCGCCGAAGACAGCACCGCGGCTCAAAAAATGAGCAACTTTTTCGGCCACACACTCATCAGCGGTGACGTGGCCGCTCATCCGGCCCGGCGCTGGGTCGCATTGCTCGACCATAAGCTGGCGACTACCCACGATGGCGTCCCCGGCATTGCCGAACTTCAGGGTGCGATCAGCGTGGAAATCAAGGACGTGCCCGCTGGACGTGTCACACGAATCCGTCCCAAGCCTGAATCCACGGGCGCAGACACTCAACTGAGCGTCTGCGATTTCAAAATTGAATTCGCAAATCCGGACCTCGCCGAAACACCGACCATCGCCCTCAAGCCGACCCGGCTGGATGACGCCTTGCGGCAAAAAATGGACAGCGCATCCATGGGCGGCACGCACACCGGCGACCACGGATTTCGTTGGGACACCGAGGCAGGCTGGCAACGAATCGATGCCGAAGACTGGCTGCCCGAAAGCCCGCCCACCGCGCTTCAGCAATCCTTCACCGATCCTGCGTACGAGGTGCCTGCAGATGCGCGGACAACGGTTCATGAACTCGCCAATTTCGAACGCAAGGGGCTGAATCAGGAATATCAATTCGAAGAATCTGATCTGGAGTCGGCGAGATCCGAGTTCTTCGTGCGACGCAACCAGCTTGAAAAGGATGCCCGAAGCATCGTATCGGCCCCGCTCCCTCCTCGACCGACGATGCCGGTGCCAGAGCCGCAAATGGACCTGCAGACATTCATCCCGCGACTGTACGAACACACCGACGGGATGGTCATTGGCGAGTTTCACGCCTCCATCGCCAGCAAGAAGCTCATCATCGATAACCTGCCGCTGCTTGCAGAGCAGCACGTCAAAACCTTGTACATGGAGCACCTGTTGACCGATCTGCATCAGGCCGACCTCGACCGATTCATGGACAGCGGCCAGATGAGCAAACGGCTGTTGCACGATCTCAAAGCACTGGATCAAGGCCATGTGACCGACCCCGACGGTGTCTATTCCTTTGAAGCGCTGGTAATCAAGGCACAGCAGCACGGGCTTGAAATTCGCGCCATCGACTGCGCCGCAAGCTATCACCTCAAAGGGCTTTCGCAGGCCACGCTCACCACTCGCCAACAGATGATGAATTACTTTGCCTCGCGCACCATCCGGCGCCATCAGGCGGTAATGGGGAGCCATCGCTGGGTTGCACTGGTCGGCAACAGCCACTCCAACACCTACGCCGACATCGTGCCCGGGCTGGCCGAACTGGAGGGCGGCATCGGTTTGCGCGTGCTCGATGTTTCGCCGGGCAGCTCACGGGGTATCACGCTGGACCCCGGTGAGAATGTGCGAATTCCATTGCGTAATCGTGAGGAATTTCTGAAGGGCGATTTCGTCGTAGAGCTGGAAGTCCACAGAAGCCCTTCGGCAATCAGGGCACCTCAACCGCTGACGATCGAGGACCGTCTCTCACGGCCCGGGATGTTCCTGACCGAGCAGAAGGAAGGCAGCGAATACGTCATCGTTCACAGGTCGCGAGACAACGAGATCCATCACACGCCTGTTCGGCTTAACGCGGTGGGCAATGTATTTGTGGAGCGCCCAAGCTGGACCGCCATCCATCGGCGTCCCTATGAGGACATGGACGCGCTGGTGTTGGCACTGGAGGAAATCAACCTGACCCGGGTGGGTTAAGGCCATACGTCGCGGGAAGGCCGTCATCGCAGACGGCCTTCTACCCACGGAACCGATTCAAGGCGCCTTTGGCAATCGCTGTTCCAGCAACTGGTGCAGCGCGCTGTCGGCGGGCCAGTTGCGCATGAACCGCGCGCGGTCCTTGGCATAGGCCGCAGCAAAGGTGCCTGCCGAGGTGTGCTGACACATGGCATCGAGGTCGATCAGCGCCCAACGATCTTGCTGCCAGAACACGTTATGCCCTTTCAGATCGCCATGGCTGATGCGCTCTCGCCGCAGCTGCGCAAACAGCGTGTCCAGCGCCTGCAACTCGCTTTCCGGTGCATCGCCTGAGGCCACGTAGGGCGCGAAACGCTCGATGATGTCGGGTCCCGGCAGGTACTCGGTGACCAGGTACGCCTTGCGGCGCAGCCAGAAAAACCGCTGTTCCAGCAACGCCAACGGCTTGGGTGTGGCAATGCCGAGGAACATCAGGCGATTGCCTTCACGCCATGAATGCCATGCACGGCTCGGGCGCCAGAAGCGCTTGAGCCAATGGGCGAAGTTCTTGATGTTGTAGCGCTTGATGACCAGCGCCCGGCCCGCGACGTCCGCCTTGGCGACACTCGCCGCGCCACCGGTCTTGTACAAATGGCCGCTGTCGATCAACGCGTCTGCCCTGTCCAGCACCGGCACCATCGCGGCCTCTTCTTCGCGACGAATCGCGCGCAAGCCAAACGGTCCGTCCTTGACGCTGAACAGGCTGCACTCGCGTCCGACCTTGATCAGATAATCCTTGAGGCGCCAGATGCTGACCTTATCGATCTGTTTTTGCAGGGCCTCGACCGGCAAGCCGTGTTCGCCATTGCTCAGGAGGTAATGGACCAACAGCTCTTCGGTGAACGGCTCGAGCGACTTGGGCAGTTGCGCAAAGAACACGCCCAGATTTTCGAGCACTTTCTGGCGGGACAACGGTTTCCCGGCGTCCTCCACACGAATACCCGCGCCATCAATCAGGTACAGCTTGCCGTCGTGACGCAGCAGGTTGTCCAGGTGCAGGTCTTCTTGCCACAGACCCTTGGCGTGCATTTGACCGATCGCAGCCAGCGCCTCGCCGAGCACAACCTGTTGTTCGTCCGCCAGCGGCGGCAGGCTTTCCACCGATTTCCAGGCATCGCCGAGGCTTTGCGCCTTGTCCAGATACTCGAACAACAACCAGCCGCCTTCACCCTCTTGCAGACCCTCGGCCAGCAACAGCGGTGTGGTCAGGCCTTGCTCGGCGAGCAACTGGACACCGGCGCGCTCACGCTGGAAATGCCGAGGGGCCTTTTGCCCGACCAGCAACTTGGCCAGCACCGGACGCCCGCGCCAGATGCCCGCGCCCACATACCGATGCCCCGGCAAAACCCGCAGCAGGCTGAGCAGTTGCAACTCAGCAGGACCGGCAGCATCGGCCAGCGTGATGCTCATCGGCAGCGCTGGCGTGCGACCGGCGTTTTTCAGTTCAGACAAACGCATCGGCGCCCTCTTCAACCCATCATGAATTCAACCGCCAGTGATGACCTGTGGGAGGTTTGCATTCACTGAGACGCGGCCTATCGATTGCTACGTTTATGGCTACCGCGTTTGGCCAACCGTTGCCACCAGGCCTCGACCAACCCGCTGTTTCCGGGTGCGTGCAGATACGCAGCGAGCATCTCGCGGATTTCAGCGTCGTTCCAGACCGGCGCGCGGCGCAGCAGCGGTTCCAGGTCCTTGACCCGGTCACGCTGACCGAAGATCGCCTTGCGGGTTTTCTCCAGGTCAATCAGTTGCGCCAGATAAGCGCCACCGCGTGCCTTGAGGAAAATGTGTTTCGGGTAGAAGCAGCCGTGCACCTGACCTGCCTTGTGCAGCGTGCGCGCCAGTTGCCCGCAGGCCTGCAGAATCGCCAGACGCTGAGTTGCGGACAACTCACCCCATTGCGTCAGCAACGTGTCCAGATCGGTCCAGCCATCGAGTGCCCGGGTCATCAGAATCGCCCGACGTTCGCCATCGACCTTCTTCTCACCATAGAACACCGCATGCAACGCCGGAATCCCGAGCTTCTGATACAGGCTGATGTTGCGAAACTCGCGGGAGAAAGAAGGCTCGCCCAGCGGGTGATGCAAGGTGCGGGTCAGGTAATTGCTCTGACGCTTGAGGTAATAGCCGGAGCCTTCCAGCTCCAGACGAAACACGCTGCTCCAGCCGCCACGCCCGGTGTTCGGCTCGTCGACGGCGTCGAGTTCGACCTCCCATAACGAATCGAAATCGGCCAGACCGTGGCGCTCAAGCAAGGCGCGGTCGGCATCGGCAATGAAAACGCTCATTCGCGCCCCTCGAAAAAGCTGACGATGTGTCGAATGCGTTTCTTGTCTGAATCATTCAGGCGCTCGCGCCCACGGTATTGCAGATAAAAACGCAGGCGCTGGGTGGCGGACAGGTGATATTTGGCGACCTTGTCCAGACAGGCCAGGTCCTTGGTGATGCGATAACGCAGCATGAAGCTGACCCAGAACGCGCCGTTGGGGCAGTCGATCAGGAATACGGTCGAGTGATCGTCCACCAACAGATTGCGCCACTTCAGGTCGTTATGGGTGAAGTGATGATCGTGCATGGTCCGGGTGTAACGCGCGACCTGCTGGCTGATCGCGTTGACCCAGGAGCGGTCTGCCAACCGCGTGTCATGAGTCCGCGCCAACTCGGACAAATCCTCGGTACGCGGCAGTTCCCGCGTGATCAATGCGCCGCGATCATAGGCAGCGCCATTGCGTTCAAGGCCCCACGCCACGACTTCCGCCGTCGGGATGCCCCACTTGGCGAAACGCTTGAGGTTCTGCCACTCGGATTTGACCCGAGGGCGCCCCAGGTAACGGCGCAGACCTTTGCCAGCGGCCACATAACGTTTGACGTAATAGTTCACGCCGCCGCGCTCGACCCGGATCACCTCGGACAACGGATCGCGGGTCAGCCGCTCGCCCTTCAAGGCAAACACAGCATCGAGCGAGCCGAAATCATCGCCCAGCGCAGCGTATTCAGGTTCAAGGTTCCAACCTGCCATCAGAGCGCATCCCCGTACCGCAATTTGCGCTGATAGAGCTTCTCGGCCTTGCCTTCCAGCCAGCTCAGCAGCGCCGCTTCTTCAGCCAGGATCTTGCGCAGCGGTTGCTGGAAATAGCCCTTGAGGAAACGCAGCTTGTCGCGGCGCGTCAGGCCGATGTCCATCGCCGAAAAGTACAGCGCGGCCAGATCCTTGTTGCGCCAACGCTGGGTAATCGCCGGGCGGGTCTGGGCACGGTGCAGGTCGATGACCGACAACTTGAAGTCCTCGGGGGTGACCGGCTTGTCGGTGTGCAGCAGGAAATGACAGATGTAGCAATCGCGGTGATTCACGCCTGCGCGGTGCATCATGCCGACCAGCCTCGCCACTTCAGCGATGTACGCACGTTTCATGCGCGGCTCGGGCGGCTCTTTCACCCAATTGATGCTGACGTCTTCCAGGCTTTCGGTCGGCGCCAGTTCTTCGGTCACGATGAACGAGTGCTGCGCGGCCGGGTTGCTGCCACGCTCGCCATACGCCACCGCGGTCATGGTCGGCACACCGGCTTCATGCAATCGGTTGATTGCCTCCCACTCCTGACCGGCACCGAGCACCGGCAGCTTGGCGGTCAGCAGGTTTTTGGCGACTTCGCCCCAACCGATACCGCGATGAATCTTGACGAAATAACCACGCCCGTCGACTGAGGTGCGCAGGGTACGGCGGTTTTCCAGTTCGCGATAAACCTGACCGTCCAGCGCCTCGACGGCCTCGAACGCATCACGCCCGGCCCAGAGGCTCTTGAAGGGTTCAGCAAGGATCAGTTTCATCCGTGGTGCTCCGCCAGAATCACATCCGCAGCGTGCTGCGGCATGCTGTAAAGGTCAGCCGTGTCGGCGAATGCCAGACCGTTTCGCGCCCAGGTGACGCGCGCGGCATCGTCCTTGAGCATGCGGGCCAGGTATTGGTTGAGCTGGTTCTGTTCGAACGGCTCATCGAGCACTAGACCGCTGTCGGCCTCGGCGATGTAGTGGGCGTAGCCGCACACCGCGCTGACCAGCACCGGCAATCCGGCGACCAGCGCCTCCAGCAGCACCGTGCCGGTGTTTTCGTTGTAGGCCGGGTGGATCAACAGGTCGGCGCCCAACAGGAAGCGCGGGATGTCGCTGCGCCCTTTCATGAACGTCACGTTGTCGCTCAACCCCAGCGCCGTGCTTTGCAGCTGAAATACTTTGGGGTCGTCCTGACCGATGACAAACAGTCGCGTGCGTTTTCTCAGTTCCGACGGCAACGCGGCCAGCGCCTTGAGGCTGCGATCGACGCCCTTGGTCTTGAACCCGGAGCCAATCTGCACCAGCAGCAGATCCTCTTCACCCAACTCGAACTCGCGGCGGAAATCGGCACGAATCTCTGCGGCGTTGTCCGGGGCGCGGCGATCCTGGGAGATACCGGGCGGCAACAGGTGAAAACGCTTGAGCGGGGTGTCGTAATGCTTGATGAACAAGGGCTGCTGCACTTCGGAAATCATCAGCACTTCTGTCTTCGCATCCTTGGCGAACACTGCACGCTCATAGTCGGCGAAGTGGCGATAGCGGCCCCAGTACTTGTACAAGCCATGGCGCAGGTTCTGCGCTTTGTCTTCGTAGCAGCCGTCGGCGGCGTAATACACGTCCAGGCCCGGCATTTTGTTGAAGCCGATCAAACGGTCGACAGGCCGTTTGGCCAGATCGGCATTCATCCAGTCGGTGAGCTTCTCATTGCGGCGATGGTTGAAGATCGCCTTGACCGGCGCCACCAGCACTTCGAAGCCCGGTGGCACGTCGCCTTCCCAGATCAGCGTGTAGACACGGATCGTGTGCCCACGCTGCTGACACTCCAGGGCGATGCGCATGAAGTCGCGTTGCAGGCCGCCGAAGGGGAAGTATTTATAAAGCACGAATGCCAATTGCATTACGGATGTTCCTTTGCCGGCAACAGCGCGCTCAACTGGCTCGCCACTCGCTCGGGATTCAGGCGAGTGAAGCACATGGGCCACTCGCGTTCGGTATCAACCTGGCGCTTGTCTTCTGCCGTGGGTTGATAGGTGCATTTCTTTTGCAGACACGGCGCACAGGCCGGGTAATCGCCGGCCAGATGAACCTGTGACTTGCCGTACGCGCCGGTCAGGCCCGGATTGGTCGGGCCGAACAACGACAGGGTCGGCACGTCGAGCGCAGCCGCCAGATGCCCAAGGCCGGTGTCAACGGCAACGCACCCTTGTGCGCTGGCCAGCACTTTGGCGACGCCTGCGAGATTGAGTTTGGGGAGCACCACGGCTTTATCAAGGCCTGACGCAATTCGCTCGGCCCGGGCTTTCTCTGCCGGGTTGCCCCAAGGCAAGTGAACCTCAAGTCCCTGATCGATCATGCGCTCGGCCAATTGCCGCCAGTACACCTCAGGCCAGTGCTTGGTCACCCAGGTCGTGCCGTGCAGGAACAAGACAAACGGCGCGCCGGTACCGGCGTGCAGCAAACGACTGCGGTCCAGCCCGTAATCGCCAAGGCCGGCGGGCACTTCATAACCCAGCGCCTGGGCGAACAACTGCCGCAACCGCTCGACCGCATGTTGACCGCGAGCCACAGGGTACGCCCGGTCGTAAAACCGGGCGGCCAATGGCTCGCGCGCGGAGTTCCTGTCCAGGCCGGCGATGGGCGCTTTGACGTAACGGGTCAGCCAGGCGCTTTTCAGCAGACCCTGGGCGTCAATCACCAGATCGTAACGGGTGTCGCGCAAACGCTGTTTGAACTGCCGCCACTGGCCATTCTTGAAGGTCTGCCAGAGGTTCTTGCGCCAGCGGCGGATCGCGACCGGTATCACGCCCGAAACCGCCGGGTGCCAGGTCGGTATCTCCGCGAAGCCTTCTTCGACGACCCAGTCGAACTGGATGCCCGGCAGGGCACGCATGGCATCGGTCAGCGCAGGCAGGGTATGAATAACGTCACCCAGCGACGAGGTCTTGATCAGCAATACCCGCAAGTCAGGCAACCTCTACCGGGGTGCCGCCCAACTGGCTCAGGGCCTGGATCACCGAGTCCGGTTCCAGCAGGCGCAGGCAGTTGTAGTGACCGAAACGGCAAGTGCGCTCGAAGCAGGGACTGCATTCGATGCCCAATTGAACGATCTCCACATGATCGGCCAGCGGCGGCGTAAAGCCCGGCGAGGTCGAACCGTACACTGCCACCAGCGGGCGATTCAGCGCAGCGGCCACGTGCATCAGGCCGGAGTCGTTCGACACGACCGCGTCGGCGCAGGACAGCAGGTCAATGGCTTCAGCCAGCGAGGTGCCGCCACTGAGGTTGACCGACTCTTCCCGCAGGCCGGGAATCAGCCGCTCGCGAATGCTTTCACCCACGGGATGATCGTTCTTGGAGCCGAACAGCCAGACCTGCCAGCCTTCGCGAATCTTCGCTTCGGCGACTTTGGCGTAATGTTCGGAAGGCCAGCGCTTGGACTCGCCAAACTCTGCGCCTGGGCAGAGCGCCAATACCGGGCGATCCAGGCTCAGACCGAACTTGGCCAGCGCGGCATCGCGGCTGGCGGTTTCGATCTGAAGGCTCGGCTTGGGATACGGGCGCGGGATCTCGGCGCCTTTCTCAAAGGCCAGCGCCATGAACCGCTCGATCATCAGCGGGTATTGCTGCTTGTCGAGGATGCGCACGTCGTTGAGCAGGCCGTAACGAAATTCGCCACGCCAGCCCGTGCGTTTCGGGACGCCGGCGAAGAACGGGACCAACGCCGACTTCAACGAGTTCGGCAGCAGGATCGCCTGATCGTATTGGCCCTTCAGGGATTTACCGATGCGACGACGGGTCGCCAGTTCGAGCGCGCCGTGGCCGAGCGGGAAGCTCAAGGCCTTGCGCACCTCGGGCATACGCTCAAGGATCGGCCGGCTCCACTCGGGCGCCAGCACATCGATTTCGCATTGCGGGTGACGCTGTTTCAGGCACTGGAACAGCGTTTGCGCCATCACCATGTCACCGACCCAGCTGGGCCCTACGATCAGAATTCTCATGCTCAATCCAAAAACGACCAGAAACGAGCAGGGAGGCCCATCAGACTGCGTGACGCTTCCACACAGCCTGACGCCTCCCTGTCATAGCTTTATATATGCCCTTCAATTAGGGCGTTGCAGTGCTGTCACTGCCTGGCTCGCCACCTGTGGGAGCGAATTCATTCGCGATGAGCCAGACCCATCGACACGTCTGCGTCGCCTGACACATCTTTCGCGAATGAATTCGCTCCCACAGGGAGTGATGTGTCCTGCGTCAACATCAACTCAACCCCAACTGCGCCCAGATCCGCATCACTTCACGCCGCTCGGCCGCAAACTGATCGCCGCTGACCACCCCCGCATCCTTCTGCAAGGCCTGTCGGTGAGCGGCTGAACGATACGCCTTGTACACCTCGCGCAGCAGGCTGGCATCGTCGGCCGGCATCAAACCCGCCTGCTCCAGACCTTCAAGAATGCGGATGTTATCGGTGTATCGAAGCAGCGCGGGATGCTCTCTGGACCACGCCAAGGCCGCGTATTGCACCATAAATTCGATATCGACGATACCACCGGCGTCCTGCTTGAGATCGAACGACGCCGTGGCTTCGAAGGCATTTGCCCCCTTGCCGGCGGTTGTGCCCTTGGTGCCGAGGTTGTCGCGCATCTTGGCGCGCATCTCGCTGACTTCCTGACGCAGCGTGTCCAGATCGCGCTCGCGGCCCAGTACCGCTGCGCGAACCGCTTCGAATCCCCGGCCCACGTCCGTACTGCCCACCAGCACCCGGGCACGCACCAGTGCCTGATGCTCCCAGGTCCAGGCTTCGTTTTCCTGATAACGGGAAAACGCACCCAGTGAACTCACCAGCAAACCCGACGCACCCGAAGGCCGCAGGCGCATGTCTACTTCGTACAACTGACCGGAGTTGGTCTGCGTGGTGATCAAATGGATGATCCGCTGCCCCAGACGCGTAAAGAACTGCGCGCCGTCGATCGGTTTGGCGCCGTCGGTTTCGGCCTGTGGATCGCCATCGTGGATGAACACCAGATCCAGATCGGAACCATGCCCCAGTTCGATCCCGCCGACTTTCCCATAACCGACAATCACAAAGCCGGGATCGCACACCGTGCCGTCCGGGCGCCGTGGCGCGCCATGGCGCGCCACCGTGTGCCGCCACGCCAACGCCAACACCTGTTCCAGAATGGCCTCTGCCAGCCAGGTCAGGTAATCGCTGACCTTCATCAACGGCAGACTCCCGGTGATCTCCGACGCCGCGACACGCAGGCTGTGCGCCAGCTTGAAGTGCCGAAGCGCTTCCATCTGCTGTTCAAGATCATCTTCTGGAATGCGGGTCAGGCGCTCACGTAACTCGGCGCCCAATTCCAGCGCTTGTGGCGGGCTGAACAACCGCCCTTCGTTGAGCAATTCGTCCAGCAGCAACGGGAAGCGCGCAATCTGCTCGGCGATCCAGGGACTTGCCGCGCACAAGGTCAGCAATCGGCGCAGCGCACCGGGGTTTTCGGTCAGAAGCACCAGATAAGCCGACCGCCGCGCCACGGCTTCGACCAAAGGCAGCACACGTTCGAGGACCAGATCAGGATTGCTGTGCTCGACCGCTTGCGCCAACAGGCGCGGAATAAATGCATCCAGTCGCTCACGCCCCAGACGCTGCATCGAGCGCAGCTGCGAACTGTTACGCAGATTACTCAGATGCTTCAGCGCTTTCGGCGCATCCGTGAACCCGCCCTCCTGCAATTGCAGGCAGGCGCTCTCTTCATTCTGTGACTCTTCCCACAGTGGCAACCACTCGCCGCCGACGATCTCCTCGCCGCCGTCCTCCTGACCGTCTTCTTCATCCGGGTCGGCGATGACTTGCCGGAAATGCCAGTCAACCCGACCGCGCCAATACATAAGCTTCTCGTGGAAGCTGTCCCAGTCGGCAAAGCCCATGATAAACGCGATGCGCGACTGGTCCTGATCATCCTCGGGCAGCATCTGTGTCTGGCGGTCGGCAATGGCCTGTATGGCGTGCTCGGTGTAGCGCAGGAATTCATACCCCTGACGCAGCTCATCGATGACGGCCGAAGGCAGATAGCCCTGACCGTCGAGCGTGCGCAACACCTTGAGCAACGGACGCTGCTGCAGGCTCAGGTCGCGACCGCCGTGAATAAGCTGGAACGCTTGAGCGATGAATTCCACCTCGCGGATCCCGCCCGAACCCAGTTTGATGTTGGCCGCCATGCCCTTGCGCCGGACCTCCTGCTGAATCAGTTGCTTCATGGTGCGCAGCGCTTCGATGGCCGAAAAATCCAGGTAGCGCCGATAAACAAACGGTCGCAGCATTTCCAGCAACTCGTCACCCTTGGCCTGATCACCGCCGACCACGCGTGCCTTGATCATGGCGTAGCGTTCCCAGTCGCGCCCTTGATCCTGGTAATACTGCTCAAGCGCGTTGAAGCTGAGCACCAGCGCGCCAGACGAGCCATAGGGCCGCAAGCGCATGTCGACGCGAAAGACAAAACCGTCGACCGTGACCGGATCCAGCGCCTTGATCAGACGCTGGCCCAGACGGATGAAAAACTCCTGATTATCCAGCGGACGTTTGACCCCTTGGGTTTCGCCGCCCTCGGGGTAGGCGAAGATCAGGTCGATGTCTGAAGACAGGTTCAATTCGACCGCGCCAAGCTTGCCCATGCCGAGGATCACCATGTGCTGCGGCTCGCCGCTGCGACGCCCGGTGGGTGTTCCGAATTGCTGGCAATGCCTTTCATACAGCCACTGGTACGCGAGGTCGATACTGCCATCGGCCATGTCGGAAAGGTCGCGACAGGTTTCGATCAGATCGGCTTGCCGTGTCAGGTCGCGCCAGATAATTCGGACTTGCTGCCGCGTCCTCTGCCGACGTAGATTACGCCCCAGCTCATCGTCACTGAGCGCTTCCTGCACTGCGACAGCAATCTGTTCGCGCAGCTCACCGGCTTTATAGCCACGCTCAAGCTCACCGGATTCGGCGAGGTCGAGCAGCATCTGAGGGTCGCGGCTCACCTGATCGGCGACAAAGTCGCTGGCCGCGCAGACGCGATCGAAAGCGGCCAGACGTTCAGCGGGCCAGGCGTCGAAAGTCGCCGGACCGGCGTCCGTCAGAGAGACAAGCGCAGCGCGGAACGACTGCTGTGCACGAGTGACCAACGGCAGCAGGACGGCCGGCAGATCAGCCAGCAAAGGGAGGCTCATGGTCTATCCTTGGTCGGCGTTCAAAAGACTACCCGCCGTGGAGGTTTGTACACACGATACGGACAGGACTGTCGAACAAAGGTTAAAAATTGCTAGCGCTTCATTATTTTTGGTTGCCAGCATCAGCTTTCACTTGATCTGTTTGTTGTTTCAACCAACATTAGCGATTTGTTTCACTGCGTGACCCGAGCGAAAACATCGTTCACCTGTAGTTTTACTACTGTATATACAAGTCAAAAAGCTGAAACGGCCAAAGATTTGTAGTAAAACTACACAACGCCGGGTACAACTCCGGTCATCCAAGAATTTTTACGTCGTCTGCCCACAAGGCCAGTCGCAACAAACTCAGGCAACCGATTCTGGAAGCCTTTCCGCCCTGGAGCAAGCCATGCAAGACCTCGATCCCGTCGAAACCCAGGAATGGCTGGACGCCCTGGAATCGGTTCTCGACAAAGAAGGCGAAGACCGTGCTCATTACCTGATGACCCGTATGGGTGAGCTGGCCACACGAAGTGGTTCGCAGCTGCCGTACGCCATCACCACGCCATACCGCAACACCATTCCTGTCACCCACGAAGCACGCATGCCTGGCGACCTGTTCATGGAACGCCGCATTCGCTCGTTGGTGCGTTGGAACGCCCTGGCAATGGTTGTCAAAACCAACATCGGCGATCCGGATCTGGGCGGTCACATCTCCAGCTTCGCTTCCAGTGCAACCCTGTACGACATTGGCTTCAACTACTTCTTCCAGGCCCCGACCGACGAACACGGCGGCGACCTGATCTACTTCCAGGGTCACGCATCGCCAGGCGTCTACGCCCGTGCGTTCATGGAAGGCCGCATCACTGAAGAACAAATGAACAACTTCCGTCAGGAAGTCGATGGCAACGGTCTGTCGTCCTACCCACACCCGTGGCTGATGAAAGACTTCTGGCAGTTCCCGACCGTTTCCATGGGTCTGGGTCCAATCCAGGCGATCTACCAGGCGCGCTTCATGAAGTACCTGGAGCACCGCGGTTACATCCCTGAAGGCAAGCAGAAAGTCTGGTGCTTCCTGGGCGACGGCGAGACCGACGAGCCGGAATCCCTGGGCGCCATCGCCCTGGCCGGTCGCGAGAAGCTCGACAACCTGATCTTCGTCGTGAACTGCAACCTGCAGCGTCTGGACGGTCCGGTTCGCGGCAACGCCAAGATCATCCAGGAACTGGAAGGCGTCTTCCGCGGTGCTCAGTGGAACGTGACCAAAGTCATCTGGGGCCGTTTCTGGGACCCACTGCTGGCCAAGGACGTCGACGGCATCCTGCAACGTCGCATGGACGAAGTCATCGACGGCGAATACCAGAACTACAAGGCCAAAGACGGCGCCTTCGTTCGCGAACACTTCTTCAACACGCCAGAACTCAAGGCGATGGTTGCAGACATGTCCGACGACGAGATCTGGAAGCTCAACCGTGGCGGCCACGACCCGTACAAGGTCTACGCGGCGTACCACCAGGCCGTTAACCACAAAGGTCAACCGACCGTGGTTCTGGCCAAGACCATCAAAGGTTATGGCACCGGCGCCGGTGAAGCGAAAAACACCGCGCACAACACCAAGAAAGTCGACGTCGACAGCCTGCGTCACTTCCGCGACCGTTTCGACATTCCGGTCAAAGACGACCAGCTGGAAGCACTGCCGTTCTTCAAACCGGAAGAAGGCAGCGCCGAAGCCCGTTACCTGAGCGAGCGTCGTGCTGCGCTGGGCGGTTTCGTGCCGCAGCGTCGTGCACAGAGCTTCAGCCTGCCGACCCCGCCACTGGAAACCCTGAAGGCTATCCTGGACGGTACTGGCGACCGCGAAATCTCCACCACCATGGCGTTCGTGCGCATCCTGACCCAATTGGTCAAGGACAAGGAAGTGGGTCAGCGCATCGTTCCGATCATCCCGGACGAAGCCCGTACCTTCGGTATGGAAGGCATGTTCCGTCAGCTGGGCATCTACTCCTCCGTAGGTCAGCTGTACGAGCCAGTCGACAAAGAACAAGTGATGTTCTACCGCGAGGACAAGAAAGGTCAGATCCTCGAGGAAGGCATCAACGAAGCAGGCGCCATGTCCTCCTTCATCGCTGCCGGTACTTCGTACAGCAGCCACAACCAGCCGATGATTCCGTTCTACATCTTCTACTCGATGTTCGGTTTCCAGCGTATCGGTGACCTGGCATGGGCCGCAGGCGACAGCCGCACCCGTGGCTTCCTGGTCGGCGGCACCGCCGGTCGTACCACCCTGAACGGTGAAGGTCTGCAGCACGAAGACGGTCACAGCCACATACTGGCCTCGACCATCCCGAACTGCCGCACCTACGATCCAACCTACGGCTACGAGCTGGCGGTGATCATTCAGGACGGCATGAAGAAGATGTTCGAAGAACAACAGGACGTCTTCTACTACCTGACCGTGATGAACGAATCCTACGTCCAGCCAGCCATGCCGGCAGGTTCCGAAGAAGGCATCGTCAAGGGCATGTACCTGCTGGAAGAAGACACCAAGGAAGCCGCGCATCACGTGCAGCTCCTGGGTTCGGGCACCATCCTGCGCGAAGTACGCGAAGCGGCGAAGATCCTGCGCGAGCAGTTCAACGTCGGTGCGGACGTCTGGAGCGTTACTAGCTTCAACGAACTGCGTCGCGACGGTCTGGCCGTAGAACGCGCCAACCGCCTGAAACCAGGCCAGAAGCCACAAGTGAGCTACGTTGAAGAGTGCCTCAACGGCCGTAAAGGTCCGGTGATCGCTTCGACCGACTACATGAAACTGTTCGCTGACCAGATCCGTCAGTGGGTTCCGACCAAGGAATACAAAGTCCTGGGCACCGACGGCTTCGGCCGTTCCGACAGCCGCAAGAAGCTGCGCAACTTCTTCGAAGTTGACCGTCACTTCGTCGTGCTGGCCGCCCTGGAAGCCTTGGCCGATCGTGGCGACATCGAACCTAAGGTCGTGGCGGAAGCCATCACCAAGTTCGGTATCGACCCGGATAAACGCAACCCGCTGGACTGCTAAGGTCTGCGTTAACGATCGCAAAGCGCGCTGCGACATTGCGCAAGACAGCCAAGGATGCGGAATTTACTCCGGTAAATGAGCATCCAAGGCTGTTTTGTCGCACTACCGGCAGCGCAGTCGAGTGAACAGGTTCTCCTAAGGAGAGACATTGTGAGTGAGTTAATTCGCGTACCCGACATCGGCAACGGTGAAGGTGAAGTCATTGAGTTGTTCGTCAAGGTCGGTGATCGCATCGAAGCGGACCAGAGCGTTCTGACGCTGGAGTCGGACAAGGCGAGCATGGAAATCCCTGCGCCTAAAGCCGGCGTCATCAAAAGCATGAAAGTGAAGCTGGGCGACCGCCTGAAAGAAGGCGACGAGCTGTTCGAGCTGGAAGTCGAAGGCGAAGCCGCGGCTGCGCCTGCCGCTGAACCTGCTGCAGCTGCTCCGGCACCTGCGGCTGAAAAGCCTGCTGAAGCCGCTGCCCCGGCCGCTGCCGCACCCGCCCCTGCTGCCGAAGCCGCCGTTCAGGACATCCACGTCCCTGACATCGGTTCGTCGGGCAAGGCTCGTATCATCGAGTTGATGGTCAAGGTTGGCGACAGCATCGAAGCCGATCAATCGCTGATCACGCTGGAATCCGACAAAGCCTCGATGGAGATTCCTTCTCCAGCCGCGGGCGTGGTCGAGAGCATCAGCGTCAAGGTCGAAGACGAAGTCGGCACGGGCGACCTGATCCTGAAATTGAAAGTGGCTGGCGCTGCACCGGCCGCTGCTCCTGCTCCGGCAGCAGCTCCGGCTCCGGCCAAGGCTGACGCGCCTGCAGCAGCACCGGCCGCTGCACCTGCTCCGAAAGCCGAAGCAGCCCCTGCTCCTGCAGCCGCTCCTGCCAAAGACGGCGCCAAGGTTCACGCAGGCCCGGCTGTTCGTCAGCTGGCCCGCGAGTTCGGCGTCGAGCTGAGCGCTGTGACTGCCACCGGCCCACACGGTCGCGTGCTGAAGGAAGACGTGCAGGCTTACGTCAAATCCATCATGACCAAGTCCAAGGACGCGCCAGCTGCTGGCGGCGCTGCCGGCGGCATGGGGATTCCACCGATTCCGGAAGTCGATTTCAGTCGGTTCGGCGAAATCGAAGAAGTGCCGATGACTCGCCTGATGCAACTGGGCGCCACCGGCCTGCACCGCAGCTGGCTGAACATCCCGCACGTGACTCAGTTCGATCAGGCCGACATCACCGACCTGGAAGCTTTCCGCGTTGCGCAGAAAGCCGTCGCCGAGAAAGCGGGCGTGAAGCTGACCGTATTGCCTCTGCTGCTCAAGTCCTGCGCACACCTGCTCAAGGAACTGCCGGACTTCAACAGTTCGCTGGCGCCAAGCGGCAAGGCCATCATCCGCAAGAAATACGTCAACATCGGCTTCGCCGTGGACACGCCGGAAGGCCTCCTGGTCCCTGTGATCAAGAACGTCGACCAGAAGAGCCTGCTGCAACTGGCTGCCGAAGCTGCCGAGCTGGCTGAGAAAGCCCGCAGCAAGAAGCTGTCGGCCAACGAGATGCAAGGCGCCTGCTTCACGATCTCCAGCCTCGGTCACATTGGCGGCACCGGCTTCACGCCGATCGTCAACGCGCCTGAAGTGGCGATCCTGGGTGTGTCCAAGGCCACCATGCAACCGGTCTGGGACGGCAAGGCGTTCCAGCCTCGCCTGATGCTGCCGCTGTCGCTGTCTTACGATCACCGTGTGATCAACGGCGCAGCAGCGGCTCGCTTCACCAAGCGTCTGAGCGATTTGCTGGCGGATATTCGTACGATTCTGCTGTAAGCCGTACAAGGCCCGTTTCCCATGAAACGGGCCTTCGCTGTTTTTCGAGCTGCCACGCTCGTACCTCAACCCCGCTTATTTGGCGGGGCTTTTTTTGGGCGTATGTTTTTGGGATTGGGATTGGGATTGGGATTGGGATTGGGATTGGGATTGGGATTGGGATTGGGATTGGGATTGGGGGTATAGCCGAGTTCGGTGGTGCCGCAACCTCTGCTCTGGCTAACGCCAGACCTGTTTCGCCTTCGGCGAGTTACTTGAAAAGACCCCAAGTAACCAAGGGTCCGGCTCCCGGTTGGGCCCGACTTCGTCGGGTTCCTTCACTCCGGCGACGCTCCGTGGGCCCGCGCCGAACGGACATCCATGTCCTGACGGCGCTCTCGCGGCATCCATGCCGCTCGACCCACTCCGCGCCACCTGCGCTCAGCCTGCACCCAAGTCGCGTTTTGTGGGGCCTGGACTTCCGCGCACTAGAGCAACTCGGGCTGGAGCTAACGCTCTTCGCATTCTTGAGTCGTGCATTCATCTCCCCGCTCCACTCTTTACTGTAGGAGCGTGGCTTGTCCCGCGATCTGCCGCGCAGCGGTAGCAAAATCAGGCGACTCAATCATGCCTGACACTCTGTACACAGGTTTTGCTGCCGGTCGGCAGATCGCGGGACAAGCCACGCTCCTACACGGACTGCGTCAACCTGATGTTTCTGCTTGATCGTTCCCACGCTCCGCGTGGGAATGCAGGGCGAGACGCTCCGCGTCGAACTCGACGCGGAGCGTCAATCGATGCGTTACCACGCGGAGCGTGGGAACGATCATCGAACGAGGGGACATGCGCAACAAAAGCGCCCACCGCCAACACCCACATCAACCACTTACCGCCCTTTCCAGACAAATCCGACCAACAACCTTTAGTTAATCCCCGATTTGCCGACAGATTTATAGCACTAAGCCATCGCGCTCACTTGTCAGCCCGTTCGCCATGATGCAACCTTGCGACACGCGATTTAACGATGGGCTCCTTGCCCATCCGCGACAGTACTCTTAAAGCGAGTTTCTTCATGAAAAGCCAACCTGATGCTGCCGCCCGATCGGCAGCCGAGGTCGTGACGCAATTGCCGGTGCCCTCGCGGCTCGGCATGCTGCGTTTCGAACGGCTGAATGAACCCAGCTGGGCGATGCTGTACCTGGATCCTAACTGTGAAAAGCAGTTCGACATGCCGGCCATGGAGCTGTGCGCCCTCATCGGCGCGCCTTATGCCAGCCTGATGGAACCGGAAGCTCGCTACCACTTGCACGATGCTGTGCAGATGCAACTGGCCAGCAACTCGCATTACGTCATCCGCTACACCCTGCACACCACTCGCGGCCCGCTGGGCCTGCTTGAGATCGGTGAAGGCTACAAGCAGCACAACCGTCACCTGCTGCGCGGGTATCTGATGGTGGTGGATGAAGTGTTCGACACCAGCGAGCTGGCGTTCAGTCCGGACCTGGAAGTTCAGAACTCACGCCTGCAGATCGCCCTGGAGCTGAATCAACGCGCTCAATACGAACAGCTGCAGCATCTGGAACGGGTTCGCGCGCAGCAGAGCCTGATTCTGCGTCTGGCGCGCCATCGCTACAGCTCCAGCAATTCCCTGCAGGAAGCCGCCGAGCTGATCACCAAGAGCGCTTGCGAGATCTACGATATTGATCGCGCGGCCATCTGGAACCTCAACGGCCAGACACTCGAGGCCATCGCCGAGTATCGCCGGGACATCGACGGTTACTTCAAACCCGCCGCGATCGACATCAGTCGTTACCCCAGCTACCTCGAAGCGCTGCACACCAGTCGTGCCATCGACGCCAATGACGTGCAGCTCGACCCGCGCACCCGTGAACTGGCCGAAAGCCTTGGGCCGCGTGACATCAATGCAATTCTCGACGCCAGCATACGTATCGACGGCCACGTCGTTGGCGTGTTGTGCCTGGAACAGACCGGCACGGCGCGCGACTGGCAGTCCGACGAGATTGCTTTCGCGGGTGAGCTGGCCGACCAGTTCGCACAGGCGATCAACAACCACAATCGCCGCACCGCCACCAACGCGCTGCACCTGTTCCAGCGCGCCGTGGAACAGAGCGCCAATGCGTTTCTGCTGGTCAATTGCGACGGCGTGGTCGAGTACGTCAACCCAAGTTTCACTGAGATAACCCAGTACACCGCGGATGAAGTCCATGGCCATCGCCTGTCGGAACTGCCCGCACTGGAGAATCTCAATTCGCTTCTGCTGGACGCCAATTCAAGCCTGGTCAGCGGCAACAGCTGGCAGGGCGAATTCAAGAGCCGCCGCAAGAACCTAGAGCCTTACTGGGGTCAGTTGTCGATTTCCAAGGTCTTTGGCGACAACCGCGAGCTGACCCATTACATCGGCATCTACGAAGACATCACCCAGGCCAAGCTCTCCCAGCAGCGGATCGAGCGCCTGGCGTACACCGACAACCTGACCAATCTGGGCAACCGTCCGGCGTTCATTCGCACCCTCGACGAGCACTTCGCCCGGGACATCGAAACGCCGATCAGCCTGCTGCTGGTGGACATCGACAATTTCAAACGCATCAACGACAGCCTCGGTCACCAGACCGGCGACAAGTTGCTGATCAGCCTCGCGCGGCGTTTACGCAACAGCCTGAGCCCGACCGGGATTCTCGCGCGCTTTGCCAGTAACGAGTTCGCTGTGCTGCTCGACGACACCGGTCTCGAAGACGGTCAGCGCATCGCCAGCCAGGTGCTGACGACGCTGGACAAGCCCATGTTCGTCGATAACCAGTTGATCAGTGTGACCGGCTCCGTCGGCCTGGCCTGCGCGCCCCTGCACGGTCGCGACCCGCAAACCCTGATGAAGAACGCCGGCTTGGCGCTGCACAAGGCCAAGGCCAACGGTAAGCATCAGGTCCAGGTGTTCACCGAGGCGCTCAACGCCGAGGCCAGCTACAAGCTGTTCGTCGAGAACAACCTGCGCCGCGCCCTGACGCAAAACGAGCTGGAAGTTTTCTATCAGCCCAAGCTGTGCCTGCGCACCGGGCGTCTGCTGGGTATGGAAGCGCTCTTGCGCTGGAACCATCCGGAAAAGGGCATGATCCGACCGGACCAGTTCATCAGCGTCGCCGAGGAAACCGGCCTGATCATCCCGATCGGCAAATGGGTCGCGCGCCAGTCCTGCCGCATGAGCAAACAACTCACCGCCGCCGGTTACGGCAAGCTGCACGTGGCGATCAACGTCTCGCCCAAGCAGTTCTCCGACCCTGAGCTGGTGACCTCGCTCGCCAACATTCTGCGCGAAGAACAGCTCGACCCGTCGCTGCTGGAGCTGGAGCTCACCGAGGGCCTGCTGCTGGAAGCGACGGAAGATACGCGTCTCCAACTGGAGTCCCTGAAGACCCTCGGCCTGACGCTGGCGATGGACGACTTCGGCACCGGCTACTCGTCCTTCAGTTATTTGAAGAAATTCCCGATCGACGTGATCAAGATCGACCGCAGCTTCATCCGCGACATTCCGGACGATCAGGACGACATGGAAATCACTTCGGCGGTCATCGCCATGGCGCATAACCTCAAGCTGACCGTGGTCGCGGAAGGCATCGAGACCGCCGAGCAACTGGCGTTCCTGCGTCGCCACCGCTGCGACGTAGGCCAGGGTTATCTGTTCGATAAACCCATCCCGGGTGAAGACTTGATCAACGCGTTACGGCGCTACCCGCGCGGGCCTCAGCTCTGACATCCAGGTGTCGGACCCCTTCCCCGCTCATGCCGCGTACGGCACACTTGTCGCCTTTCATTTGTAACAACACAATCTGACCCCATATACGTCCTTCACTGACAAACCCTGTCGGTTGTCCTGTCCATGAGAGGTCTACCTCATGGCCCTGCGCTCGGAAATCCTTGTGAACAAAAACGAACTCCCTACTGCCCAGCAAGCGCTGCCGGGCCGCGAAACCCCGATGGCCCTGCCGGAAACGCACTTCGTCAACGGCAACCCGCTGCTGGGCCCGTTCTTTGAAGACGTTGAATTCGCCATCTTCGGCCTGGGTTGCTTCTGGGGCGCCGAGCGTCGTTTCTGGCAACGTGAGGGTGTTGTCAGCACCGTCGTCGGCTACGCGGGCGGCTTTACGCCGAACCCGACGTATGAAGAGGTGTGTTCTGGCCTGACCGGCCACAGCGAAGTCGTGCTGGTGGTGTATGAGCCGGCGAAAGTCAGCTATCAGGAGCTGCTGGCGATGTTCTGGGAACTGCACAACCCAACCCAGGGCATGCGTCAAGGCAACGACATCGGCACCCAGTACCGCTCGGTGATCTACGCCACCACGCCAGAACAGCTGGAAGCGGCTCAGGCTAGCGCCAAGGTGTTCCAGGCGGAACTGACCAAGGCGGGTCTGGGGGAGATCACCACGGAAATCGACCAGGCGCCGACCGTGTATTTCGCTGAGGCGTATCACCAGCAATATCTGGCGAAGAATCCGCAAGGCTATTGCGGGATTGGCGGCACGGGCGTTTGCATGCCGCCGAGTCTGAATCCTTAAAACGAGTGAGCTCGGGACGGGCGCAATATCCGCCCCGACATTCAACCACTGTGGGAGTGAGCTCGCTCACGAAGAGGCCGGTGCACCCAATGCATCTGTGGTGACTGATCCGCAGCCTTCGTGAGCAAGCTCGCTCCCACAGGGATCACGGCGTTTTCAGGGCCGTACTTATCCGCCCACTATGCTACCGAGGGCAAATCAAGCCTCAGCGATCAGCCAGTCCATCGTCCAGTCACCTTTAGTCTGGCCCAGCTTCTCGGCCAGCCATGGCAGCAGCTCACGCAGTTCTTCTTCCAAGCCCCATGGTGGGTTGGCGATGGCCATGCCTGAGCCGTTCAGGCTGTTCGGTGTGTCCAGCGGATGCACCAGCAACTCCACACGCAACAGCTTCGGCGCGCCGGTTTCAGCCAATTCCTGATAAAAACGCTTGAGCGCGCGCTGGTCCTTGACCGGATACCAGATGGCAGCGACGGTCTGACGCATGCGACCGATGGCTTCCTTGAGCGCTACCGAGCACCGCTTCATCTCGTCGAGTTGCTCGAACGGCGGGTCGATCAGCATCACCGCACGCTTCTCCTGCACCGGCAGCAAGGCTCGCGGTACGTGCCAGCCCTCACCCAGGTGCACCGCCACGCGGCGGTCGTATTTCATGTTGTCCTTGAGCAGCGCGCCGTCTTCCGGGTGCTTCTCGTTGAGCAGCACGCGATCCTGCTCGCGGGTCAGACGTCGTGCCAGCTCAGGCGAACCGGGGTAGTAGCGCAATTCGCCGGTCTTGCGGTTCATCTGGCGGATCACGTCCAGATATCCGGCCGCCATGGGCGGCACATCCTCTGCGTCCCACAAACGGCCGATGCCTTCGATCCACTCTCCGGTGCGCGTGGCCTGATCACCTTGCAGGTCGTACAGACCCAGGCCCGCGTGGGTGTCGAGGTAGGCAAGCGGCTGCTCCTTGCGCGACATCAGCGCGATCAAGCGAGTCAGGACGATGTGTTTGAAGACGTCGGCGTGGTTGCCAGCGTGGAAGGCGTGACGGTAGTTCATGGCGGCTCCTGGAAGGCTGCGGAGTTTAACAAAACAGCCGCCGTTGCGCAGACCGCTCGTGCCTTGGCGCGCGCGGTAAGCCAAATCACAGGCAAAAAAAGCCCCGGTTAAGCCGTTACAAAACCGGGGTTGAGGGACATGCACGGACCAGAGGGTGACCAAACCGTCGCCCGCGCAATGTGAATGAAGCGATTATGCCGAATGAACTAAATGGTTACATAGCCAAAACCGACGTGCTGTTGCGTATGCCAGACATTGCCGACGACAGGTATTGCCGAGCGTGCGCGGCGCTACCAGAATCGGCTCAATCCCAAGAAAAGGAGCGAGCGTCATGATGCATGCGGACCTGATCGACCAGGACGATCTACTGGGTCAACTCAGATCGATCGGCTTTGAAATGCCTTCCGGCGCCACCGCTGAACAAGCCTGCGCCCAAGTGGTGTGTGGCTTGAACGACGACCGCGCCCGCGCATTGCGCCAGTTGGTGGAAAAGATGCTCACCAGCAGCGCAACCATCCTGCCAGCCGTGCGTCAGGCGATCGATCAACAGCTATTGCCGGCGTTGGCGACGTATAACAAAGGCCGCGCGCAGGCTTGAGGCTCCGTAGCGGTCCCGCCGGCGGCGCGCCTTCAAGAACGCTACCGCCGGCACGACGCTTGAGGTTTTAATCGCTATTGGAACATTTCCCAGTTCCAGCGCCGCATCGAGTTGTAATCGGCCTTACCGTTTGGCCTGCAGTTATCCAGTAAAACGGTCTTGTTCTCGGCAAATGTTCTTAAACATTCGCCATTATGCGCATCGTGACTGTATTTGTTTTTCAGCTCATAAAGACCGTTACCCACCGATTCCAACGTCCATTGCCGCTGGCTTACGTATTCACCTGCGGCAGGGCTACAAGCGCCCATCATTACTTTGCCGACAGCGTCAAGTTTTCGTGTGGTCATCAGGCACTGATCCTCCGTACTTCGCGAGTCGATGAAGTGATTTCTGATGTTCCAATAGGTCCCGTCGGAAGAAACTGCTTTCCATTCACGCATTGAATTCTGATCAGCGTCAGTACCGGCTGCGCTACAGGGCCCCATGGCCACCGAGCTGTCGGCACTGTTGGTTTGCAGGCACAGCGACAGGTGGGCGTCGAGCATGAAGCGGTTCAGAAACGGTTTGTAGCCCTTATGGTTTCCCGGGTAGAAATCATCCACCACCCCACGACGCTCATTCAGCCTGCGCGCGACATTATTGTGTTCGACGGTCCCCATCGGTATGCCCTCATAAGACCGGTAAGGCGTTGAGAAAAAAGCGATTCTCGGACAGCTCCCGGTCCGGCACTGAGCCGACATTTTCGTACGGAACTTCGGTTCCGCTTCATGACGATACCCAAACATATAAGGCGGCGAGTCCATGCCGGAAAACCCTTCCCTGTTATGGTCCGCCCCCAAGTTATGACCCATCTCATGCGCTAACGATGAAGTACAGCTGATGACCGAGTATGCACTCGCCTTAGTTGCATTGAGGTAGGCACGCCCACACACCTCAGGGCTAGTCATCACCATGGACACCAAATCTGCCAAATATAAATTACGGTTATCCGCGACCGCTTTCCCAAGGTCGGTTTGAACATTCCTCAAGTTTGACAGAAGTACATTACTATCGCCTTCTTCATCGTAGGCAGCATCGTAAATGCCAGCCAGTTGAAATTGAATCAGGACGCCGCTGTTGTAGGTTGCCAGATTCGCGGCCTCGATGGCGTTCACGATATCGGCCCGGATGGTTGGGCGGCTGGCTCTGGATTGACGGGTCGTCACCATCAAGACCCGGATGTGACGAATCGATAAATCAGCAGCGGGCGTGATGCTGACGTCTGCACTTTCCTCTTGCCCTGGCAAAGGCTCGCCTTCGGGCGCTAATTTGGTCTCATCGATCTTGATAAGCGCATGCCGCCCGTCTTCGATAAATGCAAGTTTGTAGGGCTGACCGTCGACCATGAAGGTGCCCGAGAGTTTGTCTCCATCACGCACAATAATCGCGTTATTGAACGGGTCGAAATCAACCTCATTACTGCCAGGGAATCTGGTTTTGCGGTCAGAGGGGGTATCACCTATCCAGACCACCATCCCATCTATAGAGTTCTTGAAACTCCTCAAATGGAAGGTCTTTGTCTTTTGCTCCGAGACAGCAAAGCTGATGTTCTGGGCCGCCTCAGTGATGACGGCCGGATTGGCAGTAACCCAACGAAGCTCTTGGTTAGCAGGATCATCCAGCAACCTTTTAAGATAATCAGAGCTACTGGATTGCGGCGCAGCACGATCAATCACCTGCTCCAATTCGATTAGATTCGAAGCAGGTGGCGCTGCGGCAAAAATGGAGGAAGAGATCGCGCTAATCAGAAGTGCCAACAGCCTGATGATTAGCCACTGACTATAGGGAGCGGTCCTTGCAATGTGCGAGTCCATGTCTGCAGTCCATGCGATATGTGCGAGACCACAGTGCACTACGAAATCTGATATCCGGCTACTGTCATAGTTGACAGGTGGGTATTCAGACAGTGCCGAAACAGCCCAAAAGTACGACGCCGAAGCGTTTTAGTTCCGAATGGGAATCGTCTGAGCATGCCTAAGAGCAAACCGATACAAGGGAAGTCACGGACGAACATATTCCCAGAGCAGGCGGCACGCTCATCGCGGTGAGCGCGCCCGCCCTTTAAACGACCAATGCTTACAATCTCACACTCGCAAACGTCGATTCGTTGCGCGCCTGGCTCAGTGCCGACAGCGGGCCGGAGAGCGGTGCCAGGACCATGGCCTGAGGAATTGGCATCATCGCCACTTGCTGTGCGGTGTTGGAGCCTACGCGCTCGTCGCGTGGCGGGATGCCGAAGTATTCGCGGTAGCACTTGGAGAAGTGCGGCGTGGACACGAAGCCGCAGACCGAGGCGACTTCGATGATCGACATCGGCGTTTGCTTGAGCAACTGACGCGCGCGGATCAGGCGCAGCTTCAGGTAGTAACGCGATGGCGAGCAGTGGAGGTATTTCTGGAACAGCCTTTCAAGCTGGCGTCGGGAGACTGAAACGTAGACCGCCAGCTCGTCGAGGTCGATGGGCTCCTCGAGGTTGGCTTCCATCAGCGCGACGATTTCCTGCAGCTTCGGCTGGTTGGTGCCGAGCATGTGTTTAAGCGGCACACGCTGGTGATCCTGTTCGTTACGAATGCGCTCATAGACGAACATCTCCGAGATCGCGGCGGACAGTTCACGGCCGTGATCGCGGCTGATCAGGTGCAGCATCATGTCCAGCGGAGCGGTGCCGCCGGAGCTGGTGAAACGGTTGCGGTCGAGGGTGAACAGGCGTGTGCTCATGGCCACGCGCGGGAAAGCTTCCTGCATCGCCGCCAGACATTCCCAGTGCACGCTGCAATCGAAGCCGTCCAGCAGGCCTGCGCAGGCCAGGGCCCAGCTGCCGGTGCACACGGCGCCGAGGCGACGGGACTGGCGCGCCTGGCTCTGCAGCCAGCTCACGTGTTCGCGGGTCACGGTGCGCTGAATGCCGACGCCGCCACAGACGATCACGGTGTCCAGCACCGGCGCCTTGTGCATCGAAGCATCAGGAGTGATTTGCAGACCGTCGCTGGCCCACACCTGGCCGCCATCGACGCTCAGGGTAGTCCAGCGATACAGCTCACGACCGGACAACTGGTTCGCCATGCGCAGTGGCTCAACCGCAGAAGCGAGCGAGATGAGTGTGAAATTGTCCAGCAGCAGAAAGCCGATGGATTGAGGCGCACGGTTCTGGGGTTGAGCCCCGGAGTTGAACGAAGTCATCACGGTATCTCCTCACACGTAAAGCGGTTGATGGCCCCAGTTAGAGGCTCTTGTTGTTTGGCTCTCGTCAGTGGAGAGCTTTGCTATTGCAACGCAAATGCCATGCCTAAAGTTGAATGGGCATTCAATAAACCCTGATTGCGACGTCGTGATGCGTCTATTCGGGAACGACATGGGTGTTCCGTTAGCGACCTATCGATCCCGGGGCCACGGAAATAAAGGAGGGGATGAGCAATTCGGTAGCACTTGTGTGAACTGCCGAAATCTCTGATACAGGCGAGTGTCACCCCATGCACGGGTGACCGACGGCAGGCCGGTGAACGCCTGTGTGGCATGGCTTTGCGCCATGTCCACACGGATCACGCGCCAAAAGGCAGCGGCGAGTTTGTAACGTGATTCAAAAGTGAGCAGAAGCGATTGAGGTGAGGGTTCAGTATCCGGGGCGTCCCCACCTACGCTTTCGTGAGCAAGCTCACTCCCACAGTGGATCTGTGGCACACATTACACTCGCGGACGCCTCAAACTCTATGGGGGTGAGCTTGCTCCCACAGCGTATGCGCTGTGCATTACCTTCGCGGACACCTCAAATCCTGTGGGAGTGAGCTTGCTCCCACAGCGGATGTGCTGTGCATTACCTTCGCGGACGCCTCAAATCCTGTGGGAGTGAGCTTGCTCACGAAGGCGTCGGAACCAGCGCCGCCGAGTCCTGGGTCAACACTCCACCGCACTGACCGCCAACCCACCGCGCGAAGTCTCTTTATATTTGTCATGCATGTCAGCGCCGGTGTCGCGCATGGTGCGAATCACCCGGTCCAGCGAGATGAAGTGATTACCGTCACCACGCAACGCCATCTGTGCGGCATTGATCGCCTTCACGGCGGCAATGGCATTGCGCTCGATGCAAGGCACTTGAACGAGGCCACCGACCGGGTCGCAGGTCAGGCCCAGGTTGTGTTCAAGGCCGATTTCGGCGGCGTTGCACAATTGCGCCGGAGTCGCACCGAGAATGTCCGCCAGCCCCGCCGCTGCCATGGCACACGCCGAACCTACTTCACCCTGACACCCCACTTCGGCGCCTGAGATCGAGGCATTCTTCTTACACAGGATGCCGATCGACGCTGCACCCAGGAAATAATCCACCACGTTGGCTTCGCTGACTTCATCGCTGAATTTGACGAAGTAATGCAGCACCGCCGGAATGATCCCCGCCGCGCCGTTGGTAGGCGCCGTGACCATGCGCCCGCCCGCCGCATTCTCTTCGTTAACGGCAAGCGCGAACAGGTTGACCCACTCCATCGCATTCAAGGTCGAGCCGATCACGTTCGGCTTGCCCAGCTCCTGAAGGCTGCGATGCAGGCGTGCTGCGCGGCGACGCACGTTCAGGCCGCCCGGCAGAATGCCTTCGTGCTTAAGGCCGTGCTCCACGCACTCCTGCATGGCGCGCCACAACCGCATCAGCCCGGCACGAATTTCCTCTTCGCTGCGCCAGACCTTCTCGTTCGCCATCATCAGCTCCGAAACACGCAGGCCGTGTTTCTCGCACAGCATCAACAGCTCATCGGCACTGGAAAAATCGTAAGGCAGGACGGTGTTATCCATGTCCAGCACACCGCTGGCCGCCTGCGCTTCATCGACAACAAAGCCGCCGCCCACTGAGTAGTAGGTGTCACGATGCAGCTCGCCGCTCGCATCGAAGGCGGTCAAGGTCATGGCGTTGGGATGAAAGGGCAGGTTTTCGTCGATCAGCTGCATGTCGCGCTGCCAGACGAACGTGATCGGGTGATCGCCGTTGAGCTTCAGGGTGTCGGTTTCACGCAGCTCGGCAATGTGCTGACCGATCAACGTCGGGTCGATTGCGTCAGGCCATTCGCCCATCAAGCCCATGATCACTGCGTTGTCGCTGCCGTGCCCGACGCCGGTCGCTGACAGTGATCCGTACAGACGCACTTCAATGCGCGAAACCGACGCCAACTGGTCGCGTTCACGCAGGCCTTGAACGAACAATGCCGCTGCGCGCATCGGCCCCACGGTGTGAGAACTGGAAGGGCCGATACCGATCTTGAACAGGTCGAACACGCTGATAGCCATTAACCGCAAACCTCCGCAAAACAGGGTTTCCGGCACGCCAGGCGGCCGGCGACGGAACTGCTACGCTCAAGCTGCTATCCGTCGAGATGGCGGCATCATCAGCCTTTTATCTCGAAGGCCGGCGTCTCACACCGACCCACTCTTGTCCACAAACGTCGCGGCTACGCAGAAGCCTCCAGGAGCACATCCTCCAGAAGAAGAGCCACTGTTTTCGACACTTTTTGCCGCATCGACACTCGAAAACCATTCGGCGACCGGGGAAAAAATCTGTAAGCGACGTCACTGACACTGGATACGACCCCCTCTGTACTGGTTACGACGCGCCCTGTAGGCGTTTGTTTTTCCCTGTTACATGATCGTTGTCGACTCGATCGCCAGACGCAGTGATAGAGCTGTTTTCCCACTTGACTCGCCGACACCCAAAAACGCGTCAGCCCTGACTGATGACGAGAAGAAAACACCTAAGGAGTCCAACCATGAAAGGTTCACACAAGCTATTGCTGGGCGTTGCGCTGAGTCTGCCCTTGCTGGCCCAGGCTGCAGAGCCCGAGGCGTGCAAGACAGTCAATTTTTCCGATGTAGGCTGGACCGATATCACCGCGACCACCGCCACCACTAGCGTCGTTCTTCAGTCACTGGGCTACAAAACCAAGACCACCATGATTTCCGTACCGGTGACCTATAAGTCGCTGGCCGATGGCAAGAACATGGACGTGTTCCTCGGCAACTGGATGCCGACCATGGAAAACGACATCAAGGCTTACCGCGACGCCGGCACCGTTGAAGTGGTGCGCACCAACCTCACAGGCGCCAAATACACACTGGCCGTACCGCAAGCGCTGTACGACAAAGGCCTGCATGATTTCGCCGATATCGCCAAATTCAAGAAAGAACTCGACGGCAAGATTTACGGCATCGAGCCTGGCAACGACGGCAACCGTCTGATCCAGAGCATGATCGACAAAGACGCATTCGGCCTGAAAACCGCGGGTTTCAAAGTCGTTGAATCGAGCGAAGCCGGCATGCTTTCCCAAGTGGATCGTGCCGCCAAGCGCGACACCGCCGTGGTGTTCCTGGGCTGGGCGCCGCACCCGATGAACAAGCGCTTCAAGATCCAGTACCTGACGGGCGGTGACGACTTCTTCGGCCCTGATTTCGGTGCCGCGACCGTGGCCACCAACACGCGCAAAGGTTACACCCAGGAGTGCAGCAACGTCGGCAACTTGCTGAAGAACCTGCAATTCACCGTCGACATGGAAAGCGAGCTGATGGGCAACATCCTGGACGACAAGATGAAGCCTGAAGCCGCCGCCAAGGCGTGGCTGAAGAAGAACCCTCAAGTACTCGACACCTGGCTGGCGGGTGTCACCACAGTGGACGGTAAACCTGGCCTGGAAGCCGCAAAAGCCGAGCTGACGAAGTAACTCGACACGCAGGCGGGTTCGCCCGCCTGTTGTCCTCTTTTCATCCCGCACGCGGACAATCGATATCATGCTGACTGATCATAAAATCCCCCTAGGCCAGTACATCGCAGGCTTTGTCGAATGGCTGACCCAACACGGCGCCAGCACCTTCGACGCCATTGCCTCGTCACTGGAAACCATGATCCACGGACTGACCGCCGGTCTGACCTGGTTCAATCCTTTTGTCCTGATCGGCCTGATTGCTCTGCTTGCACACTTCATTCAGCGCAAGTGGGGCCTGACCGCCTTTGTCGTCATTTCCTTTCTGCTGATCCTGAACCTGGGGTATTGGCAGGAAACCATGGAAACCCTCGCCCAGGTGCTGTTCGCCACCCTGGTCTGTGTGGTGATTGGCGTGCCGCTGGGCATTGTTGCCGCGCACAAGCCGATGTTTTACACCTGCATGCGTCCCGTCCTCGACCTGATGCAGACGGTGCCGACGTTCGTTTACCTGATTCCAACCCTGACCCTCTTCGGGCTGGGCGTGGTACCGGGTCTGATTTCGACGGTGGTGTTCGCGATTGCCGCACCCATCCGACTGACCTACCTGGGCATCTGCGATGTCCCGCAAGAACTCCTCGACGCCGGCAAGGCCTTCGGCTGCTCCCGTCGTCAATTGCTGTCCCGAATCGAACTGCCCCACGCCATGCCTAGCATCGCGGCCGGTATCACCCAGTGCATCATGCTGTCGTTGTCGATGGTGGTGATCGCAGCACTGGTTGGTGCCGACGGCTTGGGCAAACCTGTGGTCAACGCACTGAACACTGCTGATATCGCACTGGGCTTCGAAGCAGGCCTGGCGATCGTATTGCTGGCGATCATGCTCGACCGTATCTGCAAACAACCCGACGCTAAAGTGGGGGCCGACGCATGAGCATCATCAAATTCGACCAGGTAGACGTCGTCTTCTCCAAAGACCCGCGCGAGGCTCTCAAGCTGCTGGATCAGGGCCTGGCGCGGCCAGAAATCCTGAAGAAAACCGGCCAGATCGTTGGCGTGGAAAAAGCCAGCCTGGAAATCAACAAAGGCGAAATCTGCGTGCTGATGGGCCTGTCCGGCTCGGGTAAATCCAGCCTCCTGCGCTGCATCAACGGCCTGAACACCGTTAGTCGCGGTTCGCTGTTCGTCGAGCACGAAGGCAAGCAGATCAACATCGCCAACTGCACCCCGGCCGAGCTGAAAATGATGCGCACCAAGCGCATCGCGATGGTGTTCCAGAAGTTTGCCCTGATGCCGTGGCTGACCGTTCGCGAGAACATCAGCTTCGGTCTGGAAATGCAGGGTCGCCCCGAGAAAGAACGTCGCCAGCTGGTGGACGAGAAACTCGAATTGGTGGGCCTGACCCAATGGCGTAACAAGAAGCCTGACGAGCTGTCTGGCGGCATGCAGCAACGTGTGGGCCTGGCCCGCGCGCTGGCGATGGATGCCGACATTCTGCTGATGGACGAACCGTTCTCCGCCCTCGACCCGCTGATCCGCCAGGGCCTGCAGGATGAACTGTTGGCGCTGCAGAAGAAACTGAGCAAGACCATCGTGTTCGTGAGCCACGACCTGGACGAAGCCCTCAAGCTCGGCACCCGCATTGCGATCATGAAAGACGGCCGGATCATCCAGTACAGCGTGCCGGAAGAGATCGTGCTGAACCCCGCCGACGAATACGTGCGGACCTTCGTCGCGCACACCAACCCGCTCAACGTTCTGTGCGGCCGCAGCCTGATGCGCCCTATCACCGATTGCACCCGCATCAACGGCTCGCAAGTGTGCCTGGACCCGGGCGACGATTCCTGGATCGACCTGGCAGAGGGCAACCAGATCAAAGGCCTGCGTCAGCACGGCGCGGCGGTTGACCTGCAAAGCTGGGAGCCTGGCCAGTCGGTCGAAAACCTGGGTCGCAAGCCAACCGTGGTGCACTCTGACATCGGCATGCGTGAAGCGCTGCAGATCCGTTACCACACCGGCAACAAGCTGGTGCTGCAAGAGAACAACAAACTGGTCGGCATCCTGGGCGACAGCGAGCTGTACCACGCGTTGCTCGGTAAAAATCACGGCTAAAAGCACGACCTGATCGTCCCCACGCTCCGCGTGGGAACGCATCCCGGGACGCTCCGCGTCCCACGGCATGACGCAGAGCGTCAGGGGCGGCATTCCCACGCAGAGCGTGAGGAACGATCAGAGCCCTTATCTCAGGCTTCAGAACACGGGGTTTTCGGTGCTTTCCGCGCGCCCATGGTTTTTTGTTGATTGAACGTTCAATTAAAAAGCACTAGACTGGAGGCCGTTTTTCAGTCTTTCACGATCACCCGGCGAGCCACGGAGACTCACAGATGCCCAAGGTCGGTATGCAACCCATTCGTCGTCAGCAGCTGATTCAGGCCACGCTTTCGGCCGTCGATCAGGTCGGGATGGGCGATGCGAGCATCGCGTTGATCGCCAAACTGGCGGGTGTCTCCAACGGCATCATCAGTCACTACTTTCAGGACAAGAACGGCCTGATCGCAGCGACCATGCGCCACCTGATGAATGCACTGATCATCAACGTTGCCGAACGCAGACAGGCACTGACCGACGACAGCCCCAGGGCGCATCTGAAAGTCATCATCGAGGGCAACTTCGATGCCAGTCAGGTCAACGGCCCGGCCATGAAAACCTGGCTCGCGTTCTGGGCCACCAGCATGCATTCGCCGTCGTTGCACCGGTTACAGCGCATCAACGATCACCGCCTGTATTCCAACCTGTGCTGCCAGTTCCGCCGCGTGCTGCCACTGGACGACGCACGCACTGCGGCTCGCGGCCTGGCGGCATTGATCGATGGATTGTGGTTGCGCGGCGCGCTTTCCGGCGATGCCTTCGATACCGAACAGGCGCAACAACTCGCCTACGAATACATGGATTTCCAATTGGCAAAAGCGGCGCGCTGACACAGCCGCCCGACAACGACCGGCACTGCGCTCAGCGCACTCGGTCACCGTCATTCACAGACAACTGCGAGGACTTTATGGCCCGTTTCGAATTGCAAAAACTCTACATTGACGGTGGTTACGTCGACGCCAGCAGCGACGCGACCTTCGAAGCCATCAACCCGGCCAACGGCGAGGTGCTTGCCAAGGTTCAACGGGCCAGTCAGGCCGACGTGGAGCGCGCTGTCGTCAGCGCTGAAAAAGGCCAGAAAATCTGGGCTGCCATGACCGCCATGGAGCGTTCGCGCATTCTGCGTCGCGCCGTCGATATCCTGCGCGAGCGCAACGATGAGTTGGCCGCGCTCGAAACCCTGGACACCGGCAAAGCGATCTCCGAAACCAAATACGTCGACATCGTGACCGGCGCGGATGTGCTGGAGTACTACGCCGGTCTGGTCCCGGCGATCGAAGGCGAACAGATCCCGCTGCGCAGCTCTTCTTTCGTTTACACCCGCCGCGAGCCACTGGGCGTCACGGTCGGCATTGGCGCGTGGAACTACCCGATCCAGATCGCCCTGTGGAAATCCGCACCGGCATTGGCGGCTGGCAACGCAATGATCTTCAAGCCGAGCGAAGTCACCTCGCTGACCACGCTGAAACTGGCGGAGATCTACACCGAAGCCGGTTTGCCCGACGGCGTGTTCAACGTGCTGACCGGCAGCGGCCGCGAAGTCGGCACATGGCTGACCGAGCACCCGCGCATCGAGAAAGTCTCGTTCACCGGCGGCACCGACACCGGCAAGAAAGTCATGGCCAGCGCCTCCAGTTCGTCGCTCAAGGAAGTGACCATGGAGCTGGGCGGCAAGTCGCCGCTGATCATTTTCGACGACGCCGATCTGGATCGCGCCGCCGACATCGCCATGATGGCCAACTTCTACAGTTCCGGTCAGGTCTGCACCAACGGCACGCGGGTGTTTGTGCCGAGCGCACTCAAGTCGGCCTTCGAAGCGAAGATTCTGGAACGCGTGAAACGCATCCGCGTCGGCAACCCCGAAGATGACAACACCAACTTCGGCCCGCTGGTGAGCTTCGCGCACATGGAGAGCGTGTTGGGCTACATCGCCAAAGGCAAGGAAGAAGGCGCGCGCCTGTTGGTCGGTGGCGATCGCTTGACCGACGGCGAATTCGCCAAAGGCGCCTTCGTTGCGCCGACCGTGTTCACCGACTGCAGCGACGACATGACCATCGTCAAAGAAGAGATCTTCGGCCCGGTCATGAGCATCCTCAGTTATGAGTCCGAGGACGAAGTGATCCGCCGCGCCAACGACACCGAAATGGGTCTGGCCGCCGGCATCGTGACCAAAGACCTGAACCGCGCCCACCGCGTGATTCACCAACTGGAAGCCGGTATCTGCTGGATCAACGCCTGGGGCGAGTCCGACGCCAAAATGCCGGTCGGCGGCTACAAGCAATCGGGTGTGGGCCGTGAGAACGGGATCAGCTCGTTGGCGCAGTACACGCGCATCAAATCGGTACAGGTCGAGCTCGGTGATTACGCGTCGGTGTTCTAAACCCGGCCTTACGCCTTGACCCGATCTCTGTAGGAGCAGTCGGAGGTTACGACGGCCGCGAAAGCGGTGTGTCAGATAAACCGCTTCGCGGCCGTCGTAACCTCCGGCTGCTCCTACAGGAGATTGAGTCAACAGCCTTTTCCCTGATCACCTTCTGAAGAGGGAGCATTCTCAATGTCCCAGGAATTCGACTACATCATCATCGGCGCCGGCTCTGCCGGTAACACCCTAGCAGCCCGTCTCACCGAAGACGCGGGCGTCACCGTCCTGCTGCTCGAAGCCGGCGGCCCGGATTACCGCGCCGACTTCCGCACCCAAATGCCTGCCGCGCTGGCGTTTCCGCTCCAGGGCCGTCGCTACAACTGGGCTTACGAAACCGAGCCCGAGCCGCACATGAACAACCGCCGGATGGAATGCGGTCGTGGCAAGGGCCTGGGCGGCTCGTCGCTGATCAACGGCATGTGCTACATCCGTGGCAACGCGATGGATTATGACGGCTGGGCGAAATTGCCCGGTCTGGAAGAGTGGACCTACCTCGACTGCCTGCCGTACTTCCGCAAGGCTGAAACCCGCGACATCGGCCCGAATGACTACCATGGCGGCGATGGCCCGGTCAGCGTGACCACGCCCAAAGCGGGTAACAATCCGCTGTTCGCCGCGATGGTGGAAGCCGGTGTCCAGGCGGGTTATCCACGCACCGAAGACCTCAACGGCTACCAGCAGGAAGGCTTCGGCCCGATGGATCGCACGGTCACCCCGTTCGGTCGTCGCGCCAGCACCGCCCGCGGCTATCTGGACGAAGCCAAGAAGCGCTCGACCCTGACCATCGTCACCCACGCGCTGACCGATCGCATCCTCTTCGAGGGCAAGCGCGCCGTGGGCGTGGCGTACCTGGTCGGCGACAGCGACACACGCGTCGAAGCCCGTGCGCGCAAGGAAGTCTTGCTGTGCAGCGGCGCGATTGCCTCGCCGCAAGTCCTCCAGCGTTCCGGCGTCGGCCCTGCCGCGCTGCTGAACAAGCTCGACATTCCGGTGGTTCATGACCTGCCGGGCGTGGGTGAAAACCTCCAGGACCACCTGGAGATGTACCTGCAGTACGCCTGCAAGGAACCGGTCTCGCTGTACCCTTCCCTGCTCTGGTGGAACCAGCCGGCCATTGGTGCCGAGTGGATGTTCTTGGGCAAAGGTATCGGTGCCAGCAACCAGTTCGAGGCCGGTGGTTTCATTCGTTCGCGTGAAGAATTTGAGTGGCCGAACATTCAGTATCACTTCTTGCCGGTGGCGATTAACTACAACGGCAGCAAGGGCGTGAAGGAGCATGGTTTCCAGGCCCACGTCGGTTCGATGCGCTCGCCGAGCCGCGGCCGCGTGCAGCTGAAGTCCAAGAACCCGCGTGACTACCCGAGCATTCTGTTCAACTACATGGCCACCGAGCAAGACTGGCAGGAGTTTCGCGACGGCATCCGCCTGACCCGCGAAATCATGCAGCAGCCTGCGCTGGACAAGTACCGGGGTCGCGAGATCAGTCCGGGCATCGACGTGCAGACCGACGAGCAGCTTGACCAGTTCGTCCGTGAACACGCGGAAACGGCGTATCACCCGTCCTGCTCGTGCAAGATGGGCACGGATGACATGGCCGTGGTTGACAGTGAAGGCCGTGTGCACGGGGTGCAAAACCTGCGTGTGGTCGATGCCTCGATCATGCCGATCATCACCACCGGCAACCTGAATGCGCCGACGATCATGATCGCCGAAAAAATCGCCGACAAGATCCGTGGTCGCGCGCCGCTGCCACGCAGCACCGCCAAATACTACGTGGCGGGCGATGCGCCGGTGCGTGGCAAGCCGATGCGTGAAGCTGCCCAAACTGCGCATTGAGCCAACCGCTCGCTTCCCGGGACAGAACCCTAACCCTGCGGGAGCGAGCTTGCTCGCGAATGCATCGGCGCTTCAGCATTGAGGGTGGCTGACACGACGCATTCGCCACCGTCGTAACCTCCGGCAGCTCCCACAGACAGTGCGTGACACACTGGATTTCCTCTGACGCGAGGCCCGCTCAGCGGCGAATTTCTGACTGCTGAGCATTATCCTGTGGGAGCGAGCTTGCTCGCGAATGCATCGGCACTTCAGCATTGAGGGTGGCTGACACGACGCATTCGCCACCGTCGTAACCTCCGGCAGCTCCCACAGAGAGCCCGTGACACACTGGATTTCCCCTGACGCGAGACTCGCTCAGCGTCGAATTTCTGACTGCTGAGCGGAATCCTGTGGGAGCGAGCTTGCTCGCGAATGCATCGGCACTTCAGCATTGAGGGTGGCTGACTCTACGCATTCGCCACCGTCGTAACCTCCGGCAGCTCCCACAGAGAGCCCGTGACACACTGGATTTCCTCTGACGCGAGACTCGCTCAGCGGCGAATTTCTGACTGCTGAGCGGAATCCTGCGGGAGCTGCCGGAGGTTACGGCAGCGTCGAATTTCTGGTTGCTGAACATTTTCCTGTGGGAGCTGCCGGAGGTTACGACGGTGGCGAAGAGGTCGGCACAGCCTATGCAAACCCTTCTTAGCTCCCCGCCCGAACGCTCAAGCGCGCTATGATTCGGACCATTGCCTGTCCGAATCGCCAAGGAGCCTTCCTGCATGTTCGACTTCTCCGCTCAACTCAAGCAGCGCTTCGCCGCCCTGCAGAGCAGCGCCCAGTTTTTCTCCCTGCGCTATGTCAAACAGACCAGTCAGCACCTGTCCGTGCGCAAGAACGTCGCTGAACCCCCGCAACTGAGCACCGATGAAGGCGCGATGCTCACCGTGCGCATTCAGGGCGTCGAAGCCTATGCGGCCACCAACGACCTCTCGCAACAGGGTCTACAGACCGCGCTGGAACGGGCCGAAACGCAGGCCCGCCTCCTCGCCCCGCACTCGCTGCTCGACCTGCGCGAGCAGGCGGTCGCGACCAGCCGCGCCGACTACCTCTCACCCAACCTGACCAGCGCCTTCCCGTCGCTCAGCGATTGTTACGCCTTGCTCGGCAGCGAATCCGCGTCCGTGCCCAAGGACGATCGTCTGGTGAACTGGCAAGTCAGCCTGGGGCTGGAAAACGTCGAGCAGATCTACCTCAACAGCGCCGGCGCCGAGATCCGTCAGGCTCAGCGTTTTGTATTCCCCGGCCTCAGCGTCACGGCCTATGACGGCAAAGACAGCCAGACCCGCAGCCTGGGTCGCGAGAACTTCGGCCAGCAAGGCGGCGCGGAAGTCATCACCTCGTGCGGCATCATTGGCGCGGCGGCCAACGTCGCCGATCAGGCGTTGCAGTTGATCCTGGCGCCCAACACCCCAAGCGGCCCCCGCGACCTCCTGCTGACACCGGACCAGATGATCCTGCAAATCCACGAGTCCATCGGCCATCCGCTGGAACTGGACCGGATCCTCGGCGACGAGCGCAACTACGCCGGCACCAGCTTCGTCAAAGCCAGCGACTTCGGCAGCCTGCAATACGGCTCGAGCCTGCTCAACGTGACCTTCGACCCAGAGATTCCCGAGCAACTGGCGAGCTATGGCTATGACGACGACGGCACACCCGCCAGCAAGCAGTTCCTGATCAAGGACGGCATCCTCGAACGCCCACTGGGTGGCGCGCTGTCGCAATACCGCTCCGGCATGGAAGGCGTTGCCAACAGTCGCGCCTGTAGCTGGAACCGGGCGCCCATCGACCGCATGGCCAACCTCAACATCGAGCCGGGCGATCAATCGATGGCGCAACTGATCGGCGGTATCGAGCACGGCATCCTGATGAGCACCAACCGCTCGTGGTCGATCGACGATGCGCGCAACAAATTCCAGTTCGGCTGTGAATGGGGTCAGTTGATCGAGAATGGCGAGCTCAAGGGCGTGGTGAAGAACCCAAACTACCGCGCCATTTCAGCGCAGTTCTGGCGCAACCTCAGCGCCGTCGGCGACGCGAGCACCTTCAAGGTCCTCGGCACGCCGAACTGCGGCAAAGGCGAGCCCAACCAAGTAGTGCGCGTCGGCCATGCCTCGCCCGCCTGCGTGTTCGCCAACGTCGATGTTTTCGGAGGTGACGCCTGATGTCCCATCAAGCCCGATTCAATGCCCTGGCCGACTGGCTGCGCGGCGCCGTCACGCCTCAGGAACGCTTCACCCTGAGCTACAACGCCGAGGCGTCGGATTTCATTCGGTTCAACCACGCCAAGGTGCGCCAGGCAGGTCATGTGCAGCAAGCCAGTCTGCACTTCAAACTGATCGAAGACGGTCGCCACGCCGACCTGAACCTGACGCTGTCCGGCGACGACGCTGTGGACCGTCAGCGTCTGGGCGAAGCGCTGCACCAGCTGCGCGAAACCCTGACGCTGCTACCGGTCGACCCTTATCTGCTGCTCAACGACGATGCCTGGCAGAGCAGCAATATTCAGGACGCGGCGTTGCCCGACAGCGCACATGTGGTCGAACAGATCGCACAACTGGGCGAAGGCCTGGACCTGGTCGGCATCTACGCCGCCGGACCGATCTATCGCGGATTCGCCAGCTCCAGCGGCGCGCTGGGTTGGCATCAGGCGAACAGCTTCAACTTTGACTGGAGCCTGTTCCACGAAAACGGTCAGGCCGTGAAGGCCAATTACGCGGGTCACGCGTGGGACGACGTGGCATTCGCCAGACGCTTCGCCCTCGCCCGCGAGCAGCTTGAGTTTCTGGGGCAACCATCGCACCCGCTGCCGCCAGGCCAGTACCGGGCTTATCTGGCACCTGCGGCGCTGGAAGAAGTCATGGGCATGCTGTGCTGGGGCGGTTTCTCCGCGCAGTCGCTGGCGGACAAGACCAGTCCGCTGCAGCGCCTCTATGACGGTCACGGGACGCTGAATCCGTTGGTGAGCCTGGATGAGCAGGTCACGGGCTCGTTGTCGCCAGCGTTCTCGGGTGAAGGGTATCCACGCGCCGACCTGTCGCTGGTGGTCGAGGGGGTTGCGAAGGATCGTCTGATCGACTCACGCAGCGCGGCCGAGTACGGCCTGACCGCCAACGGCGCCGGCTGGGGTGAGTCGCCCAGCGCGCTGAGCATGAACGGCGGCTCGTTGGCCCTGGACGATGTGCTCAAGGAGCTGGGCACTGGGCTGTACATCAGCAACCTGTGGTACCTGAATTTCTCGGACCGCACGGCCGGACGCATCACCGGGATGACCCGCTTTGCGACGTTCTGGGTCGAAGACGGCAAGATCAAGGCGCCGGTGAGTACCATGCGCTTCGACGACAGTCTTTTCAGCCTGCTGGGCAGCGCGCTAGAGCAATTGACGACTGAAAGGGAACTCATCCTGTCGGCGAGTACCTACAGTCAACGTCAGACGGCCTCGAACCTGCTGCCGGGCGCGTTGGTGAGCAGGCTGACGTTGACGTTGTAACGTATCGGGTTGCCTGACACTCCGCTGTCAGGCTAATACCACAAATCCTGTGGGAGTGAGCTTTCTCACGAATGCTGGCGATCAGACAGCAGAGATGTGGCGGATATAACGGCCTCTTCGTGAGCAAGCTCACTCCCACAGGGATCTCGGCCTGACCCTTTGGATCTGCCACATGCCGGATCCATCGCGCGATAAAACCATAAGGAACTCGAACTTCACATGCCGACCTCGACGCCGCCACTGGACGCCCGAACCCTGCGCTGGATGCCTTGGGTCATCGCCATTGCCTTTTTCATGCAAAGCCTGGACGGCACGATCCTTAACACCGCGCTACCGTCCATGGCCCGTTCGCTGTCTGAAGACCCGCTGCGCATGCAGTCGGTGATCATCGCCTACATGCTGACGATTGCCTTGCTGATTCCGGCCTCGGGCTGGATTTCCGACCGGTTCGGGATCAAGCGCATTTTCTTCAGCGCCATCCTGCTGTTCAGCTTCGGCTCGCTGCTGTGTGCGGCTGCCAACTCCCTCGGCATGCTGGTCGCTGCTCGCGTGGTTCAGGGTCTGGGCGGTGCTCTGATGATGCCAGTGGGCCGGTTAATTGTGCTGCGCGCTTACCCACGAACCGAGCTGGTGCGCACCCTCAGTTTCATCACCATGCCGGCCCTGCTCGGCCCGTTGATGGGCCCGACCGTGGGCGGTTGGCTGGTGGAATACCTGAGCTGGCACTGGATCTTCCTGATCAACATTCCGGTCGGCCTCCTCGGCTGCTTTGCCGTGCGCAAGTTCATCCCGGATCTACAGGGCGGCGGGCGCACACGTTTCGATCTGGTGGGGTTTGCGCTGTTCGGCGCGTCGATGGTGCTGATCACCATCGCCCTGGAAGGCCTGGGCGAACTGCGTCTGCCGCATTTGCGCGTGGTGATGCTGCTGTTCGGCGGAATGGCTTGCCTGGCCGCGTACTGGCTGCGCGCCGGGCACGTGGAATCGCCGCTGTTTTCGGCCTCGCTGTTTCGCACCCGAAGTTTCGCCGTCGGCATCATGGGCAATCTGTTTGCGCGGCTGGGCAGCGGTGCGCTGCCCTTTCTCGTGCCATTGATGCTGCAAGTCGCGCTGGGTTACTCGCCCTCCCACGCCGGGATGAGCATGATCCCGCTGGCGCTGGCGGCGATGTTCGCCAAACCCTTGGCCACGCGGGCGATCGAGCGCCTGGGGTATCGCATCGTCCTGACCGGCAACACGTTGCTGCTCGGGATCCTGCTGGCGAGCATGGCGCTGGTCGATGCCGACACGCCGTACTGGGTATTGCTGATTCATCTGGCGTTTCTGGGCGGTGTGAACTCGCTGCAGTTCTCGGCGATGAATGCCGTCACGCTGATCGATCTCGATGACGCCAGTGCAGCCAGCGGCAACAGTTTGCTGTCGGTGGTGGCTCAGTTGTCCCTGAGCCTGGGCGTAGCCTGCGCGGCCGCATTGCTCGGCGGGTTTACGGACGATGTCGCGACCGGCGAGGTCAGCAGCGTGCTGGGTGCCTTCCAGCTGACGTTCCTGTGCGTGGGCGTGCTGGCCATGCTGGCGGCGTCGATCTTTCTGCAGCTCTCACCGCGCATGCCGCCAGAGAATCCACCGCGCAAGCCACAGACCGAGCCGGAAATCGAGGCGTGAAGCGGTCCGCTGGCTAAGCGCGGATCCACTGTGGGAGCGAATTCATTCGCGAAAGGCCGGTCCATCCGACCCGTGCCTATTCGCCTTGAAACTTTTCGCGAATGAATTCGCTCCCACAGGGAATCGGTGGTTACAGGAAAAACGCGAAAGACGAACCGCCCGATTCCCCACCATTTATCGCCCGCGCCCCCAAGGCAGGGCCCGCGACCTGATACACTGCGCGACATTTTGTTTTGCAGGCCACCCTTGTGACTAACACCGCGTTCAATTCACTGCCCCTTTCCGCTGCCATGCTGGCTAACCTGGAATCCCTTGGTTATGCCGAGATGACGCCGATTCAGGCGCAGAGCCTGCCGGTGATGCTCAAGGGCATGGACCTGATTGCCCAGGCCAAAACCGGATCCGGCAAGACAGCGGCCTTCGGTATCGGCCTGCTGAACCCGATCAATCCGCGCTACTTCGGCTGCCAGGCACTGATCCTGTGCCCGACCCGCGAGCTGGCGGATCAGGTGGCCAAGGAAATCCGTCGTCTGGCCCGCGCCGAAGACAATATCAAGGTCCTGACCCTGTGCGGCGGCGTGTCCTTCGGCCCGCAGATCGGCTCGCTGGAGCACGGCGCGCACATCATCGTCGGCACGCCGGGTCGTATCCAGCAGCATTTGCGCAAAGGCTCGCTGGTGCTGGACGGCCTGAACACGCTGGTCCTCGACGAAGCCGACCGCATGCTCGACATGGGTTTCTACGACGCGATCGCGGACATCATCGAGCAGACCCCGGAGCGCCGTCAGACGCTGCTGTTCTCCGCCACCTACCCGGTCGGCATCAAGCAACTGGCGTCCAAGTTCATGCGCGACCCGCAGACCGTGAAGGTCGAAGCGCTGCACGCCGACAGCCAGATCGAGCAGATCTTCTACGAAATTTCCCCTGAGCAGCGCCTGGAAGCGGTGGTGAAGGTCCTCGACCATTTCCGTCCGCAGTCCTGTGTGGCGTTCTGTTTCACCAAGCAACAGGTTCAGGAAGTGGTCGATCACTTGACCGCCAAAGGCATGTCGGCCGTGGGCCTGCACGGTGACCTGGAGCAGCGTGATCGCGATCAGGTGCTGGCGATGTTCGCGAACCGCAGCACCTCAGTGCTGGTTGCGACTGACGTGGCGGCCCGCGGTCTGGACATCGACGCACTGGACATGGTGATCAACGTCGAGCTGGCCCGAGATTCAGAAATCCACATTCACCGCGTCGGCCGTACCGGTCGCGCAGGCGAAACCGGCATCGCCGTCAGCCTCGTCGCACCGGGCGAAAGCCAGCGTGCGCGCGCCGTCGAAGAACTGCAGAAAGCGCCGCTGAACTGGCAGCAGTACGACCAGCTCACCCGCAAGGAAGGCGGCAAGCTGCTACCACCGATGACGACCCTGTGCATCGGCTCGGGCCGTAAGGACAAACTCCGTCCGGGCGACATCCTGGGCGCGCTGACGGGCGAAGCGGGTGTGCCGGGCACTCAGGTCGGCAAGATCGCGATTTTCGATTTCCAGGCTTATGTGGCGGTCGAGCGCAGCATCGCCAAACAGGCGCTGGAGCGTCTGAACAACGGCAAGATCAAAGGCAAGTCGTTGCGGGTGCGGATTTTGTAAGCCCCCGAAATGATCGTTCCCACGCTCTGCGTGGGAATGCCGTGCTGGATGCTCCGCGTCCGGGCGACGCGGAGCGTCGCAAAATGCGTTCCCACGCAGAGCGTGGGAACGATCAGGCCTTCTGACACACCACCGATTCTCCTGAGGACACCGCTTTGCCCGTTACTGACGTTGTGATCATTGGCGCTGGCGCCGCAGGTTTGATGTGTGCGTTCACCGCAGCCAATCGTGGCCGCAAGGTCATGCTGATCGATCACGCCAACAAGCCGGGAAAGAAAATCCTCATGTCGGGCGGTGGCCGCTGCAACTTCACCAACATGTACACCGAGCCCGCCAACTTCCTCTCGCAGAACCCGCACTTCTGCAAATCCGCGCTTGCCCGCTACACCCAGTGGGATTTCATTGCGCTGGTCGGTAAACACGGTGTGCCGTACCACGAGAAGAAGCTCGGCCAGCTGTTCTGCGACAACAAGTCCAGCGACATCCTCGGCCTGTTGCTCAGCGAGTGCGACGACGCCGGCGTCAGCCTGCACATGGATACGTCGGTCCAGACCATCGAGAAAACCGAGACCGGCTACCTGCTGAGCACCACATTGGGTGACATCAGCTGCGAGTCGCTGGTGATCGCCACGGGTGGCCTGTCGATTCCGACACTGGGTGCCACGGGCTTCGGCTATCAGGTCGGCAAGCAGTTCGGTCACACGCTGCTGCCGACACGCGCAGGCCTGGTGCCGTTCACCATCACCGATCAGCTCAAAGAGCTGTGCACCGAGCTGACCGGCACTTCGGTGGACTGCCTCGTGAGCTGCAACGACGTCAGTTTCCGCGAGAGCATCCTGTTCACCCATCGTGGTTTAAGCGGTCCGGCGATCCTGCAGATTTCTTCGTTCTGGCATCCGGGTGACGCCGTGGAAATCAACCTGATGCCCGATCACGACGCCCACAGCTGGTTGACCGAGCAACAAGCCGAACGCCCCAACAGCGAACTGAAGACCCTGCTCGGCGAGCTCTTCACCAAGAAGATGGCCAACCTGATTGCAGAACAGTGGTTCGTCTCCAAGCCGATGAAGCAGTACACCCACGCCGAACTGGCCGACATCGCTAACAAACTGTCGAGCTGGCAGGTGGTTCCGGCAGGTACCGAAGGCTATCGCACGGCTGAAGTGACGCTGGGCGGGATAGACACGCGGGAATTGTCCTCCAAAACCATGGAGTCGCTGAAATCGCCGAAGCTGTACTTCATCGGCGAAGTGCTGGACGTCAGCGGTCATCTGGGCGGCTTCAACTTCCAGTGGGCCTGGGCGTCGGCGTATGCGGCGGCGCAGTACGTCTGAGCCTGATAGCCTCCGGCAGCTGAATGCCTCCAAAGGTTCTCGACGGCATCACGCGGTCTCTGTGGGAGCAATCCGAGGTTACGAGGGTCGCGAAGAGGCCCGCACAGTCACTACACCTCTGGCAGCTGAAAGACCGCATTCGCCACCGTCGTAACCTCCGGCAGCTCCCACAAGGTTTATACGGGCAAGCTCCCACGGGGTTTGTGCCGGGCGGTATCCATCGCGTCACGCGGTCCCTGTGGGAGCAATCCGAGGTTACGAGGGTCGCGAAGAGGCCCGCACAGCCAACACCCCTCTGCCAGATGAAAGTCCGCATTCGCCACCGTCGTAACCTCCGGCAGCTCCCACAAGGTTTGTACCTGGCAAGCTCCCACAGAGTTGTCGGATACTTCCACAGGGTTTGTGCCGGGCACCCACAGGATTTGCCGGGCGGTATCCATCGCGTCACGCGGTCCCTGTGGGAGCAATCCGAGGTTACGAGGGTCGCGAAGAGGCCGGTACAGTCAACACATCTCCGGCAGCTGAAAGACCGCATTCGCCACCGTCGTAACCTCCGGCAGCTCCCACAACGTATACCGGGCAAGCTCCCACAGGATTTGTGTCGGATACTTCCACAGGGTTTGTGCCGGGCACCCACAGGATTTGCCGGGCGGTATCCGTCGCATCACGCGGTCCCTGTGGGAGCAATCCGAGGTTACGAGGGTCGCGAAGAGGCCGGTACAGTCAACACACCTCTGCCAGATGAAAGTCCGCATTCGCCACCCTCGTAACCTCCGGCAGCTCCCACAAGGTTTGGACCGGGCAAGCTCCCACAGGGTTTGTGCCGGGCGGTATCCGTCGCATCACGCGGTCTCTGTGGGAGCAATCCGAGGTTACGAGGGTCGCGAAGAGGCCGGCACAGCCAACACACCTCTGGCAGCTGAAAGTCCGCATTCGCCACCGTCGTAACCTCCGGCAGCTCCCACAAGGTTTATACCGGGCAGCTCACACGGGGCTGGGTGTCGATGGCGAATTCGGAATAAATTTTGCTAACCGGATGTACAGCGCGCACCGGGCGCTGTACATATCCTTCAGCAGAATTAATCGCGAACAAGGCCGTCAGCGTTCATGGCATCGAAATCGTTGCGCAACACCTTCCGCCGCCTTTGGGCGCTGGACAAGTTTTCCTACAGCGTGCGGGTTTTCATCGCGCTGACCGGCAGCATGGCGCTGTGCTGGTACCAAAACGAAATGTCGCTGGTGATCCCGCTGTTCCTCGGGATTATCGCCAGCGCCCTGTCTGAAACCGACGACAGCTGGCAAGGCCGCCTCAACGCACTGGCCGTGACGCTGGTGTGCTTCAGCATCGCGGCGCTGTCCGTTGAATTATTGTTCCCCTACCCCGTCCTGTTCATCTGCGCCTTCGCGCTGGCGGCGTTCTGCCTGACGATGCTCGGCGCGCTGGGCGAGCGTTATGGCGCGATCGCCTACGCGACCCTGATTCTCTCGGTCTACACCATGATCGGCGTGGATCAGCGCGGCGGCGAGGTCACCGACTTCTGGCACGAACCGATGCTGCTGGTGGCGGGTGCGGCGTGGTACGGCTTGCTGTCCGTGCTGTGGCAGATGCTGTTTTCCAACCAGCCCGTGCAGCAGGCCCTGGCGCGGTTGTTCCGCGAACTGGGTCTGTACCTGAAGCTGAAATCGGAGCTGTTCGAGCCGATTCGCACCCTGGACGTCGAAGCCCGGCGCCTGGAGTTGGCCAAGCAGAACGGCAAGGTCGTGGCCGCGCTCAACGTGACCAAGGAAATCATCCTCAACCGAGTCGGCAGCGGGCGGCCAGGCTCGAAAGTCAGCCGCTACCTGAAGCTGTATTTCCTCGCTCAGGACATCCACGAGCGCGCCAGCTCTTCGCATTACCCCTACAACTCGCTGGCCGAGGCGTTCTTCCACAGCGACGTCCTGTTCCGCTGCCAGCGCCTGCTTCGCCAACAGGGCAACGCCTGCCGCGACCTGTCGGTGTCGATCCAGCTGCGCCAACCGTTCATCTACGACGACAGCTTCGCCCATGCGCTGGACGACTTGCGCGCCTCCCTCGAACACTTGAGGATTCAGAGCAATCCCGCCTGGCGCGGTTTGCTGCGCTCGCTGCGCGCACTGGCGAACAATCTGGCGACGCTGGACCGCCTGCTCAGCGACGCCAGCAACCCGGACGCCCTCGCCGACGCCACCGACAGCAGCCTGCTGGACCGCTCTCCCCGTACTCTCAAAGACGTCGTCACCCGCATCCGCCTGCAACTGACGCCCACGTCATTGTTGTTCCGGCACGCCCTGCGCCTGCCGCTGGCGTTGGTGATTGGCTACATCATGCTTCACCTGATTCACCCGTCGCAGGGCTACTGGATCATCCTGACCACGGTCTTCGTCTGTCAGCCGAGCTACGGCGCCACACGACGTAAACTCGGCCAGAGGATCATCGGCACCGCCATCGGCCTGACCGCCGGCTGGATTCTGTTCGACTTGATCACCACGCCTGTCCTGCAATCGATGTGCGCGGTGCTGGCCGGTGTGGTGTTCTTCGTCAACCGCACCACGCGTTACACGCTGTCGACGGCCGCGATCACCGTCATGATCCTGTTCTGCTTCAATCAGGTCGGAAACGGTTACGGGTTGTTCCTGCCACGCCTGATGGACACCTTGCTGGGCAGCCTGATCGCAGGCCTGGCCGTGCTGCTGTTCCTGCCTGACTGGCAAGGCCGTCGCCTGAACAAAGTGTTGGCCAACACCCTGTCCTGCAACAGCATCTATCTGCGTCAGATCATGCAGCAATATGCGCAAGGCAAGAGCGACGACCTGGCCTATCGGCTTGCCCGCCGTAACGCCCACAACGCCGATGCCGCCCTGTCGACCACGCTGGCGAACATGCTCATGGAGCCAGGGCACTTCCGCAAGGAAGCTGATGTGGGCTTCCGCTTTCTGGTGCTCTCGCACACGCTGCTCAGCTATTTGTCGGGCCTGGGCGCGCATCGGGACACCCAGTTACCGAGTGATGTCCGCGAGCAATTGATAGAGGGTGCAGGCGCCCAGCTGGCGTCGAGCATCGATGAGATCGCCCATGGCCTGGCAACACGGCAACCCGTGGCCGTGCACAGCGATGCAGAAGAGGCGCTGGCCGCGGATCTGGAGCAGATGCCGGAAGAGATCGACGAGGCTCAGCGTCTGGTGCAGACCCAGTTGGCGCTGATCTGTCGCCAGCTCGGGCCGTTGCGCACGCTCGCCGCGCACCTGATCAAGGCGCCGGAGAAAGAAGGCGAAATTACAGACCGTGCAGCTTGAACAGCTTGTCGTAGGTGCCGTCGGCTTTCATGGCCGCAATGGCCTTGTCGAAGTCCGCGACGATTTTTTCGTGATCGGGGTTCTTCAGGCTGACCAGAATATGCAGGCTGTTTTCACTCAGTGATTTAGGCAGGAACTCGACGTTGTCGCGCACTTCATCAGGCTCGCGACTGAGCGCGAAACGTGCGGCGTACTCGTCTTCAACGGTCAATTCCACTCGCCCCGCCGCCAACATGCGCACGGCGGTCGAGAAGCTTGCGACCAGCACCTTTTTCAATTCGGCATCACTGTCGAACGCGGGCGAATAGGCGTAACTGCGCACCACGGCGATTGAGTATGGGTGCAGCTGGGTCAGGCTCTGGTAGTCAACAGTTGAGGTCTTGCGCTTGAGAAAGCGCAAGCGATTGACCATATATTCGCCGGAAAACTGGCCGATGCGCGTGCGGTCTTCGCTGTACCAGGCATTGATCAAGATGTCGTATCGCCCCTCTCCGATACCATGAATGGCCCGCGCCCAGGGCACTTGCTCGTATTCGGTGGTATAGCCGGCACGGCCCAGGGCCGTGCGTATCAAGTCGGTGGAGAGACCGTCGTTGAGCAGCGAGACATCCGCATAAGGCGCCCACGCGTCCCCCGCCAGACGCAGTTTCTGAGCCAGGGTGTCCTGCGCGATCAGCAGTAACCCCAGCAGACCCATGGCTCGAAGCAAACGCGACATGCTCAAGATCCTTAGGCAGACGGCCAGTCTGCATTTGTTTCAGCTGCGATAAAGCGACTGTGACGTCCCTGGTGCGAGCGACGGGCAACGTGCATGGCCCGGATGAGGCAATGTGCGGCGATAGCAAGTGGCCTTCATTGAAGACCTGTTCTACGTTTTCCACAACTCTTAAGAGGACGATGTTTGTGCGGTCGTTCAAAAAAGTCGTACAAGAAAACTATGGCATGCACAACCCAACTGTGAAGGGTCACCACACGGTTACTTTGGGCTGACAGCAATATGCGTTTAGTATCCGCCATGGACTTCTTTTCGTGAGCTGGCGACATGTCGATCAACTGGATTTGCAAACACCATACCGCCCTGAGCAAAGAGCAGTTGTACGCCATCTTGCAATTGCGCGCGCAGGTGTTCGTGGTGGAACAGAAATGCTGGTATCAGGACGTCGACGGCCAGGATTTACTGGGTGACACCCGGCATTTGATGGCGTGGCAAGACAACGAACTGGTGGCATATCTGCGCTTGCTGGACCCGATCCAGCAGAACGGTGACGTGACCATCGGTCGCGTGGTGACTGCTCCATCAATGCGCAACAAGGGCATGGGCCACGAATTGATGGTGCAAGCGCTGGAACACGCGGAGCGCAACTGGCCGGACCAGCCGATTTATCTGTCCGCGCAGGCGCACTTGCAGGGTTATTACAGCCGTTATGGTTTTAATCCGGTGGGCGATGTGTATGTCGAAGACGGCATCCCGCACCTCGGCATGCGCCGGGATCTGGATTAAGTCCTCATGCTCACGTAGCCGGTAGTTTGAGCCGGACTTGTGGGAGCGAATTCATTCGCGATACGGGAGTAGAGTCGATACAGATGTATCGGATGTAAAAACTTCTCGCGAATGAGTTCGCTCCCACAGTATTCATCTCTGGCCATCCCCTCAGGGATACCCCAACACCGCTTTGACCTGCCGCAGGTTCTGCACAATCCATTGCCTGTCGATCGCGCCCCAGTCGCGAATCCGGTAGCCGCCTGCGTGGTTACGCCCGCCGTCCAGTTGCTCGAACTCACAGACGATGTCCAGATCGGCCAACGCCGCGATGGTGTCCTGCGCGGTGCGGCGCGGCATGCCCGTGACCTCGGTCAACGCTGGCACGCTACTGGCCATTTCAGTGTCGATCAGGTACGCCACGTAAAGCCGGCGGTAGAAGCTGCTCTTGGTCTTGCTGACGTCCATCGTCATGTCCTTGTCGAAGAGAAAGGGGGTCGCTAACCCTGCTGCATGTCGCGCCATGTCAGGTAAATGCGCAGATCGAATTCCAACTGGTGGTAACCCGGCTGCATGTGCTCGCACAACTGGTAGAACGCCTTGTTGTGCTCGGTCTCTTTGAAGTGCGCGAGTTCGTGAACCACGATCATCTTGAGGAACTCGGGGGCTGCGTCCTTGAATAACGACGCGACGCGGATCTCCTTCTTCGCCTTGAGCTTGCCACCCTGCACACGCGACACCGTGGTGTGCAGGCCCAGTGCGCGATGCGTCAGATCAAGGCGGTTGTCGAAGAGCACTTTGTCGATGCCGGGCGCATTGCGCAGGTATTCCTGCTTGAGCGAGAGCGCATACGCGTACAGCGCCTTGTCGCTCTGCACGTCATGACGTCCCGGATAGCGTTGCTCCAGATAGGCGCCCAGTTTGTCCTGAGCAATCAGTTGCCGGACCTGATCCTGCAAGGAGGCCGGATAGGCCTGCAGGTATTTGAGCGGCGTTGTCGCGGTGAGGGTCATGTTCGGATCGAAGGAGTGAAAGGGCGTCAGTCTACCGCGTCAGCGCTGTTCAAGCAGCGGATGGGTCGTCGGCAGAACAATCGGCTCGACAAAACGCAAGGCCTCATCCGGCGTCATCGGATGCGCCAGCAGGAATCCCTGAATGATCTCGCAGCCGTTGGCCACCAGCCATTGATATTGCTCCAGCGTTTCCACACCCTCGGCGATGACGTCGATGTTCAGCATCCGGCACAGGTCCATGACCGTGCGCGCCACGGCAAGATCACGCGGCGAACTCATCATGCCGCTGATGAAGTGCCGGTCGATCTTCAGCGTATCCAGGTCGAGGTTTCGCAGATGGGCCAGCGAGCTGTCGCCTGCACCGAAGTCATCCAGCGACACGCGCACACCAATGTCGTGCAGGCTTTGCAGTTGCTTGCGACTGTGCACCAGATTGTGGACCAGCGAAGGCTCGGTGATTTCAACTTCCAGCTGGCGCGGTTGCAGGCCGTGGATGTGCATCGCGCGCTGCAACTCGGCCGCCAGATTGGGCATGCTGAATTGCGCCGGGCTGACGCTGACACTCATCACCAGATCCGCCGGAAAGATCCCGTCCCACCGTTGCAGCTGCGCTGCGCCCTGCTCGAAGATCCAGCCTCCCAGCTTGTTGATCAGCCGGGTTTCCTCCAGCAACGGAATGAACAGGCTCGAAGGCACATCGCCGGCGTCCGGGTGATTCCAGCGCAACAACGCCTCGAAACCACGGGTTCGCCCCGTGATCACGTTGATCTGCGGCTGGTAGACGATAGAGAAATCCTTGCCCTCGATCGCCGTGCGCACGCTTTCTTCGAGCATCAAGCGGGAACGGGCACGACCATTCATATACTGATCGTAGAAACGGTACTGATGGCGACCGGCGCGCTTGGCCTCATACATGGCGATGTCCGCCGCACGCAGCAAACCGTCCAGGTTGGTGCCGCAGTCCGGATACACCGCGATACCGATGCTGGCACCCAATGTCGCCTCGATTCCGTCGACAACACGCCGGGCAGACACGCGATCAATCAGTTTTTCCGCGACTTTGGCGGCATGTTCGGGAAAGTCGAGTCCGTCGATCACGACCACGAATTCGTCGCCGCCCATTCGCGCCAGCACGTCATAAGGCCGCAGGCATTCCTTCAATTGCTCGGCAACCCAGACCAGCACCTGATCACCGGCATCGTGGCCCAGCGAGTCGTTCACGTGCTTGAAGCCGTCCAGATCGAGGTACAGGACCACGAGGTATTTACCGGCATGCTCGTTGCGCGACAACATGCCTTCGACGGTCTGGTAGAAGCCACGACGATTGAGCAGCCCGGTCAGCGAATCGGTCACGGCCTGTAGTTCAAGCTGACTGTAGAGGTCGCGTACCACCGACATGTCGAGCACGCTCAACACCATCGCTTTCTGTTCTTCCGGCAAGGGCGCGCAAGACAAGGCCACCGGCAGCTGGCGCCCCTCGGGCGTGCGCATGACGGCATCGTGGACCCGGTAGGTGTCGGCGCGCCGGTAGTGGTGATAGAACCCCGAATCGGTCCAGGCAGTGACCACCGGCTCCTGCAGATAACAGCACAACCCGGTACCACGCAGCTCGCCGTCTGTCATGCCCAGCAATCGGCAGATCGCCGGATTGGCAAAGCTGATGATGCCGTCTTCGTTGACCACCAGAATGCCTTCAGCCACGTTGGCCAATACCGACGCGTTGAACGCCCGTGCCGACTCCAGCTCGCGGCTGAGTTTCTGCAAGGCACGCCGGTTGTGCTGATGTTCCAGCAGGGCCTGAACCTTGGGCTTGAGGATATTGGGATCGAACGGTTTGAACAGGTAGTCCACGGCGCCGCTGGCATAGCCTTTATGCACAGCGTCGCGCGATTGTTCGTTGGCGGTCAGAAAGATGATCGGCGTCAGGCGGGTTCGCTGACTGCCACGCATCAGGCGGGCGACTTCAAAGCCGTCCATTTCGGGCATCTGCACATCAAGCAGGACGAGGTCGACGTCCACATCAAGAAGCAGGCCCAACGCCTCCATGCCTGAACTGGCGGTGACGATTTCCCAGTCCTGGCGCTGCAGGACGGCACGCATCGTGACCAGATTTTCCGGGTAGTCGTCGACCACCAACAAGACTGACTTGCCATTGGGTGGTTGGGATTGCGCGCATTCCATGCTGCTACTCATTCACTTCTACTGCCTTGTGAAGGGGCTCCGCCCATGATCCGGTTGGCGATTACTCTAGACCCGAATGGAAAAAAAAGAAGGCAGGCCACCGTTTTGCCATCCTAAATCAGGATCCAATCCGACTAACGGTCATCGCCCTGAGCGGTCCTCCCACCCTGCCGCGCATCAAAAATAGCGGCAATTTGACGTCAACCGCTCGACGGATTCACGTTAACAAACGGCGAGGTGAAACGTATAAGGAGCACCCCTCAAACCCTTGCGCCAGACACGTTTGCTGGCAATGAGACATATCGGACGAAAGACACAATGATTGATTTGGGAACCTGGAATTTGAGTATTCCAGTGGGCTCGCCACCCGCCACCATCGAAACGAAACAATTGCTTCAGGGTTATGACGACAAATACTTCAAGTCCGGGTCATCGAATATCAGCTTCTGGGCGCCAGTGACCGGCGCAAAGACTGCCAACGCGATCTACCCCCGCACCGAGTTGCGTGAAACCTGGTCCAACGGCACGCTTCACAACTGGACCTACACCGAAGCCGACAACTTTCTGAACGCCAAGCTCAAGGTGCTTCAGGTCCCGTCTTCCGGGCGAATCGTGATCGGCCAGATCCATGTCTACGAGAGCACTCAGCCGCTGCTCAAGCTCGAATATCAATACCAGGATGCAACCAAGGACGGGATCATCGTCGCCAAGGTGCGATTCCATCCCGACGACAAGAAGGCACGTATCTTCACCATCGCCGAAGGCATCCATCTCAACGAAACCTTCAATTACGTCATCCACCTCAACAAGGCCGGGCTGCTCAGTGTGAAGGCAAAGAACATGGTGTGGAACGACCGCATCAGTGCCACCTGGAGCAAGCAACAGCTGTACTTCAAGGCCGGGGTCTATACCCAGGACAACACCGGGTACACCAGCGAAGGCGGCAAGGCGATGTTCTTCAATCTGGATGTCGACCACAACAAGTCTTGATCGAGCGTCTGCGCCAACGAAAAAAGCCCGCGCTTCTCATGAAACGCGGGCTTTTTATGAGGCCAGACGGTTTACGCCTCGCGGTACTCTTTTTCAGCCGCGTCGAATCGCGCCTGCATGCCAGCGGTAGGGCCTTTGCCCAGCACGCTGAACACCACAATGGCGAGGCTGGCGAAGATGAAGCCCGGAATGATTTCGTACAGACCCAGCAGTTCGAAATGCTTCCAGACCACGACCGTCACAGCGCCCACCAGAATGCCGGCCAACGCGCCATTGCGGGTCATGCCCTTCCAGATCACCGAGATGAGCACGACCGGACCGAATGCAGCACCGAAGCCTGCCCACGCGTAGCTGACCAGCCCCAGCACCCGGTTTTCGGGGTTGGCGGCCAGGGCAATGGCGATCAACGCCACCAGCAGCACCATCGCACGGCCGACCCACACCAGTTCACGCTGCGAAGCCTGCTTGCGCAGGAAGGCTTTGTAGAAGTCTTCGGTCAGCGCGCTTGAGCACACCAGCAACTGGCAGCTCAAGGTGCTCATGACCGCCGCCAGAATTGCCGACAGCAGCACGCCGGCGATCCAGGGATTGAACAGGATCTTGGCCAGTTCGATGAACACACGCTCATGGTTTTCGGTCACGGGACCGGCAACGTCAGGATGTGCCGAGAAGTAGGCGATGCCGAAGAAGCCCACGGCGACCGTGCCACCCAGGCACAGGATCATCCAGGTCATGGAGATACGGCGGGCCTTGGCGATCGACTTGACCGAATCAGCCGCCATGAAGCGCGCCAGGATATGCGGTTGGCCGAAGTAACCCAGCCCCCAGCCCATCAAGGAAATCACACCGATGAAGGTGGTGTTCTTGAGCATGTCGAAGCTGGTCGGATCTTTCGCCTCGATGGCCAGGAACGTGGTGTCGACGCCACCGGTGGCCAGCAGCACGATGATCGGCGTGAGAATCAGCGCGAAGATCATCAGCGTGGCCTGTACCGTATCGGTCCAGCTCACGGCGAGGAAGCCACCGATGAAGGTGTAGGCAATAGTAGCAGCAGCGCCCGCCCACAATGCCGTTTCGTAGGACATCCCAAAGGTGCTTTCGAACAGACGCGCACCGGCAACGATGCCCGAGGCGCAGTAGATGGTGAAGAACACCAGGATCACGATGGCCGAAATCACCCGCAGCAGGCCGCTGGTGTCTTCGAACCGGCTGGCGAAGTAGTCCGGCAGGGTCAATGCGTCGCCGTTGTGCTCGGTCTGGACGCGCAAACGACCGGCGACGAACAGCCAGTTCAGATAAGCGCCGACGATCAACCCGATGGCGATCCAGCTTTCCGACAGGCCCGACAGGTAGATGGCGCCTGGCAAGCCCATGAGCAGCCAGCCGCTCATGTCGGAAGCACCCGCTGACAGCGCAGTCACGACGCTGCCGAGGCTGCGCCCGCCCAGAATGTAATCCGACAGGTTGTTGGTGGAGCGATAGGCCATGAGTCCGATGAGGACCATTGCCGCGATGTAGATCACAAACGTGATCAAAGTTGGATTGCTGACGCTCATTGTGTGTCCGTGCGTTGTTTTTATGGCAGGAGCAACGGGTTGCACCAAGGGCGCGCATGCTAGTCAACATCGCAAGCGAGGCGCAACCCACAGATGAGAATTAGTTTCAACTTTCCCCGCATAAATTGTAACCAACTGGAATACCTGCTCTTTTTTCGCGCGCTACGAGGCATCTTGCAGGCCGCAGGCACCAAGGCTGTGCGACAAATTACCGGCCTCCCTGGGCGCTCAGACGGCAGCTCGGAAATATCTGGAAAAAACCGGTTGCACCCGGTTGCACCCTAACTTTGGCACAGCTACTCTTGGCGGCAGCTATAGCCACACACATCGTGGCTCTTATGAGGACAAGACATGGCGACCACCACCCTGGGTGTCAAACTCGACGACCCGACCCGCGAGCGATTGAAAGCTGCTGCGCAGTCCATTGACCGGACCCCGCACTGGCTCATCAAGCAGGCGATTTTCAATTACCTCGAAAAACTCGAGGGTGGTGCAACCCTTAGCGAACTCAACGGCCAGGGCAGTAAGGACGCTGACGATCAAGGCGAACTGCCGGTGGATAACGCCCATCAGGCATTCCTTGAGTTCGCCGAAAGCATCCTGCCGCAATCGGTACTGCGCGCCGCCATCACCTCGGCCTATCGCCGCCCCGAGCCGGAAGTCGTGCCGATGTTGCTGGAACAGGCGCGCCTGCCAGCACCGATGGCGGACGCGACGCACAAACTGGCCGCTTCGATTGCCGAAAAACTACGCAATCAGAAGAGCGCGGGCGGGCGGGCCGGCATTGTGCAGGGCTTGCTGCAAGAGTTCTCGCTGTCGTCGCAGGAAGGCGTGGCCCTGATGTGTCTGGCCGAAGCGCTGCTGCGTATTCCGGACAAGGGCACGCGTGACGCGCTGATTCGCGACAAGATCAGCACCGGCAACTGGCATCCACACCTGGGCAACAGCCCGTCGCTGTTCGTCAACGCCGCCACGTGGGGCCTATTGCTGACCGGCAAACTGGTCAGCACCCACAACGAAGCCGGGCTGACGTCCTCACTGAGCCGCATCATCGGCAAGTCCGGCGAGCCGATGATCCGCAAGGGCGTCGACATGGCCATGCGCCTGATGGGCGAGCAGTTCGTGACCGGCGAAACCATCGGCGAAGCGCTGGCCAATGCCAGCAAGTTCGAAGCGAAAGGCTTCCGTTATTCCTACGACATGCTCGGTGAAGCGGCGCTGACCGAACACGACGCGCAGAAGTACCTCGCGTCGTACGAGCAGGCGATCCATTCGATCGGCAAGGCGTCGCACGGCCGCGGCATTTACGAAGGTCCGGGGATCTCCATCAAGCTGTCGGCGCTGCATCCGCGTTACAGCCGCGCGCAGTACGAGCGTGTGATGGAAGAGCTCTACCCGCGCCTGCTGTCCCTGACTCTTCTCGCCAAGCAGTACGACATCGGCCTGAACATCGACGCCGAGGAAGCCGACCGTCTGGAGCTGTCGCTGGACCTGCTCGAACGCCTTTGCTTCGAACCGCAGCTGACTGGCTGGAACGGTATCGGCTTCGTGATTCAGGCGTACCAGAAACGCTGCCCGTATGTGATCGACTACGTCATCGATCTGGCCCGCCGCAGCCGCCATCGCCTGATGATCCGTCTGGTGAAAGGCGCTTACTGGGACAGCGAAATCAAACGCGCCCAGGTCGAAGGCCTGGAAGGCTATCCGGTCTACACCCGCAAGGTGTACACCGACGTGTCCTACATTGCGTGCGCTCGCAAACTGCTGTCGGTACCGGAAGTCATCTACCCGCAGTTCGCGACTCACAACGCTCATACCCTGTCGGCGATCTACCACATTGCCGGTCAGAACTATTACCCCGGTCAGTACGAGTTCCAGTGCCTCCACGGCATGGGCGAACCGCTGTACGAGCAGGTTGTCGGCAAGGTCGCCGATGGCAAGCTGAACCGGCCGTGCCGTGTCTACGCCCCGGTAGGCACTCACGAAACCCTGTTGGCTTATCTGGTCCGTCGTCTGCTGGAAAACGGCGCCAACACTTCGTTCGTCAACCGCATTGCCGACCAGTCGATCTCGATTCAGGAGCTGGTGGCCGATCCGGTCTCCAGCATCGAACGCATGGCCACGCAGGAAGGGGGGTTCGGTCTGCCACATCCGCGCATTCCGCTGCCGCGTGATCTGTATGGCCGTGAGCGCGCCAACTCGGCCGGTATCGACATGGCCAACGAACATCGCCTGGCCTCGCTGTCCTCGGCGCTGCTTGCTACTGCGCACAACGACTGGAAAGCCGGCCCGATGCTGGGCAGCCCGGTCAGCGCGGGCGCCGAAGCGCCTGTCCTGAACCCGTCGGACCTGCGTGATGTGGTCGGCCATGTTCAGGAAGCCAGCCTGGAAGACGTCGACAATGCTTTGCTTAGCGCCCTGAGCGCAGGCCCGATCTGGCAAGCCACACCGCCGGCCGAACGCGCTGCCATCCTTGAGCGCGCCGCCGACCTGATGGAAGCCGACATCCAGCCGCTGATGGGCCTGCTGGCCCGCGAAGCCGGCAAGACCTACGCCAACGCGATCGCCGAAGTGCGCGAGGCTGTGGACTTCCTGCGCTATTACGCTGTGCAGGCACGCAACGACTTCAGCAACGACGCGCACCGTCCGCTGGGCCCCGTGGTGTGCATCAGCCCGTGGAACTTCCCGCTGGCGATTTTCAGCGGTCAGGTCGCTGCCGCTCTGGCTGCCGGTAACCCCGTGCTGGCCAAGCCCGCCGAGCAGACGCCGCTGGTGGCCGCACAGGCCGTGCGCATCCTGCTCGAAGCCGGTATTCCGGAAGGCGTGGTGCAACTGCTGCCAGGCCGTGGTGAAACCGTCGGCGCGCGGCTGGTCGGTGATGAGCGCGTCAAAGGCGTGATGTTCACCGGTTCCACCGAAGTCGCTCGTCTGCTGCAACGCAACATCGCCGGACGCCTTGATGCCCAGGGCCGTCCGATTCCACTGATCGCCGAAACCGGCGGCCAGAACGCAATGATCGTCGACTCCTCTGCTCTGACCGAGCAGGTGGTCATCGATGTGGTGTCTTCCGCCTTCGACAGCGCCGGTCAGCGTTGCTCGGCGCTGCGCGTGCTCTGCCTGCAGGAAGATTCCGCCGACCGCGTCATCGAAATGCTCAAAGGTGCCATGGCCGAAAACCGCCTGGGCAACCCTGAACGCCTGTCGGTCGACATTGGTCCGGTCATCGACGCCGAAGCCAAGGCTGGCATCGAGAAACACATCCAGGCCATGCGTGACAAAGGCCGCAACGTGTATCAGGTCGCCATCGCCGACAGCGACGAGATCAAGCGTGGCACCTACGTGATGCCGACCTTGATCGAGCTGGAAAGCTTCGACGAACTGCAACGTGAAATCTTCGGTCCGGTCCTGCACGTCGTGCGCTACAAGCGCAAAGAGCTGGATCAACTGATCGCACAGATCAACGCTTCGGGTTACGGCCTGACACTGGGCGTGCATACCCGCATCGACGAAACCATCGCCAAGGTGATCGACTCGGTCAACGCGGGCAACATGTACGTCAACCGCAACATCGTGGGTGCCGTGGTGGGTGTGCAGCCGTTTGGTGGCGAAGGCCTGTCGGGCACAGGCCCGAAAGCCGGTGGCCCGCTGTACCTTTACCGCCTGTTGTCGACCCGTCCGGTCGATGCCGTGCAGAAGTCGTTCGCCAACCGCGATGCCGAGGCTGCGCCGGACACACGCATGCGTGACAGCCTGCTCAAGCCGCTGACCGCGCTGAAGGCCTGGGCTGCCAGCCAACAGCTGACGGAACTCGACACTCTGTGCGCGCAGTTCGCCGAGCAATCGCAAAGCGGCGTTACCCGCCTGCTGGCGGGCCCGACCGGCGAGCGCAACAGCTACAGCATCCTGCCGCGTGAGCATGTGCTGTGTCTGGCGGACGACGAAGCCGACCTGTTGACCCAACTGGCTGCCGTGATGGCTGTCGGCAGCACGGCCATCGTGCCGGACAACGAGCTGAGCAAGCCACTGTACAAACGCCTGCCAAAAGACGTTCAGGCACGCATCAAGCTGGTGAGCGACTGGAGCAAAGACGACGTCGTCATCGACGCCGTCCTGCACCACGGCGACTCCGATCAGTTGCGCGCCATCTGCGAGCAGGTTGCCCTGCGCAGCGGCGCCATCGTGGGCGTTCACGGCCTGTCAAAAGGCGAAACGGGCATCGCGCTGGAGCGTCTGGTCATTGAACGTGCATTGAGCGTCAACACCGCTGCAGCAGGGGGCAACGCGAGCTTGATGACCATCGGGTAATTCCGGGGCGCCAGCTTCATGGAGCTGGCGAAACGCAATCTTCATGGAGGAGCGCTTGTCCGCGATGCGTCAATGCAGACACCCCATCGGTGCCTGTTGATCGCAATCGCGGGCAAGCGCGCTCCTACAGTTTTGCGGTGCTCATCACGCCTGAATTCGATCCGCGTTCTACCCCTCTATCACCCAGATCAATCTTGCTGTTCACCCCTCCCCTGCACACCTAGACTCATGGCACTCCAACAAAAGGTACGCCGCCATGTCCGAGACGCTGCTCAGTTCCCGCAATCTGGCTTTCGAGCTGTATGAAGTGCTGGATGCCGAAGCGCTGACGCAACGTGAGCGTTTTGCCGAGCACAGCCGCGAGACGTTCGACGCAGCGATCACCACCGCCCGGACCATCGCCGAGAAGTTCTTCGCGCCGCACAACCGCAAGAATGACGAGAACGAACCCCGTTATGAGAACGGTGAGGCCGTGTTGATTCCTGAGGTCAAGCCGGCTGTGGACGCGTTTCTGGAGGCCGGCTTTCTGAACGCGGCGCGCAGCTTTGAAGCGGGCGGCATGCAATTACCGACGCTGCTGTCTCAAGCGTGTTTTGCGCATTTCCAGTCAGCCAACGCGGCGTCGACGTCCTACCCGTTTCTGACCATGGGCGCGGCGAACCTCATCGAAAACTTCGGCAGCGACGAGCAGAAACAGCGTTTCCTGCAACCGATGATCGAGGGCCGCTTCTTCGGCACCATGGCGTTGACCGAGCCGCACGCAGGCTCGTCACTGTCGGACATTCGTACCCGTGCCGAGCCCGCCGAAGACGGCACTTACCGGCTGCGCGGCAACAAGATCTTTATCTCTGGCGGCGACCATCCGCTGTCGGAAAACATCGTCCACCTGGTGCTGGCCAAACTGCCTGACGCACCGCCGGGCGTGAAGGGCATTTCGCTGTTCATCGTGCCGAAATTCCTGGTCAATGACGACGGCAGTCTCGGCGCACGCAACGATGTGCTGCTGGCCGGGCTGTTTCACAAGATGGGCTGGCGCGGAACGACGTCCACGGCCTTGAATTTTGGCGACAAAGGCCAGTGCGTAGCCTATCTGGTGGGTAAGCCGCACCACGGGTTGAGCTACATGTTCCAGATGATGAACGAAGCGCGGATTGGCGTGGGCATGGGCGCCGTCATGCTGGGTTACGCCGGTTATCTGTATTCACTGGAGTACGCCCGCGAGCGCCCGCAGGGTCGTCTGCCAGACAGCAAGAACCCGGAAAGCGCGCCGGTCTCGATCATTCAGCACGCTGACGTCAAGCGCATGCTGCTGACCCAGAAAGCGTACGTGGAAGGCTCGTTCGACCTGGGACTTTACGCGGCCCGCCTGTTCGACGACACGCAGACAGGCGAAACCGAGGAGCAGCGCAAGCTCGCCCATGAGCTGCTCGACCTGCTGACGCCCATCGTCAAATCCTGGCCCTCGGAGTTCTGCCTCAAGGCCAACGAGCTGGCGATCCAGATTCTGGGTGGTCACGGCTACACGCGTGAATACCCGGTCGAGCAGTACTACCGTGACAACCGCCTCAATCCGATTCATGAAGGCACCCACGGCATTCAGTCACTGGATCTGCTGGGCCGCAAACTGGCGCAAAACGGCGGCGCGGGCCTCAAACAGTTGCTCAGGTTGATTGCCGACACTTGTGAGCGAGCACAGGCGCATGAATCGCTGTCCATCCTGCGCCAGCCGCTGGAGCAACTCGTTGCTCGCCTGCAGTCGGTCACCCTGGAATTGCTGACCGATCTCGCTCAAGGCAAAGTCACTGCAACCCTGGCGAACTCCGCGCTGTACCTCAAAGCGTTTGGCCACACCGTCATCGGCTGGCGCTGGCTGGAACAAGCCATCCGCGCGCAGGAAGGATTAAATACCGGCAACACGGCGGACGCCGATTTCTACAACGGCAAACTACAGGCGGCGCGGTATTTTCTGACATGGGAAGTACCGTCCTGTCACCACGAGCTGGCCATTTTGCAAGCCCGTGATGACGTGTGCCTGTCGATGCAGAACGATTGGTTCTGACTCAGCGCATCAGGGTTTCGGAGGGAAAAAAGCGTCCACCAGCGCCTTCGCGTCTTCGCCCAGTCTGGCGGCGTACTGGTCTCGGCTGAACACCTCGCCGGTGCGCAAGTCATACGCGGGGCCCGACACCTGCTCGACCGGGATCTGTCTGAGTTGAACATTCATGAATCGATAGTTGCTGCCCGCCACTTCTTCGATGCGTTGAATCTGGAAGTAGCGGCCTGGCAGGAACACGGATTCGACTTCATTCGGACTGGCAGAGAACGGGCTGATGGGGGTTGCGTTCAGGTATTCGCCCGCCGGTAATTCAAAGACCACCGAGGTGTCATCGAAGGTGATCGCGCCTTCGTGGCTTGCCGATGAGGCGCCGCCCTGGCTACTGGCGAACACCCGGGCGATGTAAGGGTTTTCACTGAACGACGTGATGTCGGTGTTGACCAGAACATCGCCCGCTTTAAGCGTGCCCTCACGAAACACTTTTCCCGATGTGCCGCGCTCACCACTGCCGCCTCGATACAGCGCGACGTCGTTGTTAGGCTCCACCTCGGAGATGTCCTCGACCAAACGCTCGATCGCCTCGATTTGATCAGCGCCCCGCTGCTCTCCGGTGCGCAAGAAAACGTTGTAGGCATCGTCGTCCTCGGTGTAGCGAGTGATCGCACCCCCGAAGTAAGCATTGTCTGTGGTTTTGAACACCCGGTGCTTTTCATTCCAGGCGTCGATAACCACGTCTTCACCCTCTGAGTCGGAAACCACTTCCTCGTCGGAGTCCAGTTCGTACACATTGACTGCCGATGCCTGACGCTGATTACCCAACGCCGAAAGGCGACGCTCTTCATCCAGGTTGAATTGCATGTGGGTGTCCCAGAAGGGCGACGAGGTCGTGGCGTAAGGCTTCCCTGCCTGGGAACCGGACGCCTTGGGCGCTTCGCCTGGCGTCTCCACCGGTGGTTTCCCGCCCACCAGTTTTGGCGGTTCAAGCAATTCCCACTGATCCAGCGCATTGAGCCGTACCGGTCGAGCGCCGCTGAACGCGAACGGATTGTGCGGATCGACGATGGCCCAGGTCTTGAGGTCGTTCAGATAGCGCACCCGATAGGGCAGGTCACCGAGGGTGATCCAGGTTTCGCCGTTTTCCAACACATGTACGCCACGAGCCTTGCCGGTCCCTGCGTCTGCGGGGATGTCGTCGAGTACCTCATTGCCCTCAAGGCCCGCCAGTGACTCAGTGTCCGTTCCGGATGCACGCTCAGGAAACGACGCAGCCTCAGCCGCACGACCGATGCTGACCAACAGCGGCAGGTTGAGAAACAGGTACACCGCGTTGATGATCGCGCCGGTCACACCCGCCTTGCGCAGCGTCTTGGTACGCCCATGGATGGCCTGGTCGATGTTCAAACCGACACTGGCGATGCCGGCGCCCACCAGGGTCAGCGCAACCGGCCACGCCAGCGGCGCCACACCGCCTGCCACACGAATGAACGCGCCTAGATAGCCGATCCACATCTGTTTGCGCAGACTGGCATTGCTGGTCAATTGGGCGTTGAGGTCCTCGTTCATTTCATGCTGTGCAGTGTCACGCAGGCGCTCGAAAACAGACTGCGGGCTCGCGGCCGGGGAATCGCCGATGAGCGTCTGCTCGGCCGACCATGGCTGAGCAGCGCGCGCTGTCAGTCTGGCGTCTGCAAATGCCAGCTGCTCGGGCCCTCGCGCAAAATGCGCCAGCAACGCCGCCTTGGTTTCCGGCTCGCCCAGTTGCGATTGCACCCATTGATACAGCGCTTGCTCATCGGCAAAACAATGGAACAGCGGTTGCGCGTCAGGCTTGACTACGATCTGCCGGCCCTGCCCGTCCTTGATGAGCAGCATGTCCCTGGCTTCATGCCCTGCGAGCTGAAACACCTGCATCGTCACACCCGCCGAAAAGCCCGGGTTCTCTTGCAGCATGTCCCAAGTCACGCGCGGGTCGGTGGCACCGGTGACAGCCATCAGCACGGTTTGAAAATCGCCCATCGACAACCGCTTTTTGCTCAACGCCAGGCCTGCCGACGACAGCAGGTTGATCTTGGCGAACGTGCAGAAGTCCTGCTCATGTGCACGCCAGAACGCCTCGACCTTTTGCTTGCAATCAGCGGCGAAATCCAGCGTCCAGAAATCCTGCAAGACGTCGCTGGGCAACATCGGGACTTCGTTGTTTTCGTTATAAAACTGTTGATCGGCACCCACCGTGTAAAAGCCGCTGTAGGTGTTCAACTCATCGGCGGACACGGTGTCACTGGCGCTGAAGCGATGCATGACCAGTTCGATAAGCGTCATGGATTCGGACGGGGGCCCGAGGTGCTCCCAGCCGGTGAAAGTCGCGCCACTGTTGTTCGCCCGGTTAAAGCGATGCCAAAACACCTTCGCCGGGTCCAAGGGCTTGCCCGTGTGCTTGATGACAATCGCACGGGCAGCCTGAAAGGCCATGGCGTAAAGATCCGGGTATGTACCCATGAGCGTGGCTGCGCGTCGTTTGAGGGTTTCGCCGGTAAATAGCGCGTGGGGCGCGCTGACGGTGGTCATTCCGAGCGTGGCTGACTGCATGACTTCCTGTCCTTGTGTTGTAGGAAAGTCATGCACGTAACCAGTTTGAAAAGGCCGGAGGCGGTAACTATTTATGGCGAGGGGGATTATTCGTCGCGTCGGCGAGGGCCGTATTAATTGGCAAAGCTTTGACAGCCTGCCAATTCAACAGGTTAAATCCCTTGGCACGCCGACTGCATGGTCAGTCCGCCCGTGCTTTCCATTTTTGCTTTCGTCTGGAGTACCGCCCTTGGATGCCACGACCATCAACAGCCTGTTCCTGATCGGCGCGTTGCTGGTGGGTGCAAGTATTCTGGTCAGCTCGCTATCCTCGCGCCTGGGCATCCCGATTCTGGTGATCATCCTGGCGGTCGGCATGGTCGCGGGCGTGGACGGCGGCGGCATCATCTTCGACAACTACCCTACGGCTTATCTGGTCGGCAACCTCGCACTCGCTGTGATCCTGCTCGACGGCGGCCTGCGAACGCGGGTGGCAAGCTTTCGCGTGGCGCTCTGGCCTGCCCTGTCGCTGGCCACGGTCGGCGTGCTGATCACCACCGGGTTGACCGGCATGGTCGCGGCCTGGCTGTTCGACCTGAACATCATTCAAGGCCTGTTGATTGGCGCCATTGTTGGCTCCACGGACGCTGCAGCGGTCTTCTCGTTGCTCGGCGGTAAAGGCCTGAACGAACGGGTCACGGCCAGCCTTGAAATCGAATCCGGCAGCAATGACCCGATGGCGGTGTTCCTCACCGTCACCCTGATCGACATGCTTGCAAGCGGCCAGACCGGCCTGCACTGGAGCCTGCTGGGGCACCTGATTCAGGAATTCGGCATCGGCGGGATCATAGGTCTGGGTGGCGGCTGGTTGATGCTGCAACTGGTCAACCGGATCAATCTGGCCAACGGCCTCTATCCGATCCTCGTGGTCGCAGGCGGCCTGGCGGTGTTTGCGCTGACCAATGCCATCCACGGCAGCGGTTTCCTGGCCGTTTATCTGTGCGGGCTGGTGCTCGGCAACAAGCCGATCCGCAGCCGTCACGGCATCCTCCACATGCTCGACGGCATGGCATGGCTGGCGCAGATCGGCATGTTCCTGGTGCTGGGCCTGCTGGTCACGCCCCATGACCTGCTGCCCATCGCCCTGCCCGCCCTGGGTCTGGCGCTGTGGATGATTCTGGTGGCGCGTCCGCTGTCGGTGCTCGCGGGCCTGCTGCCGTTCCGGGTGTTCCACGGCCGCGAAAAGGCGTTCATCGCCTGGGTCGGCCTGCGCGGCGCGGTGCCGATCATTCTGGCGGTGTTCCCGCTGATGGCGGGCCTGCCCCACGCTCAGCTGTACTTCAACCTGGCGTTCTTTATCGTGCTCGTCTCGCTGTTGGTTCAGGGCACGAGCCTGCCATGGGTCGCCAAATGGCTGAAGGTGACGGTTCCGCCGGATCCTGCCCCAATCTCCCGAGCAGCGCTTGAGGTTCACGTCACCAGCGAGTGGGAGTTGTTCGTTTACCGCCTTGGCGCGGAAAAGTGGTGCATCGGCGCCGCCCTTCGCGAGCTGAAAATGCCGGAAGGCACCCGCATCGCGGCCCTTTTTCGGGGTCAGCAACTGCTCCATCCGTCGGGTAGTACGGTTCTGGAGACGGGTGACCTGCTCTGCGTGATTGGCCATGAACACAACCTTCCAGCGCTCGGAAAGCTGTTCAGCCAGGCACCGCAACGGGGTCTGGATTTGCGCTTCTTCGGCGACTTCGTGCTCGAGGGAGACGCTCAGCTCGGGGCTGTCGCGGCATTGTACGGTTTGAAGCTCGACGGCCTGGATTCGAATATGCCGCTCAGCCAGTTCATCATTCAGAAGAATCGCGGCGCGCCAATTGTTGGCGATCAGGTCGAATGGAACGGAACTATTTGGACAGTTGCCGTTATGGACGGGAACAAGATCCTCAAAGTGGGCGTCAGATTCCCCGAAGGAAGCCGCCCGGGTCCCGGGCTCTTCCTCTAAACTGCTCTCCTTTCCTGATCGTTCGACCCGGTGTCTATGTTCACGCTGCGTACTTTTTTTGCCTCGGCCCTGCTTGGGCTATGCCTGTCGTCACTGCCGGCGCTTGCCGCCGATACGCCTCCACCTTCCAGCGAAGCCGTTCAGCAGAGCCTGGACAAGATCGCCGACCGCAAACTGTCGCCTGACGATCAAAAGGCAATGCAGCAAGTGCTGGAGCAGACGCTCGCTTTCCTCGCCAGCCAGAAGGAAAACCAGAAGAAGCTCGATGACCTGAAAAAGCAGCTGGCCGACGCGCCCAGGCAGACCACCGAGAACCAGAAAGAGCTGACACGCCTCAAAGGCATTCGTCAGATGCCTGTCGCCCAGCGTTACGCCAATATGAGCGTTCCGCAGCTTGAACAGATGCTCAGCGACCGCAGCGCTCAACAGGCTGACCTGCAGAAAGCCCTGAACGATGCCAACAGCATGACGATCACCGCTCAGACCCGCCCCGAGCGTGCGCAAGCGGAAATCAGCAGCAGCCAGACGCGCATCCAGACCATCAACGGCATCCTCAAGAGCGGCAAGGACGCCGGCAAGACAATCAATGCCGACCAACGCAATCAGCTGAACGCTGAACTGGCCTCGATCAACGCCCTGATCGCGCTGCGTCGTCAGGAACTGGCGGGTAATAGCCAGTTGCAGGATCTGGGTGGCAGTCAACGCGACTTGCTCACCGAAAAGGTCGCCCGTCAGGATCAGGAAATTCAGGACCTGCAGACCCTGATCAACGACAAACGCCGCGCGCAGTCCCAGGAAACCGTGACGCAGCTGTCGATCGAAGCGCAGAAAGCCGGCGGAAGCAGCCTGTTGGCGACTGAAAGTGCGGCGAACCTCAAACTCTCCGACTACCTGTTGCGCGGCACCGACCGCCTCAACGAGCTGACTCAACAGAACCTCAAGACCAAGACCCAGCTGGATGCCATCACCCAGACCGATCAGGCGCTGGACGAGCAGATCAACGTGTTGAGCGGCAGCCTGCTGCTCTCCAAGATTCTCTACAAACAGAAGCAGTCCCTGCCGAAGCTCAAACTCGACAGCGGCCTGGCCGATGAAATCGCTGACATCCGCCTGTACCAGTTCGAGGTCAATCAGCAGCGCGAAGAGATGAGCAACCCGGGCAACTATGTCGACACGCTGCTCGCAACGCAGAAGCCGGAAGATGTCACGCCCGCGCTGCGCAAGACCCTGCTGGATCTGGCGACCACCCGAACCGACCTGCTGGAACGCCTGAATCGCGAACTGAGCGCGCTGCTCAACGAATCCATCACCCTGCAGCTGAACCAGAAGCAACTGGTCAGCACGGCGCTCAGCCTGCGTCAGACCCTCGACGAGCAGATGTTCTGGATCCCGAGCAACAAACCGCTGGATCTGGAATGGTTCGAGCGTGTTCAGCCGCGGTTGATGAAACAGGTCACGACCCTGCCCTGGACGTCCAGCCTCAGCGAACTGGCCGACGGCCTGACCCAGCGCCCTTTGATTTTCCTGCCTCTGCTGCTGGTGATCGGCGCACTGATGTGGAAGCGCAAGGCGCTGTACGACAAGCTCAACCGGCTTCACGGAGACATCGGGCACTTCAAGCGCGATCGGCAGTGGCAAACGCCGCTGGCGATTTTCATCAACATCTTGCTGGCCATGCCGCTGTCACTTGCGCTGGCGTCGTGTGCGCTGGCGTTGCAGATTGACGCGCGGGAACAGAACGTCAATCTGGGCGCCGCACTGTTGCAAATCTCGCTGGCCTGGCTGGTGTTCTATACGGCCTACCGCATCCTGGCACCCGGCGGCGTAGCGCAACTGCACTTCCGTTGGGAAAAGTCGCAGGTGGAATTCCTGCGTGGCTGGATTCGTCGCCTGGGTCTGGTGGTGCTGGCGCTGGTCACCGTGGTTGCCGTCGCGGAGCACGAACCTTCAGCGCTGGCGGACGACGTCATCGGCATCGCCGTGGTGCTGACCTGCTACGCCTTGATGGCGTGGCTGCTCGGCCGGTTGCTGCTGACCAGCCCGACCCACCAGAACGCCTCGCTGTTCCGGCGTGCCGTGGGCCTTGCCTTCACCGCGCTGCCGATCGCGCTGTTCGTCGCCGTGTGCTTCGGCTACTACTACACCGCGCTGAAACTCAGCGACCGACTGATCGACACCCTCTATGTGCTGATGCTGTGGCTGGTCATCGAAGCGGCCTTCGTTCGCGGACTTGGCGTCGCGGCGCGGCGTCTGGCCTATCAGCGAGCGCTGGCAAAACGTCAGGCGGCCAAAGAGGCGGGCGACGGCGAGATACCGGTGGAAGAGCCGACACTGGACATCGAACAGGTCAACCAGCAGTCGCTGCGACTGATTCGTCTGGCCTTGCTGGCCGGCTTCGTCGGGGCGCTCTACTTCGTCTGGGCCGATCTGATCACCGTGTTCTCGTACCTGGACAACATCACCCTGTACGAGTACACGAGTGGCACCGGCGCCAACATGAGCATGGTGCCGATCAGCCTGGGCGACCTCATCGGCGCACTGGTGATCATCGGCATCACCTTCGTGCTCGCGGGTAACCTGCCCGGCTTGCTGGAAGTGCTGGTGCTGTCGAAGCTGAACCTCAAGCAGGGCAGCTCTTACGCCACGACGACGCTGCTGTCCTACATCATTGCGGGCGTCGGCTTCGTCTCCACGCTGTCGGCGCTGGGCGTCAGCTGGGACAAGCTGCAATGGCTGGTTGCCGCGCTGTCGGTCGGCCTCGGTTTCGGCATGCAGGAGATCTTCGCGAACTTCATCTCCGGCATCATGATCCTGTTCGAACGCCCGGTCCGAATCGGCGACACCATCACCATCGGCAACCTGTCGGGGACGGTCAGCAAGATCCGCATTCGTGCAACGACCATCACCGACTTCGACCGCAAAGACATCATTGTCCCGAACAAGACGTTCATCACCGGGCAACTGATCAACTGGTCGCTGACCGACACCATTACCCGCGTCACGCTCAAGCTGGGCGTGGACTATGGCTCCGATCTGGACCTGGTGCGCAACCTGCTGCTCAAAGCCGCCAATGACAATCCGCGCGTGCTCAAGGAACCTGCGCCGATTGTGTACTTCCTGAATTTTGGTGAAAGCACGCTGGATCACGAACTGCGCATGCACGTGCGTGACCTTGGCGACCGCAACCCGGTGCTCGACGAGATCAACCGCTTCATCAACAAGGAATTCAAGAAGCAGCACATCAACATCTCGTTCCGGCAGATGGAGGTTTATCTCAAGAACATGCAGGGACAGGAATACAAGATGGTGCCGATCGAGCCAGAGACGAAAACCGTCGCCCCGGCGCCTGCCTCGCCGACGGCCATGCCGTCCGCCCCGAAGGATGTGCCTGAGCCGCCGGACGTCAAGCTCGACTGACCCGAAGAATCCCAGCAGAATGGTCGGACATTCTGCTGGAGGCATCCCTTGAAAGCCCTCGACGAGCTGACCTTCGATAACCGCTTCGCCCGCCTGGGCGACGCGTTTTCCACGTCCGTACTGCCCGAGCCCATTGCCGAACCACGCCTGGTGGTCGCAAGCGATGCGGCCCTGGCGTTGCTGGACCTGGACCCTGCGCAGGCCGAAGAGCCGGTATTCGCCGAGCTGTTCAGCGGCCACAAGCTGTGGGCCGAAGCCGACCCTCGCGCCATGGTCTATTCCGGCCACCAATTCGGTTCCTACAACCCACGTCTGGGCGACGGCCGTGGCCTGCTGCTCGGCGAGGTGTACAACGACGCAGGCGAACATTGGGACCTGCACCTGAAAGGCGCCGGTCAGACGCCCTACTCGCGCATGGGTGACGGCCGCGCCGTGTTGCGCTCCTCCATCCGCGAGTTTCTCGCGTCGGAAGCGCTGCACGCCTTGGGTATCCCGACCAGTCGCGCGGGTTGCGTGATCGGCTCGAGCACCCCGGTCTGGCGGGAAAAGCAGGAACGTGCGGCGATGGTCTTGCGGCTTGCACAAAGCCACGTGCGCTTCGGCAGTCTCGAATATTTCTTCTACACCAAGCAGAACGAGCAGTTAAAAGAACTGGCAGACCACGTGCTGTCGCTTCACTACGCCGAATGCCTGGAACAGCCGGAACCTTATCTGGCGATGTTCCGCACGATCGTCGAACGTCAGGCCGAACTGATCGCCAAGTGGCAGGCCTACGGTTTCTGCCACGGCGTAATGAACACCGACAACATGTCGATTCTGGGCATCACGTTCGACTTTGGTCCGTTCGCCTTTCTCGACGACTTCGATCAGAACTTCGTTTGCAACCACTCGGACCACGAAGGCCGCTACTCCTTCAGCAATCAAGTGCCGATTGGTCAGTGGAACCTCAGCGCGCTCGCTCAGGCATTGACGCCATTCATCAGCGTCGAAGCGCTGCGTGAAGCGCTGGGTATGTTCCTGCCGTTGTATCAGGCGCATTACCTGGACCTGATGCGCCGCCGCCTTGGCCTGACGACGGCCGAGGATGACGATGCCGACCTCATCGCCCGCTTGCTGCAACTGATGCAAAACAGCGGCGTCGACTACAGCCTGTTCTTCCGCCGCCTGGGCGAAGAGTCCGCCGACATCGCCGTCAGCCGCCTGCGCGACGACTTCGTCGACATGCTCGGCTTCGACGCCTGGGCCGAGGCCTACAAGGCCCGCATCGCCCGCGAACCGGCTACAAGCCAGGAAGACCGTCGCACCCGCATGCACGCCGTCAACCCGCTCTACATCCTGCGCAACTACCTCGCCCAACGCGCCATCGAAGCCGCAGAGCAAGGCGACTACAGCGAAGTCCGCCGACTGCACCAAGTGCTGTGCACGCCGTTCGAAGAACAGCCCGGCATGGACAGTTATGCACAGCGTCCGCCGGATTGGGGCAAGCATCTGGAGATCAGTTGTTCGTCGTAGTGCTGGACGAGGGTTCGGTATCACGAGGCAGAAAAGGCTTATCTAAAACAGAGACCGAAGTGGGCACCTGCTGGGAGCGCTGTTGTACAGAGAGGTCACTTTTGACCTCTGCCTCTTTTTTCTCTGGCACCGCGATACTCGCCAGAATGTCGTACAAATTGAGTCCCCGCTCCGCCAGCTCATTTGACTCCCCACTAGGGCTGGCCAACTCCACACGAATCTTCTCCAGCAACTCAGCTTCGTAATCTCCCGGGTAGCAATCCTGAACCTGCTCAATTTTAGGCAGCCCTCTGTAGAAGTTCAGGACCTCCGTGAGGAAGACCGGCACTCTTCCGGTTTGTGCGCTTTCCAATTGACTGCGAGTCACCGCTCCTTTCGCCCACTCCGATTTCATACGCTGACCTTCACACCAGGCTGCCCGCCGCTCGTTGATGGTGTAACCGCCACTGTCGTCGTAGGCAATGAGCGCCAACTGATCTTGAGACAAGCCCGCAAACGGATTTTTTGCGTACCGGCTGCCGTTGATGGTTTGGTTGACGTATTCGGTGGCCTGCCTCGCCCGAGCCAGGTGTTCGGGATCATCTGTGCCAGGTTGCTCCAGATCGTGCCGGGATTTACCGAACGTGTACCCGTCCAACGCAAAATTGTTTATCTGCTTCTTTGCGTAAGCAGCCAGTTCATCACGAGACAGTTCCTGTTCTCGTTTGCTGGATCGAAGTGCGCTTTCACTCAACTGCCGGGCGAGCAGAGACACATTCGTTTTACCCGTTTGTATCATTGTCGAATCTGGCTCTTTCACAACCTCTCTGTCAGCAGTGGTTTCCTTATTCACTTTCACACTGACAGGTGCCGTTATCGCAACGCCTATGCCTTGGATCATATCGCCCTTCAGTATTGTGATATTCAAGATGGCCACCTATTTAGCGGCCATCCTTAAGCTGAGCCTATTAACGCATTATGAGATTTACGCTCCAATCATGATTGGAATAGTTCACAGCGGTGATGCTGATGTCACATCTCGCACCCACTAGCGACGGCATTTTTATTCCACTTAGGAGTTCTAACACCGCCCGGCGTAGAGTTCATCAGATAACTGGTCGTAAACTGGCATGATTTGCTGCCCGACCTGTATGTCACCATCCCATAAGTGATTGGCGAGGAGCCTGTAGCGCGAACTGTATAGCTCTCGCTAGCCCCTGGCGGCACATTTGATGGCTTCGGCGATGCGTTCGAGTAAGTCGTTGTTTCGTTCCGGCTACTACCGGGCTGGTAAGTCGCAAACTCCGTCGTATTGTTAGTAAAGCTTACGGTAACCTGCGGCGTTGCAATAGCCGATCCTGCACTAAGCATTGCAACCACCGTCATGGCAGATTTAATCGTCTTGGCATTTCTCATTTTGAACATCCTCTTTTATTAGATCTGAAAAAAACTAATCAGATACCAACAATCACCACAACGACTCGAACGGATAGTCCTTTCGGAGCACAACACCATTACCCCCTTCGCAACTCCTGAAGATTTCAATCTTGAAGTGATACCGCCGACTATTCTGCAGTCAACGTCGGACTGCTCACCGCCTCGCCTTTACCCATTGACGCGGTGGCGCTCGATCCACCAGGGAGGGGCGTTGAGAGGGACGCTGCCTGTACGGGTTTGACCGCCTTGGCCGCAGAGGCCTCTTGCTTGGCCCATCGTTCATTCCACGACACTGGCGTCGGCGAAGTCCTGGGGGTGAATTTCCTGCTGAGGGCGGGGCTGGTCGGATCGGCTTTGCTTTTCTGGGTATCGACGATCCCGGCGAGGATGTCGTAAAGCGTCAGCTTGCGATCGCCGCCCTGACGGGTCACGGCGCCCGGGAAACTCGGCAGTGCGGGATCGGACTTTATCCTTGCTTTAAGCAGGGCCTCGGCGTCCTTTGGGTAGTCCACTGCTTTTTCGATCGCGGGCAGTGATTTGTAGTAGCTGAGGGCGTCGTTATAGAACTTCGTGGCCTTGCCGGTGCGAGCTTGCTCGAGGATACCGTCGGGAATAGCGGTCTTGCGCCAGGCATCGTCCATTTTCTGCACGCCATGGTACGCCGCGCGTCGTTCGTTCAGGGTGAACGCGCCGCTGTCGTCGTAAACAATCACGTTGAGCTGTTCGCGAGACAGCTTTTCAAACGGGCTCTTCGCATTCGAATGGCCAGCCAGCGTCAGGGTGACGAACTCACTGGCCTTCCGCGCCCGGTCCAGAAGCTCAGGGTCGCGGGTCTTGGGCACTTCGAGCGCCCGGGTATGGCTGTTGGCCTTGGGTGATTCCACCAGAAACTCATTAATGCGATCGAGGCCATACTTGCCTAACTCGGCATGTGTCATGACCGCATCACGCGCGGCCGCACGCACCGTGCTTTCGTTCAGTTGGCTGGCGAGCGTCGAGAAGGTCGCCTTGTCGACGGGCGTCTTCGTGGTTTTATCCACAACGGCCGGATCACTCTGTTGTTCGGACGAGGTCGACGGTGCCGTCTTACTCGGCATGATGGCGGAAAGAGCGTTTTGCAGCTGACTGATCATCGGCGTTTCCCTGGCAATGAATGGTCAGGGGCGGATGTTCCGAAAGGTGGATTGATAGCCCCTTGATGGGAGGCTATCGATGGAGATGGAGGGCGGATAGCTGGGCGAACGGGGGGTTCTTTGGGATAAACCATTGAAGAAAAACCGTCTGAATAACCGTGATTCCAAGGTCTCTATCGCATTAATCAGGACATTCTCAGCATCGCCGAGCACTCCAGAACATGAGGTGAGCACTCAGCTTGATAAAACGCGCCCCAGCCTCCACTTACCGGTTATCAGCCCTTCTTTCCGGTAGCCATCATGTCCGACGCTCTGTTGATCCCCTGCCCTCACTGCAACGGCCTCAATCGCATCCCCGCGGACCGGGTCGGCGATCAGCCGAAGTGCGGGCGCTGCAAGCAGCCTGTTCTGCTTTCCAAGCCGTTCAACCTCACCCAAGGCGACTATGCCAGCCAGATCAAGGGCGACCTGCCGTTGTTGGTCGACGTGTGGGCCGACTGGTGCGGGCCGTGCAAATCCTTTGCGCCCACCTTCGAGCAGGCGGCCGTGCAGCTGAGCGGTCGGGTGCGTCTGGCCAAACTGGACAGTGAAGCCAATCAGCAACTCTCGGCCCAGCTGGGCATTCGTTCAATTCCCAGCCTGATCCTGTTCAAGAACGGTCGCGAAGTGGCACGCCAGAGCGGGGCCATGCCGCTTCAGCAACTGACGGCCTGGCTCGCCAGCCAAGGGATTTGACAGCCGATTCGCACGAGCTTGAGGCGCACGACAGCCAACGATGTAGGTCATTTCTGAAAGCGCTTTTCAGCATCACGGCCGCCGACATCAGCGTCTAGGGTTTGCCATTCCCACCGCAACCCTGGAGTAGTAAGCGATGACACGTGCGATCAGAGAAGGCGACGCGACGACGACAGGCGGCACCGTTTTGAAGGCCTCGGGATCACTGACATGGGAGGACCGCCGCCTGGCCCGCATGGGCGACCCGGTGTGGTGTCCGGAATGTGAGCAAGTCGGGTTCATCGCAGAAGGCAACCCGACCTTCATCGATCAGTTGATCGCCGTGGCGACGCACACACAGGCCGTGAAATGTGGCTGCGCTGAAGGTATCAATCGACTGATCGCCAGCCAGGATCATCTAGTGGCTGATATGGACGCGGCCATTGTCATTCCCAGGGATGAGGCCCGTAAGGCGCGCAAGCGGGCAGAACAGCTCGGAAAGCTTCGGTACGAAGCGGAACGCGTGTAGCCGCAGGGCCCATTCAAGGAACGCCCTTGAGCGTGCCATCACTGGCACGCTCAGGCATACCGCTGGCGTCATTGCACCGGATTGCTCTCCAGCAACTGATACAACTCCACAAACTGCTGGCTCAGCTTGTGCCGAGGGTCCAGATGGATCAGCGGCATGTTGGCCTGATGCGATTCGCGCATCTTCACCGAGCTGTTGAGGTAAACCGGCAGCACCGGCAACCCCTCGGCGATCAGTTCGTCGAGGATCTGTTGCGGCAGGCTGGCCCGTGACTGGAACTGGTTGACGATGATCCCTTCCACTTCCAGTTCTTCGTTATGGTCCTCCTTCAACTCGTCGATTTCCTTGAGCAGACCGTAGAGCGCCTGACGCGAGAAACTGTCGCAGTCGAAGGGAATCAGCACCCGATCTGCCGCGATCAACGCCGACACGGCATAGAAATTCAACGCTGGCGGTGTATCCAGATAGATACGGTCGTAATCCTCATCGAGCTCTTCCAGCAATTTACGCAGCTTGTTGATCTTGTGCTTGGCCTCGAGCTTTGGCTGCAGATCAGCCAGTTCGGCGGTCGCCGTCACCACGTGCAGATTCTCGAAAGGCGTTTCGTAGATATCGACCTGGTTTTTTTTGGAGAACGGGCCGGCAGACAGCGTGTGCTTGAAAAAGTCGGCGATGCCCATGGGAATGTCCTCGCCGGTCAAACCCGTCAGGTATTGCGTCGAGTTCGCCTGAGCATCGAGGTCGATCAAGAGCGTCCGGTGGCCCTCATGGGCACTCACGGCCGCCAGATTGCAGGCGATGCTCGACTTGCCAACGCCACCTTTCTGATTGAACACCACACGCCGCATGTGAAAACTCCCTGTCGTGATACTGATAGACGGCTGGCGATGCCGTCTCGTGATGGGTCCCGAGTCTAGGCGCAGAGCGTGACAAGGGCGAGGACATTCAACCAAATAAGCACGCTGGGACCGAAGCCCGTGCACACCTGAATGAAATTTTCCGCTCACACATTTGCCCAATGCTCGCCTCACGAGGATGATGCGCTTTTTAGGGCGTTCAGCTCCTGAACCGCATCCTCACTGAAACATCCGATTCAGCCGCCTGGGGTTTATAGCCCCGGTCGGCGCCACTGGAAGGTAATTCGCAATGATCCGCGTCATCGTGCTTGCTTGTGCCCTGCTCCTGAGTGCGTGCGCCGTTCACGCGCCCGTTCCAGCACAGCTGCCCCATATCAAGTTCCCACAGCAACTCAACGTCCAACGCGATCAGGCACGGGAACATGAGCAGTGGCGGCTGGACATCAACAAACAGCGTCACGGCGTGCTTTGTATCCTGACAGACGCCTCAGGCAGCCTTCTGGGTCAGCAGGAGTTGATCGAGGAAACCTGGAAGAAGGGTGAAAACCGAGAGCAAGACCGGGAAACTCGGGAGCTGTGTGCCGCCGTTCTGTTCGCCTTGACCCCGGAAAAAGACGTGCGCTTCAACTACCCCGGCGTCGAACTAAGGCCGCACGGCCGCAGTCTTGATGAGCGCTGGAGCGTTGATTACGCGACCGAAGGTTTTTTTCGAATCAGCCTGGATGACGGGTTGCGTTACGTCGTCAGCCCCTTGCGAGGCAAAGCCAGTCACTAGTCATCCGGTTCTCATCCGGCCTTGCGCGTCACCAACTCGACAAACGCCTTCGCCATCGGCGATTTCTGGTCCTTGCGCTGCACCAGCCAGACCGCCGAAGTCGCCTCAGGATCGAGCAGCGTTCGATACACCACGCCGTCGATCCGCATGCGTTGGTACGACGCGGGCAGCACTGTCACGCCCAATCCCGCCGCCACCAGGCCGATGATGGTCATGGCCTCGCCCGCCTCCTGAGTGAACATCGGGCTGAATCCCGCCTCCCGGGCCAGACTCAACAATTGGGCATACAACCCGCTGCCATAGGTCCGGGGAAAGAACACGAAAGGCTCGGTCGCCAGCTCCTTGAGGTACATGCCCTTTTCGCTGCCCGCCGCCAGAGGGTGATCGGAACGGAAGACAGCCACCAGCGGTTCGCGCAACAGCTCCACCGCCACCAAGGAGTCCGGTAACGGCAAGGGCCGCATGATGCCGACCTGCATCGACTCTTCCTCAAGCCGCTCGGCCACTTCCTTACTGCTCATTTCCTGTAAAGCCAAATGAACCGCAGGATAGCGTTGCCGGAAAGCGAAGATTGCCTGCGGGATGCTGGAGGTGAACGGGGCAGATGCCGTGAAGCCGATCTTCAACTCTCCCAACTCACCCAACTGAGCACGTCGAGCCACGTCGGAGGCCTTTTCGACCTGCGCCAGCACCAGTCGTGCTTCGTCGAGAAACAGCCTGCCCGCCTCACTCAGCTCCACTCGTCGGTTGGTTCGCTCGAACAGGCGCGCGCCCAGCTCCTGCTCCAGCGCCTGAATCTGCTGGCTCAGCGGCGGTTGAGAGATGCCCAGCACCTCGGCGGCGCGTCCAAAATGCAGCTCTTCGGCAACGGCAATGAAGTAGCGCAGATGACGTAATTCCATAGAGATCCTATTAGGTCGTCAAACCTATCAAACAGGTCGAACAATATATTGGAAAGGATCGTTAGCCAGCTATATTCTTTTTCACATCGCCGCCCCGCTCCCCCTGAGGTCCACCGTGAATACTGCTGCATCTCCCGCCGCGTCCGAATCTGAAATGATCGAAGCCGCCATCCCGCTGGGCGATACCTACATCGAAAAAGACACGCCTGCTTTCATTCGCACCGTCCTCGCCCTGTTCTCCGGCGGCTTCGCCACGTTTGCCTTGCTCTATTGCGTTCAACCAATGATGCCGGTGCTGTCCCGGGAGTTCTCGATCAACGCGGCCCAGAGCAGCCTGATTTTGTCGGTGTCCACCGCCATGCTCGCCATCGGCCTGTTGATCACTGGGCCGATTTCTGACCGTCTTGGGCGTAAACCCCTGATGGTCTTCGCGCTGTTCTCAGCCGCCTTTTTCACCATCGCAAGTGCCCTGATGCCGACGTGGGAAGGCGTGCTGGTGACTCGCGCCCTGGTCGGGCTTTCGTTGAGCGGCCTGGCAGCGGTAGGCATGACTTACCTCAGTGAAGAGATTCATCCGCAGCACATCGGCTTGGCCATGGGGCTGTACATTGGCGGCAACGCCATTGGCGGCATGAGCGGGCGGCTGATCACTGGAGTGCTGAGCGACTTCGTCAGCTGGCACACCTCGCTGTTGATCATGGGATTGATCGCCCTCGGCGCTGCCGGTCTGTTCTGGAAGTTTCTACCGCCTTCGCGCAACTTCCGGCCCAATCCGCTGAACGCCCGTAACCTGCTGGAAGGCTTCGTCCTGCAGTTCCGCGACGCCGGTCTTCCGCTGCTGTTCCTTGAAGGCTTCCTGCTGATGGGCGCCTTCGTCACGCTGTTCAACTACATCGGCTATCGCCTGCTGGCCGATCCTTACAACCTGAGCCAGGCGGTGGTCGGCCTGTTCTCGGTCGTGTACCTGTCGGGGATCTACAGCTCGGCAAAAATCGGTGCACTGGCGGACAGGCTTGGACGCCGCAACGTGCTGTGGGCCGTGATCGTCCTCATGCTGATAGGTCTGGCCCTGACCATGTTCACTCCGCTGGCCGTCGTGGTCATCGGTGTGCTGATGTTCACCTTCGGCTTCTTCGGCGCCCACTCGGTCGCCAGCAGCTGGATCGGCCGCCGCGCGATCAAAGCCAAGGGCCAGGCGTCCTCGCTGTACCTGTTCAGCTACTACGTCGGCTCAAGCGTCGCGGGCACCGGCGGCGGCGTGTTCTGGCATTACGCCGGCTGGAACGGCATCGGCGTGTTCATCGGCCTGGTCTTGCTCGCGGCGTTGGGCGTGGCGCTGAAACTCGCCAAAGTGCAGCCGCTGGCGGTGAATGTGCAGGTTTAAGGAGATCGCTTAGAATCCTGCCCCAAGGGCGGAGCGAGGCTTGCCCACGATCTCTCCGGGTTCGCGTCAAACCGCAGCTGCAGTAAAACCAGCCCCCTTCGTCGTTACAGGCAGACCGCATGTGCCGGATCTACTGCCGCTGGGCGCCAGATCGCGAGCAAGCCCCGCTCCTACGCCTTCGGCAGAAGCAAACCGGATTCACAGTAAGCCTTCCATGCACATACAAAAACGCCCGGCATCGACCGGGCGTTTTTGTATCGGCGTATCAGCGCTTACTGGTGATACTTCGCCGACATCTCGTGCACCGCTTCGATGAAAGCCCCTGCGTTCGCCGGGTCGACTTCCGGCGTGATGCCATGGCCGAGGTTGAAGACGTGGCCGGTGCCGCTGCCGTAGCTGGCGAGGATGTTCGAAACTTCCTGGCGGATGGCCTGCGGATTTGCGTAAAGGACAGTCGGGTCCATGTTGCCTTGCAGCGCCACTTTGCTACCGACACGACGGCGGGCTTCGCCGATGTCGCAGGTCCAGTCCAGGCCCAGTGCTTCGGCACCCGCGTCGGCGATGCTTTCCAGCCACAGGCCGCCGCCTTTGGTGAACAGGATGACCGGCACTTTACGGCCGTCGTGTTCGCGAATCAGGCCGCTGACGATCTTGCGCATGTAGGCCAGGGAAAACTCCTGATACGCAGCAGCAGAGAGGCTACCGCCCCAGCTGTCGAAGATCTGGACGGCTTGCGCGCCCGCCAGGATCTGACCATTGAGGTACGCGGTCACCGACTGCGCCAGCTTGTCCAGCAACAGGTGCATGGCTTGCGGGTTGTCGTAGAGCATCGCCTTGGATTTGCGGAAGTCTTTGGACGATCCGCCTTCGACCATGTACGTCGCCAGGGTCCAAGGGCTGCCGGAGAAGCCGATCAACGGCACGCGCCCATTGAGCTCGCGACGAATGGTGCTGACGGCGTCCATCACGTAGCCCAGGTCTTTCTGGGCATCCGGGATCGGCAACGCTTCGATGTCGGCCAGGGTGCTGACGGTTTTCCTGAAACGCGGGCCTTCGCCGGTTTCGAAGTACAGGCCAAGGCCCATGGCGTCAGGCACGGTGAGGATGTCGGAGAACAGGATTGCCGCATCCAGCGGATAGCGTTCCAGCGGCTGCAACGTGACTTCGCAAGCGAACGCCGGATTCATGCACAGGCTCATGAAGTCGCCGGCCTTAGCGCGGCTGGCGCGGTATTCCGGCAGATAACGACCCGCCTGACGCATCATCCAAACCGGCGTGACGTCAACGGGTTGCTTGAGCAGGGCGCGAAGGAAACGGTCGTTCTTGAGGGCAGTCATGGCGGCATCCGCAAAAAAAGTGCGGGCATTTTCTCAGACACCGACGTAAAAGGCACGGTAAGTACCGTGCCTTTTGTCTATGGGGGCGATTTGTCGCAGAGATTCGGGGCTCAGCAACACTGCAGTTAACTGTGGGAGTGAGCTTGCTCGCGAAGAGGCCATCACATTCAACAACGTTGCTGACGGTTCGATCGCTTTCGCGAACAAGCTCGCTCCCACAGGTTGACCCACATTCGCGCGACTACCGCGACTCAGACGCCCAGGTAGTCCAGGATCCCTTCAGCGGCATTGCGTCCTTCGAAGATCGCAGTCACCACCAGATCGGAACCACGAACCATGTCGCCGCCGGCGAAAATCTTCGGGTTGCTGGTCTGGTGCTTGAACTTGCCTTGTTCTGGCGCAACGACGCGGCCCTGGCTGTCGGTGTCGATGCTGAACTGCTCGAACCATGGCGCCGGGCTTGGACGGAAACCGAATGCGATGACCACGGCGTCGGCCGGGATGATCTCTTCGGAACCCGGAATCGGCTCAGGGCTGCGACGACCACGGGCATCAGGTTCGCCCAGACGGGTCTCGACGACCTTGACGCCCTCAACCTTGTCCTCGCCCACAATGGCGATCGGCTGACGGTTGTAGAGGAATTTCACGCCTTCTTCCTTGGCGTTTTTCACTTCCTTGCGCGAGCCCGGCATGTTTTCTTCGTCACGACGATAGGCGCAGGTGACCGACTTGGCACCCTGACGGATCGAAGTGCGGTTGCAGTCCATCGCGGTGTCGCCACCGCCCAGCACGACCACCTTCTTGCCCTTCATGTCGACGAAGTCTTCCGGCGACTTTTCAAAGCCAAGGTTGCGGTTGACGTTGGCGATCAGGAAATCCAGCGCATCGTGTACGCCCGGCAGGTCTTCACCGGGGAAACCGCCCTTCATGTAGGTGTACGTTCCCATGCCCATGAACACGGCATCGTACTCTTCGAGCAGTTGCTCGACCGACACGTCCTTGCCGACTTCGGTGTTGAGACGGAACTCGATACCCATGCCGGTGAAGACTTCGCGGCGGTTGCTCAGCACGCTCTTCTCGAGCTTGAACTCCGGGATACCGAAGGTCAGCAGACCGCCGATTTCCGGGTTCTTGTCGAAGACGACCGGGGTCACGCCACCGCGTACCAGCACGTCGGCACAGCCCAGGCCCGCAGGGCCCGCACCAATAATGGCCACGCGCTTGCCGGTCGGCACGACGCGGGACATGTCCGGACGCCAGCCCATGGCGAACGCGGTGTCGGTGATGTACTTCTCCACCGAACCGATGGTGACAGCGCCGAAGCCGTCGTTGAGGGTGCACGCACCTTCGCACAGACGGTCCTGCGGGCACACGCGGCCGCAGACTTCCGGCAGGGTGTTGGTCTGGTGTGACAACTCGGCCGCCGCGAGGATGTTGCCTTCGGACACCAGCTTGAGCCAGTTCGGAATGAAGTTGTGCACCGGGCACTTCCATTCGCAGTACGGGTTACCGCAACCCAGGCAGCGGTGAGCCTGATCGGCCGATTGCTGGGGTTTGAAGGGCTCGTAGATTTCCACGAACTCTTTCTTGCGTTGACGCAACAGTTTCTTCTTCGGATCTTTGCGCCCGACATCGATGAACTGGAAGTCGTTACTCAGACGTTCAGCCATGGTGTTAAAACTCCTGACTGCAGCCTCAAGCGCCAAGCCTGAAGCTGCAAGAAAATCATGTTCGCAGGCACTCGCGCGCTGCCGTTAGCTTGCGGCTTGAAGCTTGCCGCTGACAGCTGCCCTTATTGCGGATTTGCGCGGGTGCTGGACAACAAGGATTTCAGGTTTGCAGCCTTAGGCTTCACCAGCCAGAAGCGACGCAGGTAGTCATCCAGGTTTTCCCAGAGATTACGGCCCCACTCGCTGTCGGTTTCCGCCACATACTCGGCCAGCACACGCTCCAGGTGGCTGCGATAGGCTTCCATCGCTTCGCCGCTGATGCGCTGGATTTCAACCAGTTCGTGGTTGACCCGGTCAACGAAGGTGTTGTCCTGATCCAGCACGTAGGCGAAACCACCGGTCATGCCCGAACCGAAGTTGTAGCCGGTCTTGCCCAGTACGCAGACGAAGCCGCCCGTCATGTATTCGCAGCAGTGGTCACCCGTGCCTTCCACCACGGTGTGAGCGCCAGAGTTACGCACCGCGAAACGCTCGCCTGCGGTTCCGGCAGCAAAAAGCTTGCCGCCCGTGGCGCCGTACAGACAGGTGTTGCCGATGATGGCGCTGTCCTGGGTTTTGAACGGGCTGCCTTTAGGCGGCACGATCACCAGTTTGCCAGCGGTCATGCCTTTACCGACGTAGTCGTTGGCGTCGCCTTCCAGGTACATGTTCAGACCACCGGCGTTCCACACACCAAAGCTCTGACCCGCCGTACCCTTGAAGCGGAAGGTGACCGGCGCGTCTTTCATGCCCTGGTTACCGTGCAATTTGGCGATTTCGCCGGAAATCCGCGCGCCGATGGAACGGTCGCAGTTGCAGATATCCAGTGCGTATTCGCCGCCGGACTTGGACTCGATGGCCGACTTCGCCATCTCGACCATCTTCTCGGCCAGCAGGCCCTTGTCGAACGGCGGGTTGCGGTCGACCTGGCTGAACTGAGGCTTGTCAGCCGGAATGTGATCGCTGCCCAGCAATGGCGTCAGGTCCAGATGCTGCTGCTTGGCGGTTTCGCCCGGCAGGATGTCCAGCAGGTCGGTACGGCCGATCAGTTCTTCCAGCGAACGCACGCCCAGGCGGGCCAGCCACTCGCGGGTTTCTTCAGCCACGTAGGTGAAGAAGTTGATCACCATGTCGACGGTGCCGATGTAGTGGTCCTTGCGCAGCTTCTCGTTCTGAGTCGCCACGCCGGTGGCGCAGTTGTTCAAGTGGCAGATACGCAGGTATTTGCAGCCCAGCGCGATCATCGGAGCAGTACCAAAGCCGAAGCTCTCGGCACCTAGGATGGCGGCTTTGATAACGTCCAGACCGGTTTTCAGACCGCCGTCGGTCTGCACCCGGACCTTGCCGCGCAGGTCGTTGCCGCGCAGGGTCTGATGGGTTTCGGCCAGACCGATTTCCCACGGCGAGCCCGCGTACTTGATCGACGACAGCGGCGATGCACCGGTACCGCCGTCATAGCCGGAGATGGTGATCAGGTCGGCATAAGCCTTCGCAACACCGGCAGCGATGGTGCCGACGCCCGCTTCTGCCACCAGCTTGACCGAGACCAGCGCCGACGGGTTGACCTGTTTCAGGTCAAAAATCAGCTGCGACAAGTCTTCAATCGAGTAGATGTCGTGGTGCGGCGGCGGCGAAATCAGGGTCACGCCTGGCACTGCGTAACGCAGCTTGGCAATCAGGCCGTTGACCTTGCCGCCTGGCAGCTGACCGCCCTCGCCCGGCTTGGCGCCTTGAGCAACCTTGATCTGCAGCACATCGGCGTTGACCAGATACTCTGGCGTCACACCGAAACGACCGGTTGCGATCTGCTTGATCTTGGAGCTGCGGATGGTGCCGTAGCGCGCCGGGTCTTCACCGCCCTCACCGGAGTTGGAACGCGCGCCCAGACGGTTCATCGCCTCGGCCAGCGCTTCGTGAGCTTCAGGCGACAGCGCACCCAGCGAGATACCCGCCGAGTCGAAACGCTTGAGGATCGCTTCCAGCGGCTCGATGTCGTCAATCGACAACGGCGTATCGAGTTCCTTGACCTTGAACAGGTCGCGGATCATCGACACCGGACGGTTGTCCACCAGCGCGGTGTATTCCTTGAATTTGCTGTAGTCGCCCTGCTGCACGGCCGCTTGCAACGTCGCTACCACGTCAGGGTTGTAGGCGTGGTATTCGCCGCCGTAGACGAACTTCAGCAGGCCGCCTTGCTGGATCGGCTTGCGCGGGCTCCAGGCTTCGCCGGCCAGCGCCTTCTGCTCGTCTTCGATGTCGACGAAACGCGCGCCCTTGATGCGGCTCGGCACGCCACGGAAGCTGAGGTCGCAGACTTCTTCGGACAGACCGATGGCTTCGAACAGCTGCGCACCGCGATACGACGCGATGGTCGAGATGCCCATCTTCGACAGGATCTTGAGCAGGCCCTTGGTGATGCCTTTGCGGTAGTTCTTGAAGACTTCGTACAGATCGCCCAGCACTTCGCCGGTGCGGATCAGGTCGCCCAGTACTTCATAGGCCAGGAACGGATACACCGCTGACGCACCGAAGCCAACCAGTACCGCGAAGTGGTGCGGGTCACGCGCCGTCGCGGTTTCGACCAGAATGTTGCTGTCGCAACGCAGACCTTTTTCGGTCAGGCGGTGGTGCACAGCACCGGTGGCCAGCGACGCGTGAATCGGCAGCTTGCCCGGGGCGATATGACGGTCGCTCAGCACGACCTGGGTACGACCGGAACGCACGGCCTCCTCAGCCTGATCGGCAACGTTACGCACGGCCGCTTCCAGGCCGATGCTCTCGTCGTAGTTCAGGTCGATGATCGCGCGGTCGAATCCTGGGCGATCCAGGTTCATCAGCGAGCGCCATTTGGCCGGAGAAATGACCGGCGAGCTCAGGATCACGCGGGAAGCATGCTCCGGCGACTCCTGGAAGATGTTGCGCTCGGCACCGAGGCAGACTTCCAGCGACATGACGATGGCTTCACGCAGCGGGTCGATCGGCGGGTTGGTCACCTGCGCGAACTGCTGACGGAAATAGTCGTACGGCGTGCGCACACGGCGCGACAGTACAGCCATCGGCGTGTCGTCGCCCATGGAGCCGACCGCTTCCTGACCTTGCTCGCCCAAAGGACGCAGCACCTGGTCGCGCTCTTCGAACGTGACTTGGAACATCTTCATGTACTGCTTGAGCTGATCCGGGTTGTAGAACGCCGAACCGTGATCGTGATCCTCCAGGGTGGCCTGGATGCGCAGTGCGTTCTTGCGCAGCCACTGCTTGTACGGGTGGCGCGACTTCAGACGGCTGTCGATGGCGTCGGTGTCGAGGATCTGACCGGTTTCGGTGTCCACGGCGAAGATCTGGCCCGGGCCCACACGGCCCTTGGCAATGACGTCTTCCGGCGTGTAGTTCCACACGCCGATTTCCGAGGCCAGGGTGATGTAGCCGTTCTTGGTGGTGACCCAGCGCGCCGGACGCAGACCGTTACGGTCGAGCAGGCAGACGGCGTGGCGACCTTCGGTCATCACGATACCGGCCGGGCCGTCCCATGGCTCCATGTGCATGGAGTTGAATTCATAGAACGCCCGCAGATCCGGGTCCATGGTCTCAACGTTCTGCCATGCAGGCGGCACGAGCATGCGCACGCCGCGGAACAGGTCGATGCCGCCCGTCACCATCAGCTCCAGCATGTTGTCCATGCTCGAGGAGTCCGAACCGACACGGTTGACCAATGGACCCAGCTCGTCGAGGTCCATCAGTTCGTTGGTGAACTTGGTGCGACGGGCCTGCGCCCAGTTGCGGTTACCGGTGATGGTGTTGATCTCGCCGTTGTGGGCGAGGAAGCGGAACGGCTGAGCCAGCGGCCATTTCGGCAAGGTGTTGGTCGAGAAGCGCTGGTGGAACACGCAGATTGCGGTTTGCAGGCGCTCGTCGTTGAGGTCTGGATAGAATGCCGTGAGGTCACGCGGCATCATCAGGCCTTTGTAGATGATGGTCTTGTGCGAAAAGCTGCAGATGTAGTGATCGGTGTCAGCGGCGTTGGCCACTGACGAACGGCGACGGGCACAGAACAGTTTGATCGCGAATTCCTGATCGCTCAGGCCTTCGCCACCGATGAATACTTGCTCGATCTTCGGCAGACGCTCCAGCGCCAGACGCCCCAGCACGCTGGTGTCGATCGGCACTTCGCGCCAGCCGATCAGGGTCAGGCCTTCAGCGAGGATTTCGCGATTCATGTTCTCGCGAGCAGCCTGCGCCTTGGCATCGTCCTGGTTGAGGAAAACCATGCCCACGCAATATTGACGCGGCAGCTCGACGCTGAACTGCTCTTTGGCCACAGCGCGCAGGAACATGTCGGGTTTTTGAATCAACAGCCCGCAACCGTCACCGGTCTTGCCGTCGGCGTTGATCCCACCACGGTGGGTCATGCAGGTCAGGGCTTCGATAGCCGTCTGCAACAGGTGATGACTGGGCTCGCCTTGCATATGGGCGATCAGGCCGAAACCACAGTTATCCTTGAATTCTTCTGGATGGTACAGACCTGCTTTCATAGACACATTCTCACCAGGCTGCCTCTTAACGAGACAAATTTCTTTTCAATTCAACCATTTACCGTCCACGCTGAACGTACGCCAGCTTTGCGGGAGCAAAAGGGAGGTCATTGTACACACCGACACAAAACCTCACAAATTTAGCGACGAAACGTCGCAAATTTATGTCGCATTCATGAAAGGCTTTAAAACGATTATCGTGCTAGCCAGAGCTTTGTTGCGAGTCTGAACAAACAGAACCCAAAATTCAATGCGTGTCTGAGACGCAGACACCACAAGGCGCGCTGCTCATTGGCAGCACGCTCATGTGTGATTTTCGGGAGAGCTAATCGAGCGACCTGGATAAGGTCGCTGCGTCATTAGCGAGCTGCGGCGAGTTCCTGTTGGATACTGCCGACAGTGCGAGGCCAAGGTTTACCAGCCTGAACCTTCGCTGGCAAGACCTTGATAGCGGCAAGCGCTGCATTGCGGTCTGCGAAACTGCCGTAGGTCACCACGTACAGAGGCTTGCCCTGCAGGGTTTTCTTGAAATAACGGTACTCGGCGCCATGTTCTTTCACGTAGCTCTGAGCAGTGGCTTCAGAGCTGGTGCCGAGGATCTGCACCACGTAATGAGTCGGCGCCTGACCGGCGTACCAGGTGCCGCCAGCCGAAGCGGGAGCAGCGGCAGCCGGTTTGGCGGCAGGTGCAGGCGCTGGCTTGGCCGTAGCGACCTGAGTCGGCGCCGGTGCCGGTTTCGCAGCAGGTGCCGGGGCTGGAGCGGGTTTGGCGGCCGGTGCTGGACGCGGTGTCGGCACTGGCGTTTGCGCCATCGCTGGAGCAGGACCCGCTGCGGCGCCAGCGGGTGGTGCCGTCGTGGTCACGGTCGGTGGCTGCAACGACTGGTTGGCGGCTGGACCACCGTCCTCGCCATCACCTTCACCGGAGCCCGCTGCTTCGGCCAGAGGGCCGCGCATGACCGGCTGAGAGTTACCGACCAACGGTAGCGGCATCGGCTGCGAGTTACCGGCGAACTCAATGGCCGGCCCTCCGTTGTTCGACTGCTGCGCAGGCGCTTGACCCTGGCCCAGCGGCAGTTGTGCCTGGGAATTGGCCGGTGCTGTCGCGGGCGCATTGTTGCGACCCGGAATCAACCAGGCAGCCAAAACGGCTGCAACAACAACCCCACCCAAAGCCAACACGTGTTTCTTAGGCATTTTGAACCCCATACTTGGACGCTTGACCGCAGAGCGGCTGGCGATCATGGCTTCGATCATCGAATCGCGCGCGACCTGGTTGATCGCACCCGGCCATCCATTGGACTGCTCGTGAATATCGGCAATCTGCTCGGCACTGAACACCTCAATGCCTTGACCAGCGCCATCCAGGCGCTGTGCCAGATACTCACGGGTTTCTTCTTCGGTATACGGTGCAAGCTCGATAACGTGGAAGCGCTCTTCCTCAGTGCCGCTCTCGGCGCACAACTGATCCAGACGATCGATGATCGATGCCTCGCCGAACAGGAAGACATGCGGACGACCTTCCGGAGTGCCCGCCGCCAATCCCAACAACGCTTCGAGTGCGGATTCGCCCAGTTGTTCGGCATCGTCCACGAGGATGTAGACCTCCTGGCCGGTCAGGGCCAGTTGCACGACCTGTGACAGGATGGCTTTCATTTCGGGCTGGGCGACATTCAGCGCCTGAGCCACTTGGCGCAACACGCCAGACGCGTCACCGGCACCACGGGCGGAAACCACCACGCTCTGCACAGACTGCTTGTTCGTGCTCGCAACCAGCGCCTGACGCAGCAAAGTCTTGCCGCTGCCGTGAGGCCCGGTGACCAGCAACAGCAACTGGCTGTAGCGGGCGAGATGGTGCAGCTGCCCCAGCACGGGTTTGCGCTGGGCAGGGAAAAACTTGAAGCCGGGGACCCGCGTGGCAAAGGGGTCATGACTCAATTGGTAATGACCGAGGAAGGCCTCATCGGCGTGCAAACTAGTCATGGATTTTTCATTAACCTCTAAGCTGATCCACCAAGGCGCGGTAGTCCGCGACCAGTGTGGCCTGTAGTACTTCTTTTGGATATTCGTCAGTCACCACTGCCTCGCCCATCCGGCGCAGCAGCACCAGGCGCAGACGACCATCGATCACCTTCTTGTCCACCGCCATGTGCTCGAGGAAATGCTCAGGCGTCATGTCTTCAGGCGGAACCACCGGCAAGCCGGCGCGCTGAAACAGACGGATACCACGGTCTCGTTCCTGTTCGCTGATCCAGCCAAGCCGCGCCGACATCTCCAGCGCCATGACCGTACCCGCAGCAACGGCTTCGCCATGCAGCCAGACCCCGTAACCCATATGGGTTTCGATGGCATGGCCGAACGTATGCCCCAGATTCAAGGTGGCGCGCACGCCCGACTCGCGCTCATCAGCACCCACGACCGCAGCCTTGGCCGCACAGGAGCGCTCGATGGCCGTGGTCAGCGCCACCTGATCCAGACCGCGCAGCTTGTCCACATTCTCTTCGAGCCACGTCAGGAACGGTTCGTCACAAATCAGGCCGTATTTGATGACCTCGGCAAGCCCGGCCGACAGTTCACGTTCAGGCAGGCTGTTCAGCGACGCGGTGTCGATGAGCACAGCGTTGGGCTGATAGAACGCGCCCACCATGTTCTTGCCCAGCGGATGGTTGATCCCGGTCTTGCCGCCGACGGAAGAGTCGACCTGAGACAGCAGTGTCGTCGGCACCTGAATGAAATCGACACCGCGCTGATAACAGGCGGCGGCAAAACCCGCCATGTCACCGATTACACCGCCACCCAGCGCGATCACAGTGGTTCGACGGTCGTGGCGCGCGGTGAGCAGGGCGTCGAAGATAAGCTGAAGGGTTTCCCAGTTCTTGAAGGCTTCGCCGTCCGGGAGGACGATCGGCAGGACGTTGTAACCGGCGAGCGATTGAGTCAGACGCTCCATGTACAACGGCGCGACGGTGGCGTTGGAAACGATCGCCACTTGCTTGCCGGCAATGTAGGGCTTGAGCAGTTCGGGCCGATCCAACAAGCCTTCGCCAATATGAATCGGGTAGCTGCGCTCGCCGAGCTCGACCTTGAGTGTCTGCATGTGTCCCCACACTGTTCTAACAATTGGATGCCTGTTCGACGCTCAGACGTCGATACGGACCACGGCGCAAGGCCATTTGGCGACCCCGCTTTTTATGGTCGCCGAGGATAGCGCATTTCTGCCTGTGCTTTAACGGGGAGGAAGCTCGGCCAACAGCGCAAGGATGTCAAGAACGACCATCCGGGGTGGCCGCTCATCGGTTTCGATGATGACATCGGCGATTTCCCGGTACAGCGGATCGCGAATGGCCAGCAACTCACGCAGCACCCGCGCCGGATCGGCAGTACGCAAAAGAGGCCGGTTGCGATCACGGGACGTCCGCCCCACCTGCTGCTCCACAGAGGCGTGCAGGTAAACCACGCGCCCGCCCGCATACAGCGCACGACGGTTCTCTTCACGCATGACGGCGCCGCCGCCGGTCGCCAGCACAACACCATCGAGGGCGCAGAGCTCGGCAATCATGGCTTGTTCGCGATCACGAAAGCCCGCTTCACCTTCCTTGTCGAAGATCCACGGGATATTGGCGCCCGTTCGCAGTTCGATTTCCTTGTCGGAATCCTTGAACGGCAGTCGAAGCTCTTTGGCCAGCAGACGACCGATGGTGCTCTTGCCAGCCCCCATCGGTCCCACAAGTATTAAATTTCGCACAGAATCAACGACTCACAGCAATCGCCTGGTTATTCATGATACGCGGAGTGAGGAACACCAACAGCTCGGATTTTTTCTCCGAAACCACATCCCGCCGGAAAAGGCGGCCAACATACGGCACATCGCCCAAAAATGGCACCTTGTCGACGACTTTACTCTGCGTATTGGAGAACACACCACCAATTACAATGGTTTCGCCATCCGCAACCAGGACCTTGGCATTGACCTCGTTCTTCTTGATCGGCGGCACGCCGAGCACCGTGTTCACGTAGTCAGGCTCATCCTTGGTGACTTTCACCTCCATGATGATGCGGTTGTCCGGGGTGATCTGCGGCGTCACTTCCAGCGACAGCGAAGCCTCTTTGAACGACACCGACGTCGCGCCGCTTGAGCTGGCTTCCTGATACGGCACTTCCGTACCTTTCAGGATCTTCGCGGTTTCCTTGTCCGAGGTCACGACTTTGGGCTGCGACACCACCTCACCGTTGCCGGTTTTTTCCATGGCCGACAGCTCGAGATCCAGAATCGTGTTGTTGGTCAGAAAGCCCAGACCAATCGACGATGTCGGATCGGCCACGCCCATGTCGACATACGGACCGTTGGTGTTACCCACGCCAGTCACCGTGCCATTACCACCGGTGGTGAAGTTGCCGTGAGTGCTCGAACCACCCCAACGCACGCCCAGCGCCTTGTCGTAATCGACGTTGGCTTCGACGATACGTGCTTCGATCATCACCTGACGAACCGGAATGTCCAGCTGGGAAACGATACGGCGCAGCTCGTCCAGGCGATCCTGGGTCTGATAGGCAATGATGTTGTTGGTGCGTTCATCGACCGTGATCGAACCCCGTTCGTCTGTCTTGGAATCGCCGCTGGTCACGGACTGGAACAGCTTGGCAATGTCGGCAGCCTTGGCGTAGTTCACCTGCAACAGTTCACGACGCAGGGGCGCCAGCTCGGAGATCTGCTTCAGCGACTCCAGTTCCTGACGCTCGCGGGCAGCGATTTCATCCGCCGGCGCCACCAGCAACACGTTGCCGACCTTGCGCTTGTCCAGGCCTTTGGTCTTGAGCACCAGGTCCAGCGCCTGATCCCACGGCACGTTCTGCAGGCGCAAGGTAATGCCACCCTGAACGGTGTCACTGGCGACCAGGTTCAGGTTGGTGAAATCAGCGATCAGCTGCAGCACCGAGCGAACATCGATGTCCTGGAAATTCAGAGACAGCTTCTCACCGGTGTACACAAGCTTTTCGGCATTACGACGCTGCACGTCCTCGTTGGTGAGCGGACGTACGCTGATGGTCAGCTTGTTGTCAGTCTGGTACGCCGAATAGTCGAACGCGCCGGAAGGCTCGATGGAGATACTGGTATTGTCGCCCGTGACACTGGAGTTGACGAACTGAACCGGGGTGGCGAAGTCCTTCACATCCAACCGTACGCGCAACGGATCAGGCAGCTGGGTCTTGGCGAAGTCGACACGGATCTTGCCGCCCTGCTCCTGAATGTCCGGCGCGATGCCCGCGTCGCTCAGCTCGATGACGACGTTACCCTCGCCCAGCTCACCGCGCTGAAAATCGACATTTTTCACCGAGCGCGGGCCCGGCGCGTACGAGCGCGGCGCAGGTTTGGGCTGGGCCGCCTGAGTCGGCACGGGTGGCACGCCAACCCGCGGAGCGCCCAGAGCCGTGCTCGGCTGCGAACCTTGTGCGGCAGCAGCACCCTGACCGACCACCACAAACAAGTTGTTCCCTTCGACCCGCGAGCTGTAAGGCGCCAGAGTGGTGAGGTTGATGATCACGCGCGTGCGATCCTTGGCCTCGACCACCACGACACTGTGCGCATTACCTGAACCCAGGTCGCGACTCTTGATCGCCAACTGACTGGTCACGCCGGGCAGGTCCAGCGCGATACGCGCCGGTTGCTCCGTGGTGTAACCGCGCGGCGCGGCGACCGGACCGTCGAAGGACAGTTTCAACTCGACCCGATCCCCCGGCAATGCAGCGACATCCAGCGTCTTGAGGTTGGCCGCCTGGAGAATCGGTGAAAGCATCGCCATCCATAGCGACACGCCGATCATTGAAAGAATCCTAGTCATGTTTACATTCCACCACTGTGCAGATCCGAAGGTGTTTCGCTTGCTTGTCGTCTTCATGAGCGTTCTTTCAGGGAAATGCTTCGCGGCCGCTCCAGCCACGCCCCCTCTCCATCAGGCACGATTTCTATCACCTGCACCGCCGACTCGGTGATGCCGACGATCCGCCCGTCGTTGCGCCCCAGGTAGTCACCTACCTTGACCCGATGCACACCGCCAGCGCCGCGCAGCAAAGCGAACATACCGGTTTCATTGCTCAATGTGCCGACCATTTCGAAACCATCGATGTTGAAGCCTTCCAGGAACTGCTTGACCCGCGTCGGATCCGGCTGAACCAGGCGCGAGCCTTTCTGCCGGTTCACCAGATCGACCTTGATCGGCGGCTGGAACGGACTGCGCAGACTCGCCGCCGCATACGTGAAGGCCTCGTACGGACGAAACTTGGGCATCGGCTCGATGTTGCCGACCGGACGGGCACGCACCTCGGCCATGAACTGCTTCAGATCATCGAAATCGCCAGAACCGTCACAACCCGCCAACGCCATCAAGGTGACGCCAATGCACAACCAATGCACGGTCCTCATTTCGCGGGTCCCTTGTTGTCAGTGCTCTGAAGCCCCTTGTCGTTGTAGCGATAGGTCTTGGCGAGAATGCTCATACGCAGTTTCCCGGGAGACTTGGCGTCCACCGGCTTGATCTCGAAATCGTGCAGGGTAACGATGCGCGGCAGGCTCGCCACACCACTGACGAACGTCGCCAGATCGTGGTAAGCGCCCGTCACGGTGATCTGGATCGGCAATTCGATATAGAACTGCTGAGCCGCCTCAGGCAGCAGCTTGATCTCTTCGAACTCCAGACCGCTTCCAAGCCCTGTGCGGGTGATGTCTTCGAGCAAACCCGGCACTTCAGTGTCGCTGGGCAGTTGCCGTAACAAGGCGCCGAAGGTGTTTTCCATCTCCACCATCTGGGTTTTGTAAGCCGTCAGGTTCGCCGCTTGAAAGGCCTTGCTGGAGAACTGCTCCTTCAACGTGACTTCATCGGTACGCGCCTGATCCAGTTGGGCCTGCATGTCCTGGATGTAGAAAAAGTAACCACCGGCCAGCACCAGCACCAAAAGCAAGGCGCCAGCGATGGTCTTCAGCGCCGCGGGCCAGGAACCGACGTTATTGAAATCCAGGTCGTTAACGTCGACCTTGCGCAGGCTGTCCAGCCATTCATTCACATTCATGGCTTGACTCCTTCGACAGCCGGCTGGGTCTGACGCACGGTCAACTGGAAGGTGTTGGACTGATCGACCGCCCCTGCGGTATTGGCCTTGACCTCGGTCAGACTGGGCGCCTCCAGCCAATCGGACGCGTCCAGATTGCGCAACAGGTCCGATACGCGATTGTTCGATTCTGCAGCACCGGAGATGCTGATCAGCTTGTCGGTCATCTTCACCTGGTTGAAATACACGCCGTCCGGGAGTGTACGAGCCAGTTGATCGAAGATACGGCCAATGATCGGCCGATTGCCCTGCAGGTCCTGAATGATCTTCATCCGCTCTAGCAGTTGCTTGCGCCGCGCCTTCAGCTCACCGATCTCTTTGATGCGCGCATCGAGCTGAACGATTTCGGTCTTGATGAACTGGTTGCGAGCATTCTGATGACTGATCGCGCTGCTCAAATATTGATCAGCCAGCAAAATGGCGCCGATACCGGCCACCAATACGCCGACAAGTGCTATCAGGAAGCGTTTTTTGCGCTCTTCGCGCAGCTGTTCACGCCATGGGAGTAAGTTGATCCGTGCCATTAGTCGAAGCTCCTCAAAGCCAGACCGCACGCGATCATCAATGCCGGCGCATCGCTGGCCAGCGCACCGGCGTTGACCTTGGCGCTCAACGCCATGTCGGCAAACGGGTTAGCCACCATGGTTGGCGTGCCCAGGCGCTCCTGGATCAAGCGATCAAGACCTGCAATGGACGCCGTCCCGCCCGCCAGCATGATGTAGTCGACACGGTTGTACTGGCCGGCCGCGAAGAAGAATTGCAGCGAACGGGAAACCTGCTGAACCACGGCATCTTTGAAGGGTTGCAGGACCTCGCGCACATAGTCATCCGGCAGCCCGCCCTGCTTCTTCGCAAGCCCCGCTTCGCCCACCGACAAGCCATAGCGACGCTGGATTTCTTCGGTCAACTGACGCCCGCCGAACAGCTGTTCGCGGGTATAGATGATGCGGCCATTGTGCAGCACGCTGAGGGTGGTCATGGTCGCGCCGATGTCGATGACGGCCACCGTCAATTGTTCGTGATCCTGCCCGAGCTGAGCCGAGAGCAGGCCAAAGGAGCGTTCCAGCGCATAGGCTTCGACATCGACCACGCGTGCCGTTAGACCGGCCAGCGCCAGCGCCGCTTCGCGGACTTCGACGTTTTCCTTGCGGCAAGCGGCAAGCAGGACTTCAACGCGCTCTGGGTTACGCGCGGAGTACCCCTGCACCTCGAAGTCGATGGCGACTTCTTCAAGCGGATAGGGAATGTACTGGTCGGCCTCGATCTTGAGCTGGTTTTCCATCTCGTCGTCGGAAAGACCGGCGTCCATCTCGATGGTCTTTGTAATGACTGCCGAACCCGCGACGGCGACCGCCGCGATTTTGACGTTACTCTTGGCCTTGACCAGCACGCGCGTCAACGCATTGCCGACGCCTTCAAGCTCGGCAATGTTCTTTTCGACCACCGCGTTGGCGGGGAGGGGTTCTACCGCGTAAGACTCGACCTTGTAGCGGGTACCGGAACGACTCAATTCAAGGAGTTTTACCGAGGTGGAGCTAATATCGATCCCTAGAAGGGTATTGGCCTTCTTACTGAAGAGTTCGAACACAACCGATTCCCTATGCGTTTCCGTTACTTACGGATATTTTTTGTCCAACGCCACTGTCGGCAGCCTTGACAGTAGCGCAAATAACGCTCGGCGACGAAAAATGCTTATAATGCCCAGCGTTTTTTTCGTGTAGCGAAGCTTCAAGGCGTGTTCATTTGTAAATGCCTGCGCTTAACCCATTCTTTTTTCTGGAAATCCAAAAGCCTTGATACGCCTGCTGAAGTTTTTCTGGTGGTCCTTTGTCGCTATCGTCTGCGGGCTACTGCTCGGTTTGAGCGGCGCCTTCCTTTACCTGTCGCCGAACCTGCCTTCGGTCGACGCGCTGCGCAATATTCAGCTGCAAATCCCGCTGCGCGTGTTCAGCAGCGATGGCAAGCTGATTGCGGAGTTCGGTGAAATGCGCCGTTCTCCCATCCGTTTCGCCGATATTCCGCCTAATTTCATTCATGCGCTGCTGTCCGCCGAAGACGACAACTTCGCCAACCACTATGGCGTGGACCCCAGCAGCCTGATGCGCGCCGCCAGCCAGCTGGTCAAGAGCGGTCACATTCAGTCCGGCGGCTCGACCATCACAATGCAGGTCGCCAAGAACTACTTCCTGACCAGCGAGCGCAGCTTCTCACGGAAAACCACCGAGATTCTTCTGGCCTTGCAAATCGAGCGCCAACTTACCAAAGACGAGATTCTCGAGCTCTACGTCAACAAGATCTACCTGGGCAACAGGGCTTATGGTATCGAGGCCGCAGCACAGGTTTATTACGGTAAATCCATCCGCGACCTGAGCGTTGCGCAGATGGCGATGATTGCGGGCCTGCCCAAAGCACCGTCACGATTCAACCCACTGGCCAACCCGGTGCGCGCCAAAGAGCGTCGTGACTGGATTCTGGGCCGCATGTTCAAGCTAGGCAAGATCGACCAGAACACCTACCAGACCGCATTGGCCGAGCCGATCAACGCCAGCTACCACGTTCAGAGCCCGGAAGTGAACGCGCCGTACATCGCCGAAATGGCCCGTGCCGAAATGGTCGGCCGTTACGGCAGCGAAGCCTACACAGAAGGCTTCCGCGTCACCACTACCGTGCCAAGCAATCTTCAGGAAGACGCCAACAAAGCCGTGCAGGATGGTCTGATCGAATACGACCAGCGCCATGGCTATCGCGGCCCTGAAAGCCGCTTCCCGGGCCTGACCCGCGATGGCTGGGCACAAGAACTGACCAAGCAGCGTCCGATCAGCGGTCTTGAGCCGGCCATCGTCAGCCAGGTCGACAAGAACGGCATACACGTGCTGACGCGCAATGGCGAGAAAGAAGAAACCGTTGCCTGGGACAGCATGAAGTGGGCAAAGGCCTTCCTGAACACCAACAGTGTTGGCCCGAATCCTAAGCAGCCGTCGGATGTCGCCCACGTCGGCGATCTGGTTCGCGTCCAGCGTCAGCCGGACAACTCGCTCAAGTTCAGCCAGATCCCGCTCGCCCAGAGCGCACTGGTGTCGCTGGATCCGCGCAACGGTGCGATACGCGCGCTGGTCGGTGGCTTTGCCTTCGAACAGAGCAACTACAACCGCGCCATGCAGGCCAAGCGTCAGCCGGGTTCCAGCTTCAAGCCGTTCCTTTATTCGGCCGCTCTGGACAACGGCTACACCGCTGCGAGCCTGGTGAACGACGCCCCGATCGTGTTCGTCGACGAAGCCGTCGACAAGGTCTGGCGTCCGAAGAACGACACCGGCACCTTCCTCGGCCCGATTCGTCTGCGGGAAGCGCTGTACAAGTCGCGCAACCTGGTGTCGATCCGCCTGCTGCAGAGCCTGGGCGTCAACACCGCGATCAACTACATCACCCGTTTCGGCTTCAACAAGGCAGACCTGCCGCCTAACCTCTCGCTGGCACTGGGCACCGCGACGCTGACGCCGATGGAAATCGTCAGCGGCTGGAGCACCTTCGCCAACGGCGGTTACAAGATCAGCCCATACCTGATCGACAAGATCGAGGACCGCGAAGGCAAGACGCTGTTCGTCGCCAACCCGCCAACCGTTCCGGCCAGTGATCCAAATCCGAAGGCAGTCAGCGAAGCGGCGATCAGCGATGCCTCGACCTTCGCCGCGCCGGAAACACCCGCACTGACGGCCAATACGGTCCCAAATGCGCTGGACACCAGCGGCGCGCCACCTGCGCCTGCCGTGGCACCGCGTATCGTCGACGGTCGCACGACCTATATCCTCAACAGCATGCTGCAGGATGTGATCAAGCGCGGTACCGGTCGACGTGCGCTGTCGATGAACCGTCCAGACATCGCGGGCAAGACCGGTACGACCAACGATTCGAAGGATGCGTGGTTCTCGGGCTATAACGCCGATTACGTGACCACGGTCTGGACCGGCTTCGATCAGCCCGAAAGCCTCGGTCGCCATGAGTTCGGCGGCACCGTCGCACTGCCCATCTGGATGAGCTACATGAGCGCTGCGCTCAAGGACAAGCCACCGCATGTACAGGCCGAGCCTGACGGCATCCTCAGCCTGCGCATCGACCCGGTCAGCGGCCGCTCGGCCACGCCAAGCACGGCGGGCGCGTTCTTCGAACTGTTCAAGAGCGAAGACACTCCGCCAAGCGTGAACGAGCTGAACGGCGGCCCGGCACCTGGCAGCCCGTTGCCAGCCGATGAGTCAGCGCCGATCGATCTTTTTTAAAAGTAGCTACGAGCACCAAGCTGCAAGCCGCAAGTAAAAGCCGCACCGCACACGCTTTTACTTGCAGCTTGCGACTTACAGCTTGAAGCGGCCCCACAAAAAAACCGGCGCTAAGGCCGGTTTTTTTGTGGGGCAGCGACTGCTTTACCCGTTAAACACGTCATCCACGCCTTTCAGCGGGTAGTGTTTCGGGTACGGCAGGGTCGCTACGCCGCTCTCGATGGCTGCCTTGGCAACCGCGTCGGAGATCAGGCCCAGCAGGCGTGCGTCCATCGGCTTCGGAATGATGTACTCACGACCGAACTCCAGCTTGATGCCGCCGTAGGCGTCGCAGACTTCCTGAGGCACCGGCAGCTTGGCCAGCTCACGCAGGGCGTTGGCTGCAGCGATCTTCATTTCTTCGTTGATGCGCTTGGCGCGAACGTCCAGTGCACCACGGAAGATGAACGGGAAGCCCAGCACGTTGTTGACCTGGTTCGGGTAGTCCGAACGGCCGGTCGCCATGATCACGTCGTCGCGAGTGGCGTGAGCCAGTTCCGGCGAGATTTCCGGATCAGGGTTGGAGCACGCGAACACGATCGGGTTTGCGGCCATGGACTTCAGGCCTTCAGCGCTCAGCAGGTTAGGACCGGACAGACCCACGAACACATCAGCACCATCCAGTGCATCGGCCAGCGTGCGCTTTTCAGTCGCGTGAGCGAACTGCGCTTTGTATTGGTTCAGGTCGGAACGGTCAGCGTGGACCACGCCGTTACGGTCGATCATGAAGATGTTTTCGATCTTCGCGCCCATGCTCACCAGCAATTTCATGCAGGAGATGGCCGCAGCACCGGCACCCAGACAGACAATCTTTGCCTGCTCAAGGGTTTTGCCAGCGATTTCCAGTGCGTTGATCATGCCGGCTGCGGTCACGATCGCGGTGCCGTGCTGGTCATCGTGGAACACAGGAATGTCGCACTGTTCGATCAGCGCCTTTTCGATCTCAAAGCACTCAGGTGCCTTGATGTCTTCCAGGTTGATGCCGCCGAAGGTGATGGAAATGCGCTTGACGGTGTCGATGAAGGCCTGCGGGCTTTCCGAATCGACTTCGATGTCGAACACGTCGATGCCCGCGAAGCGCTTGAACAGTACACCTTTACCTTCCATGACTGGCTTGGAAGCCAGTGGACCAAGGTTGCCCAGGCCGAGGATCGCAGTGCCATCGGAGATGACCGCGACCAGGTTGCCTTTGCCGGTGTATTTGTAAGCGAGTTCAGGGTCGCGTGCGATTTCACGCACCGGCTCAGCGACGCCCGGGCTGTACGCCAGTGACAAATCGCGAGCTGTGGCGGTGGCTTTGGTGAGTTCGACGCTCAGTTTCCCTGGACGAGGATTGGCGTGATAGTCGAGAGCGGCAGTTTTCAAATCTGACATGTGGGCATTCCGCTTTTTTTGCTGTTGGACAGACGGACGACCGAGCATACGCAAGTCACAAAGTCCTAACAAGACTGGCGAGTCAGCTGTGTCAAGAGGTCGCATCTACGACTTTCAGCGAAGAACCGCGAAATACAAGGCTTTCATTGAAAACAATGCGAGATGAATATTGTCTACAAATTTATCCGCCAGTTGTATTCAACATGACCGGATGCGTAATCGGCATCATCCATCGCGCCTGATTTGCTTTCAGTCCGCCGCGGCGGGAGCGATCCACAATCCAGCCACGCGCCTCAATCCGTTGCCCTTTAAGCCGTAACAGCGTCGCACTGTCGAATTGTCTCAACAGGTCCGGCGCAATGCGCAGCACCAGGGCATCTGAGAACTCGATCCAGATCCCGCCCCCGTTGCGCTGCACGTTCGTGACCTGTCCCGACACCACCGCGAACCCGCCCGTCCTGACCTGATCCGGCGACTGCACCGGCGAGTTGCGCCATACGCCGAGTCCCGCCTGACGAGCCGTCTTTTCCGCCGCCTGCTGGCAATCGACCAGCGCGACGTTGGGCGACACTGCGACCAGATAACCAAGTCCTTCAGCCAGCAGTTGCGCTTCCAGATTGGCGCCGTTGCGGCCATAGACATTGGCCAGGGTGCGTCCGTAATGATCGGTGGCCTGTTCACCGACACGCAGACTGACCTGACCGCCGCTGTCATCGACCAAGGTTTGCAGCCGACGCTTGGCCGCTTCGGCGAATGGCTGGGCAGACTGACCTTTTTTGCCAGTTTCTGGCGCATTGAGGCCGATCATGCGCACGCTGCGTCCGTCGCTCAGGCGCAACGTGTCGCCGTCGACCACGCGCTGCACCTGTGCAACGGGCAAGGAATCCGGCGCCGGGCACAGCGCCTGAGCCGCGGAGAGCCAAATCGCAGACACAAAAAAGGCGCCCGCAAGGGACGCCTTTTTGAGCAGCCTGGAGTAGCTCGGGGAGCGATCCAGAATGACCACTCTTACTTCGCTTTGGTTGCGCCGAACGCACCGAAACGCGACTTGAACTTGTCGACGCGGCCGCCAACGTCCAGAGTCTTTTGCTTACCGGTGTAGAACGGGTGGCACTCGTTGCACACGTCCAGGCTCAGCGGCTTGGCCAGGTTCGAACGGGTGTGGATGACGTTGCCGCAGCTGCAGGTCGCAACGACGTCTTCGTAAACTGGATGGATATCAGCTTTCATCGGTATTTCCTCAGGCTAGCGTGCCGCCACCCAACACTATTGTTGAATACCGCACGGAATTAGGCCGCGCATATTAACAGAGCTTGCAAATGACGCAAGGGCACGTTGACGCCGGTCGTCTGCTAAGATCGCGCCCTTGGTCATACTCCGTAACAGGAAATCCCCCGCGTGCCCGACGCCATACTGCGCCTCGCCCTGCCCTCGCCCCTGCGTCGCCTGTTCGATTACCGCGCTCCCGCCGGAGTCGCGCGCAGCGCCCTGCAGCCTGGCATGCGCCTGAGGGTCCCGTTTGGCCGTCGGGAAATGATCGGGATTCTCGTGGAAGTCACCGATCACAGCGAAGTACCCGCTGACAAATTAAAGCCTGCGATCGCCCTGCTGGACCAGGAAGCGCCGCTGCCGCCCTCGCTTTTCAAGCTCTGCCTCTGGACTGCTCAGTACTATCAGCACAGCCTCGGCGACACCTTGAGCTGGGCGCTGCCGGTGTTGCTGCGTCAGGGCGAACCGGCAGAAGCCCGTCAGGAACGTTTCTGGCAGGTTGCAGAAGGCGCGAGCGTGGATGACCCGCGCATTGCCCGCGCGCCCAAACAGAAAGAAGCCCTCAGAACCCTGGCGCAGCATCCTCACGGCGTTGCTCATCAATTGTTGAGCAAACTGATGCTGAACCGGGACAGCCTGAACCTGTTGCTGGCCAAGCAGCTGGTAACGGTTGAAGTGCGCGGCCATGCCCCTGCGGCGCGACACGAGCACTGGCTGGCGCAGCCGGAATTGGCACTGAACACTGAACAGCGCGCGGCCTACGAAGCGATCCGTTCGGGCTTCGGCAGCTTTCACGCCTCGCTGCTGGCCGGGGTGACCGGCAGCGGCAAGACCGAGGTCTACCTGCAACTGATCCGCGAGACGCTGGAGGCCGGGAAACAGGCGCTGGTGCTGATCCCCGAGATCAATCTCGGCCCGCAGACACTCGCCCGTTTCGAACAGCGCTTCAACGCACGCATCGCCCTGCTGCACTCGGCCGTGAACGACCGCGACCGCCTGGATGCGTGGCTGGCGGCGCGTGATGGCGAAGCCGACATCATTATTGGAACTCGTTCCGCGCTGTTCACGCCGATGAAAAATCCCGGCCTGATCATTATCGACGAAGAACACGACGGCTCTTATAAACAGCAAGAAGGCCTTCGGTATCACGCTCGCGACCTGGCGCTGGTGCGCGCGCGGCAGGAAGACATCCCGATTGTGCTGGGCTCGGCCACGCCTTCACTGGAAAGTCTTCACAACGCCTACACCGGCCGTTACGCGCTGCTGCGGCTGAATCAACGTGCCGGTGGCGCACAACAGCCCCGTTTCCTGCGCCTGGACGTGAAAAGCCGGCCGCTGGACAGCGGAATCTCCGGACCGATGCAGCAAGCCATCGGCCAAACATTGGCGGCAGGCCAGCAGGTGCTGGTCTTCCTCAACCGCCGAGGCTTTGCGCCGACATTGCTGTGCCACGACTGTGGCTGGTTGTCGGAGTGCAACCGCTGCGATGCGCGCATGACCGTTCATCAGCGCTCGGGCGAGCTGCGCTGCCACCACTGCGGCCATGTCGAGCGCGTGCCTCGCAATTGCCCGGCCTGCGGAAAAGTCGATCTACGCCCGGTCGGCGCAGGCACCGAGCGCGCCGAAGAGCGGCTGGCGATCCTGTTCCCCGACTATCCGGTGCTGCGCGTCGACCGCGACAGCACCTCGCGCAAGGACGCGATGAATCAGCTGTTCGCGACGATTCAAAAAGGCCAGCCGTGCATTCTGGTCGGCACACAGATGCTTGCCAAAGGGCATCACTTCCCGCGCGTGACGCTGGTGTCGATTCTGGACGCCGACGGCGGTTTGTTCTCTGGCGACTTCCGGGCCAGCGAGCGGATGGCGCAGCTGATCGTGCAGGTGGCGGGCCGGGCCGGGCGCGCGGAGGAGCCGGGCAAGGTGATCATTCAGACGCACCTGGCCGAACATCCCCTGTTGATTCAGCTGACCGAGCAGGGCTATTTCGCCTTCGCCGAACAAGCCTTGAGTGAGCGCCGCGCTGCCGGCTTGCCGCCGTTTTCGCATCTGGCGTTGTTGCGCGCCGAAGCGCACAAGCCGGGTCAGGCTGAGGGATTTCTCGACGAAGCCTGCACGGAAGCGGAGCACCTGTTGAAGGAAATGGCGTTGGGTGGAATTGAACTGTTGGGCCCGGTTCCGGCTCCCATGGAACGCCGTGCCGGTCGATACCGCGCGCAATTGCTGGTCCAGGCCAGCGCCCGCGCGCCGTTGCACAAACTGTTGGCGACCTGGCTGCTGGCCCTTGAAAACATGCCGAGCGGGCGACAGGTCAGGTGGTCGCTGGATGTCGATCCGGTGGATCTTTATTGAGGGTGCAACCGAGCCTGTAGGAGCGTGGCTTGTCCCGCGATAGGCTGCGTAGCAGTCGTCAGCCTGCGCACCTAGGCTCATTCTGACGGACCGCACCCACAGGGTATGCTGCCGCTGCGCGCCAGATCGCGGGACAAGCCACGCTCCTACAGGTGATTGCGGTCGCGACCAAAATCACAACCGCGCATCCATCGCGGTTGGCAAGGTGGCTCCGGCAACGGATAATGCCCAGTTTTTCCACCCGCGCATCGAGCGCTGCCGCGCTTGCGGTCGAAAGAGAGCACCATGAAAGACACCATTCGCCAGCTGATCCAAGAAGCTCTGAGCCAACTCGTCACCGAAGGCGTCTTGCCGGAAGGGCTGACGCCGGCGATTCAGGTGGAAAACGCCAAGGACAAGAAAAACGGCGACTTCGCCAGCAACATCGCCATGATGCTGGCCAAGCCTGCGGGCATGAAACCTCGCGATCTGGCTGAAAAAATCGTTGCCGCGCTGCCCGCCGACGAGCAGATCAGCAAGGTCGATATTGCCGGTCCAGGCTTCCTCAATTTCTTCCAGAACACTCAGGCCCTGGCGTCGCGCCTCGATGCCGCGCTGGCCGACGTCACCTTGTCGGTCCGCAAGAACGGCCCTGCGCAGCGCGTCGTGGTCGATCTGTCGGCGCCGAACCTGGCCAAAGAAATGCACGTCGGTCACCTGCGTTCGACCATCATTGGCGACGGCGTGGCCAGCGTTCTCGAATTCCTTGGCGACACCGTCATCCGCCAGAACCACGTCGGCGACTGGGGCACCCAGTTCGGCATGCTGCTGGCCTACCTTCAGGAAACCCCGGCCACCAGCGACGAGCTGTCGGACCTGGAGAATTTCTACCGCGCCGCCAAGGGTCGCTTCGATGAGTCAGAAGAATTTGCCGAGCGTGCGCGCGGCCTGGTAGTCAAGCTGCAAGCGGGCGACCCTGAGTGCCTAAAGCTGTGGACCCGCTTCAAGGACATCTCGCTGTCGCACTGTCAGCAAGTGTACGAACGGCTGAACGTCAAACTGACGCCGAAGGACGTGATGGGCGAAAGCGCCTACAACGACGACCTGGCCAATGTCGTCGCCGACCTGAAGAAGGCCGGGCTGCTGGTCGAGAGCAACGGCGCCCAGTGCGTGTTCCTCGAAGAATTCAAGACCGCAGAAGGCACACCGCTGCCCGTGATCGTGCAGAAAGCCGGTGGCGGTTATCTGTACGCGACCACTGACCTGGCGGCCGTCCGCTACCGCAGCAACGTCCTGAAAGCCGACCGCGCGCTTTACTTCGTCGATCAACGTCAGGCCCTGCACTTCCAGCAAGTGTTCGAAGTGGCCCGTCGCGCAGGCTTCGTGACCAACGGCATGCAAATGGAGCATATGGGCTTTGGCACCATGAACGGCGCCGATGGCCGTCCGTTCAAGACCCGCGATGGCGGCACCGTCAAGCTGGTCGACCTGCTGGACGAAGCCGAAGAGCGCGCCTACGTGCTGGTGAAAGAGAAAAATCCTGAAGTCGCCGAAGACGAACTGCGCACCATCGCCAAGGCCGTGGGCATCAGCGCCGTCAAATACGCCGACTTGTCGAAGCACCGCGCCAGCGATTACAGCTTCAACTTCGATCAGATGTTGAGCTTCGAAGGCAACACCGCGCCTTACCTGCTGTACGCCTACACCCGTGTGGTCGGTGTGTTCCGTAAGCTGGAAGAGAAAGGCGAGACATTCGACGAAAGCAAAGGCCAGATCATCCTCGACGCACCGCAGGAACAGGACCTGGCGGCGCGCCTGGCGCAGTTCGGCGAAACCGTGAACAACGTCGCCGACAAAGGCACACCGCACGTGCTGTGCGCCTACCTGTACGATCTGGCGGGTCTGTTCTCGAGTTTCTACGAGAACTGCCCGATCCTGAACGCAGAAAACCCCGAGCAACAGCAAAGCCGTCTGCGCCTCGCGCACCTGACCGGTCGCACCCTCAAGCAAGGCCTGCAACTGCTGGGTCTGGAAACTCTGGAGCGTATGTAAGTTGGCAGTCAAAAAGAAACCTGCTCCCAAGCGCGGCGCCAGCCGGTACGAGGCCCCCGCAAAGAAGCCGATTCCGGGATGGCTGTGGCTGGCGATCGGCCTGTCCGTTGGCGCCTTCATCGTTTTCCTGATGAAACTGGAGCCCGGCAGCGGCGACGACATCAAGCGCACCAAGGCTGACGCCAAGGCCGCAAAGATCGCCGAGGCGAACAAGACGCCGCCGAGCCCGACCGCGCCGGTCAAGCCGAAGTACGACTTCTATACCTTGCTGCCTGAGTCGGAAGTCATCGTCCCGAACGAAGCGGTGCCCGAGAAGACACCGCCTCCCGTGGTCGCGCCAACGACGCCGGTCACTCCTGAACAGGCGGCGAAGATAGACACGGCCCGCGCTCAGGCGGCGCTCAGCGGCCTGACGCCTCCTCCGGCGCCACCGGTTAACAAACCAGCCCCTGTAACAACGTTCTTCCTGCAGGCGGGTTCGTTCCGCAAGCAGGCCGATGCTGACAAGGTGCGTGCGCAAATCATTCTGCTGGGCCAGGCCGCGACGGTCGAGTCGGGTACGGTCAAGGATGAAACCTGGTACCGCGTGCTGGTAGGCCCGTTCAGCAACCGCGAACAGCTGACGACCGCACAGAAGCAGTTGGCCGGTGGCGGGTTCAGCAACCTGTTGCTGCAACAGCGTCAAAGCCGATAAAAAGCCTGCGCATTCCAGTGTAGGAGCGCGCTTGCCCGCGAATGCGGTGTGTCATAAACGAATATGCCGTCTGACACGGAGCCTTCGCGGGCAAGCGCGCTCCTACAGTGGGATGCAGCATCCTGCGATTACCCACAGCTGCCATTCATCCCCCAACCCCTCCGGCAGTTGAAATACCCGCCCCCACCCCCATATGAGTTTCCATCAGGGCATTTTCGCCCCGCAGCGTGGAGACTCTCCCCTTGACCACCATCGTTTCAGTGCGCCGCCAAGGCAAAGTCGTTATGGCGGGTGACGGCCAGGTTTCCCTCGGCAACACCGTCATGAAAGGCAACGCCAAAAAAGTCCGCCGTCTTTATCACGGTCAGGTCATCGCCGGTTTCGCAGGGGCCACTGCCGACGCCTTCACCCTGTTCGAACGCTTCGAAGCTCAGCTGGAAAAACACCAGGGCCACCTCGTCCGTGCAGCCGTCGAGCTGGCGAAAGACTGGCGGACCGACCGCTCTCTGAGCCGCCTGGAGGCCATGTTGGCCGTTGCCAACAAAGATGCCTCGCTGATCATCACCGGCAACGGTGACGTCGTAGAGCCCGAGGACGGCTTGATCGCCATGGGTTCCGGCGGTGCTTTCGCCCAGGCCGCCGCGCGCGCCCTACTGTTGAAAACCGAACTGTCGGCGCGTGAAATCGCCGAGACGGCCCTGCACATCGCGGGCGACATCTGCGTATTCACCAACCACCACATCACCATTGAGGAGCAGGACCTCGCTGAATGAGTCCTGCCGCGGGTCGCAATTCATCGCGGCCCGCTGAACTCATCCACGACCGAGGACCGTTGAAAACCATGTCCATGACTCCCCGTGAAATCGTCCACGAACTCAATCGCCATATCATCGGCCAGGACGATGCAAAACGCGCCGTCGCCATCGCGCTGCGCAACCGCTGGCGCCGGATGCAGCTGCCAGAAGAGCTGCGCGTCGAAGTCACCCCGAAAAACATTCTGATGATCGGCCCCACCGGTGTCGGTAAAACCGAGATCGCCCGTCGTCTGGCCAAACTCGCCAACGCGCCGTTCATCAAGGTCGAAGCGACCAAGTTCACCGAAGTCGGTTATGTGGGCCGTGACGTCGAGTCGATCATTCGTGATCTGGCCGACGCCGCCATGAAGCTGCTGCGCGAACAGGAAATGACCAAGGTGCGTCATCGTGCCGAAGACGCTGCCGAAGACCGCATTCTCGACGCCCTGCTGCCACCGGCACGCGTTGGCTTCAACGAGGACGCGTCGTCGAGCAACGATTCCAACACGCGCCAACTGTTCCGCAAGCGCCTGCGTGAAGGCCAGCTGGACGACAAGGAAATCGAAATCGAAGTCGCCGAAATGAGCGGTGTCGATATTTCCGCGCCGCCCGGCATGGAAGAGATGACCAATCAGCTGCAAAGCCTGTTCGCCAACATGGGCAAGGGCAAGAAAAAGAGCCGCAAGCTGAAGGTCAAGGACGCACTGAAGATGGTCCGCGACGAAGAAGCGAGCCGTCTGGTCAATGACGAAGAGCTCAAGGGCAAGGCGCTGGAAGCCGTTGAACAGCACGGAATCGTGTTCATCGACGAGATCGACAAGGTCGCCAAGCGCGGCAACGTCGGTGGTGCCGATGTGTCTCGCGAAGGTGTACAGCGCGACCTGCTGCCACTGATCGAAGGCTGCACCGTCAACACCAAGCTGGGCATGGTCAAGACCGACCACATCCTGTTCATCGCTTCCGGCGCGTTCCACTTGAGCAAGCCGAGCGATCTGGTGCCTGAGCTGCAAGGTCGTCTGCCAATCCGTGTGGAACTCAAAGCGCTCAGCCCACAGGATTTCGAACGCATCCTGAGCGAGCCACACGCCTCCCTGACCGAGCAATATCGCGAACTGCTGAAAACCGAGGGCCTGAACATCGAGTTCATGCCTGAAGGCATCAAGCGTCTGGCGGAAATCGCCTGGCAGGTCAACGAGAAGACCGAAAACATCGGCGCCCGTCGTCTGCACACTTTGCTGGAACGTCTGCTGGAAGAAGTCTCTTTCAGCGCGGGCGACCTGGCGACTTCGCAGGACGCCGGAACGATCCAGATCGACGCCGACTACGTCAACAGCCATCTGGGCGAGCTGGCGGAAGACGAAGACTTGTCGCGCTATATTCTTTAACCGCATCCACCATGAGGTCTGTCCAGCCGCTACTATTCGGGCTGGACGCAGATCTCCTGTAGGAGCCGGTTTGCTGGCGAATGCAGCAGATCAGTCGCCGCGATGTCGACTGTGCTATGGCATTCGCCAGCAAGCCGGCTCCTACAATGTTCTGTGCAAGGCGCGAATTCCATGCCTCGAATCCCCACCGCGATCCAGCTTCACAAAGCCTCGAAAATCCTCAGCCTGAAATACGGCCCGGATGAGGAATACCGTTTGCCTGCCGAATTTCTGCGAGTGCATTCGCCTTCCGCCGAGGTCCAGGGGCATGGCAATCCGATTCTGCAATTCGGCAAGTTGGGTGTCGGCCTGAGCAAGATAGAACCGGCCGGTCAGTACGCACTAAAACTGACCTTCGACGACGGTCATGACAGCGGACTGTTCACCTGGGAGTACCTCGAGCAACTGGCGCAACGCCAGACGCAGCTGTGGGACGACTATCTGGCCGAGCTCAAAGCAGCAGGCAAATCCCGCGACCCTTCCGAGCAAGTCATTCGACTGATGCTTTAAGCCAGTGCTCTAGCCCGGGCGCTGGACGACCGACTGGCGTTTTAGGACGCACTTTCTAATTCCATTTGCTTCAATGTTCCGCGCAGCGGTCAATGACTGGCCCTGCTTGCGATTTTTTGAAATCTCGCGTAACCAATGATTCTGGCGAGCCATCTGCATTGGAGTAGTTGCAGAAGCCTGTCGGTGTTGTTCGTAGCGGTCGCCTGAAGCACCCCCAAAAACTCGGTGCCTGGCGTAAGCGTTCACACCTGTTGTGTTAATCATCGGTCACCCGAGAGCAGTACTGGCGTTTGCCCGTGGCGTGTTTTCACAGGGATGCCAGTGCTCGTCTCAGGACAATGGAGCGTCGTAGATGAGTAACAAGAGTAATGATGATCTGCCGCGTCAAGCCTCTGAACACACCTTGGGGTTGAACCCTGTTGTAGGCCTGAGGCGCAAGGATTTGCTCACCACGGCACGCATGGTATTGACTCAGGCCATCAGGCAACCCTTCCACAGCGCCAAGCACGTGGCCCACTTTGGGCTCGAACTCAAGAACGTCCTGCTCGGCAGGTCCACGCTGACGCCCGACAGCGACGACCGTCGCTTTGTCGATCCGGCCTGGAGCCAGAACCCGCTCTACCGCCGCTACCTGCAAACTTACCTCGCCTGGCGCAAGGAGCTGCACGACTGGATCGACGACAGCAGCCTGTCCGATCAGGACATCAGCCGGGGTCACTTCGTGATTACGCTGATGACCGAAGCGATGTCGCCCACCAATGGCGCGGCCAACCCGGCAGCGGTCAAACGCTTTTTCGAAACCGGCGGCAAAAGCATTCTCGACGGCTTGTCACATCTGGCCAAAGACCTGGTGAACAACGGCGGCATGCCGAGCCAGGTCAACATGGACGCGTTCGAAGTCGGCAAGAATCTGGGGACCACCGAAGGCGTGGTGGTGTTTCGCAACGACGTGCTGGAGCTGATCCAGTACAAGCCGATCACCGAGCAGGTGTTTGAACGACCACTGTTGGTGGTGCCACCGCAGATCAACAAATTCTACGTTTTCGACTTGAGCCCGGACAAAAGCCTGGCCCGCTTCTGCCTGCGCAACAACGTGCAGACGTTCATCATCAGTTGGCGCAACCCGACCAAGGCGCAACGTGAATGGGGCCTGTCGACCTACATCGACGCTGTGAAAGAAGCCGTAGACGTGGTCTGCAAGATCACCGGCAGCAAGGACGTGAACATGCTGGGCGCGTGTTCCGGCGGCATCACCTGCACCGCATTGCTGGGCCATTACGCAGCCCTCGGCGAGCAGAAAGTCAACGCGCTGACCCTGCTGGTAAGCGTGCTCGACACCACGCTGGACACACAGGTGGCGCTGTTCGTCGACGAGCAGACGCTGGAGTCGGCCAAGCGCCACTCTTATCAGGCAGGCGTGCTGGAGGGCAAAGATATGGCGAAGGTGTTCGCCTGGATGCGCCCCAACGACCTGATCTGGAATTATTGGGTGAACAACTACCTGCTGGGCAACGAGCCGCCCGTGTTCGACATCCTGTTCTGGAACAACGACACCACCCGTCTGCCCGCCGCGTTTCATGGTGACTTGATCGAGATGTTCAAGAACAATCCGCTGGTTCGCCCCAACGCGCTGGAAGTGTGCGGTACGCCGATCGACTTGAAGCAGGTCAAAAGTGACATCTTCTGTCTGGCGGGCACCAACGACCACATCACACCGTGGGTGTCGTGCTACAAGTCGGCCAGACTGTTTGGCGGCAAGACCGAGTTCGTGCTGTCCAACAGTGGGCATATCCAGAGCATCCTGAACCCGCCGGGCAACCCGAAGGCGCGGTTCATGACCAACCCGGAGATGCCGGACGACGCCAACCGCTGGCAGGAAGACGCAACCAAGCACACGGATTCCTGGTGGCTGCACTGGCAGGCCTGGCAGGCAGAGCGCTCCGGCAAACTGAAAAAATCCCCCGCTACACTGGGTAACAAGGCGTACCCGGCGGGCGAGGCTTCGCCAGGGACGTATGTTCACGAGAGATAAATTCAAAGCGGCGATGCGCTTTTGATTCTGCCCGAAGGGCGTAGTAGCGCGCTTGCCCGCGATTACGGTGTGTCAGGCACAGTTGTGGTGTCAGACCATAAGCAATCGCGGGCAAGCGCGCTCCTACAGGGGCATGCGTTGTAAATGGAACGGCAAGCATCGAACACACAGGAACCGCCGAGGCGGTTTCAGGACCGGAAAACGCGCAGGACTGCATTACCGGCGTTTAACCCACAGGGCTTCGCGCATGCCGCAACCGTTTGTATTTCGCACCATCGATCTGGATGGCCACAACATCCGCACTGCGGTGCGCCCCGGCAAGAGTCATCTCACGCCGCTACTGATTTTCAACGGCATCGGCGCCAACCTGGAGCTGGTGTTTCCCTTCGTCGACGCGCTGGACCCGGACCTTGAGGTGATCGCCTTCGACGTGCCCGGCGTAGGCGGCTCATCGACGCCCAGCCGCCCCTACCGTTTTCCCGGCCTGGCCAAACTCGCGGCGCGGATGCTCGATTATCTGAACTATGGCCAGGTCAACGCGATTGGCGTGTCATGGGGCGGCGCGCTGGCTCAGCAGTTCGCTCACGACTATCCCGAGCGCTGCAAGAAGCTGGTGCTCGCCGCAACCGCGGCAGGTGCCGTGATGGTGCCAGGCAAGCCGAAAGTGCTGTGGCTGATGGCGAGCCCGCGCCGCTACATCCAGCCGTCCCACGTGATTCGCATCGCCCCGGAAATCTACGGAGGAGCGTTCCGTCGCGACCCGCATCTGGCCGCCAATCATGCGGCCAAGGTCCGCTCGTCCGGGAAGTTGGGTTACTACTGGCAGCTCTTCGCCGGCATGGGTTGGACCAGCATCCACTGGCTGCACAAAATTCGACAGCCGACGCTGGTGCTAGCCGGTGATGACGATCCGCTGATTCCGCTGATCAATATGCGACTACTGGCTTGGCGGATACCCAATGCCCAGCTACACATAATCGACGACGGTCATTTGTTTTTGATTACCCGGGCCGAGGCGGTCGCGCCGATCATCATGAAGTTTCTTCAGCAGGAACGGCAACGCGCCGTCATGCATCCTCAACCCGCACCCGTCGTGCGACAGCCCTGAAGGATTTGCCTGGCGTAGCAAGCGCTCGTGCTTCAAAAACATAAATCGCTTCATTGACTGCACTGTCAGCGGGATTGCCAAGGTGCAGGGTGGCGCGGGCAACGGATCATGTCGTTGCCTGCGCAGGTGTATGTGCTGATGGTCTGACGAAGGAGTGTTGATCCATGCGAGACAAACCGGCGAAGAGTGCTTATACAACGCCTGCGACCTACATCAACGCGCAAAGTGCGATCACCGGTCTGCGCGGCAGGGACCTGTTTTCAACCTTGCGCAACGTGGCGCTGCAAGGCCTGAAACACCCGGTTTACACAGCGCGTCATGCGCTTGCGCTCGGTGGGCAACTTGGCCGCGTGATGCTGGGCGACACGCCGCACCAGCCGCACCCCAACGACACACGCTTCAGCGATCCGACCTGGAGCCACAACCCGCTCTACCGCCGCGGCCTGCAGGCCTATTTGAGTTGGCAGCACCAAGTGCGTCACTGGATCGATGACAGCGGCCTGTCGGAAGACGATCGCTCTCGCGCGCAGTTCATCTTTGCCTTGCTCAACGATGCGCTGGCGCCGACCAACAGCCTGCTCAATCCTCTGGCGGTCAAAGAGCTGTTTAATTCAGGCGGCACCAGTGTGGTGAAAGGCCTGAGCCACATGCTCGACGACTTCTTGCACAACAATGGCCTGCCCAGCCAGACCACGAAGGACGCCTTCGAGATCGGCCGCACGCTGGCGGTAACGCCCGGCGCCGTGGTATTTCGCAACGAGCTGCTGGAGTTGATCCAGTACAAGCCCATGAGCGAAAAACAGTACGCGCGCCCGCTGCTGATCGTGCCGCCGCAAATCAACAAGTACTACATCTTCGACCTGAGCCCGACCAACAGCTTCGTCCAGTACGCGCTGAAAAACGGCTTGCAGACCTTCATCATCAGTTGGCGCAACCCGGATGTGCGACATCGTGAATGGGGTCTGTCCAGTTACGTCGAAGCCGCCGAAGAAGCGATGAACGTGTGCCGTGCCATCACCGGTTCACCCCAGGTCAACCTCATGGGCGCCTGTGCGGGCGGTCTGACCATCGCGGCGCTGCAGGGTCATTTGCAAGCCAAGCGGCAGATGCGCCGGGTGTCGAGTGCGAGTTATCTGGTAAGTCTGCTGGACAGCCAGATCGAGAGCCCGGCCACGCTGTTCATTGATGAACAAACACTGGAAGCAGCCAAGCGTCGCTCCTATCAGCGCGGCGTTCTGGACGGGCGTGACATGGCCAAGGTGTTCGCCTGGATGCGCCCCAACGATCTGATCTGGTCCTACTGGGTCAACAATTACTTGCTGGGCAAGGCGCCGCCGCCTTTCGACATTCTCTACTGGAACAACGACAGCACGCGTCTGCCGGCTGCGCTGCACGGCGACCTGCTGGACTTCTTCAAACACAACCCGCTGACGCATCCTGGCGGCCTTGAAGTCTGCGGGACGCCGATCGACCTGCAGAAGGTCACGGTGGACAGCTTTAGCGTCGCAGGCATCAACGATCACATTACGCCATGGGACGTGGTCTATCGCTCGACGTTGCTGCTGGGTGGCGAGCGCCGTTTTGTGCTTTCCAACAGCGGGCACGTCCAGAGCATTCTCAACCCGCCAGGCAACTCAAAGGCGAATTTCGTCGAGAACGGCAAACTGAGCAGCGACCCACGCGCGTGGTATTTCGACGCCAAGCGCAACGAAGGCAGTTGGTGGCCAAACTGGTTGAGCTGGATTCAGGAGCGCTCCGGAGCGCAGCGCGAAACCCTGACGGCGCTGGGCAACCAGAATTACCCACCGATGGAGGCTGCGCCGGGGACGTATGTGCGCGTCCGCTAACGACGCTTTACCTGTAGGAGCGCGCTTGCCCGCGATTGGGGGGTGTCAGGCGCCAACGATATGCCTGAACTGACGCAATCCCGGGCAAGCGCGCTCCTACAGTTCATCGCTGCGCACAACAAATCAGCTTATGCACCGAACTAAGAAGACTGGATGAAGACCCGCGACCGCATACTCGAATGCGCCCTGCTGCTGTTCAATCGACAGGGCGAACCCAACGTTTCAACTCTGGAAATCGCCAACGAGCTGGAGATCAGCCCGGGCAACCTCTACTACCACTTTCACGGCAAGGAGCCGTTGGTGATGGAGCTGTTCGAGCGCTTTCAGCACGAGCTGGCACCGCTGCTCGACCCACCCGCCGACGCACGTCTGGACGCCGAGGATTACTGGCTGTTCCTGCACCTGATCGTCGAGCGCCTCTCGCACTATCGCTTTCTGTTTCAGGACCTGTCGAACCTCGCCAGCCGCCTGCCCAAACTCGCTCGCGGCATCCGGAATCTGCTCAACTCGATCAAACGCACCCTCGCCTCGTTACTGGCTCGCCTCAAAACCGAAGGCCAGGTCACCAGCGACACGCAGGCGTTGGGGCAATTGGTGGAACAGATCACCATGACGCTGCTGTTTTCGCTGGATTACCAGCGCATTCTGGATCGCGAAGGTGAAACGCGCGTGGTGGTTTACCAGATCATGATGCTCGTCGCGCCGCACCTGAAACCCGGCGCACGGCACGCCGCCGAGCAGTTGGCGCGGCATTATCTGGAGGATTGAACCACGTTGGGTTTGGCGACCCCCTGTAGGAGCGCGCTTGCCCGCGATTGCAATGTGTCAGGCATTGATTGATTGCCTGACACACCGCAATCGCGGGCAAGCGCGCTCCTACACAGGCAAGAGGTCACCTACAAAAAAACCCGACCTGCTTTCACAGATCGGGTTTCGGTGTGGCCAGCCGGGAATCAGGACTGGCTGGACGGTGTCGACGCCGTGGAGGCTGGCGACGGTGTAGCGGCAGGGGCCGACGGTGCTGACGCGGTGGGTGCAGCGCTGGCAGCGGGAGCCGGGGTAGAAGCTGCGGCCGGTTTGGCGGCTGCGGCGGGCTTTTTGGCTGCTGCAGGCTTTTTCGCGGCGGCTGGTTTTGCCGCTGGTTTGGCAGCCGGTTTCGCCGCTGCTGCTGGTTTCGCCGCTGGCTTGGCAGCCGGTTTCGCGGCGGCCTTTGGTGCAGGCTTGGCGGCGACCGTTTTCGTCTTGGCGGCGGTGGAAGCCGCTGCCTTCGACGCTGCCGCTACCGGTTTGGCTGCGGCCTTGGCCACTGCTGGTTTGGCCGCTGCGGTTTTCTTCGCAACGGTGCTGGCCGCTTTGGCGACAGGCTTGGCAGCTGCTTTGGCCAGGGGCTTGGCGGTGGTTTTGGCCGCTGGCTTGGCTGCAGGTTTTGCCGCTGCGGTTGTCGAGATAGGCGTGACCGATGCACCGGTCAGTTTCTCGATTTGCTTGGTCAACAGATCAACCTTGCTGTGCAGGGCTTTGACTTCGTTGCGGCTCGGAACACCCAGGCGAGAAATCGCGCTGTTCAGGCGCTTGTCGAACGCCCCTTCCAGTTCGCCCCATTTGCCCAGTGCCAGGTCTTTCACGTCGCCGACGCGGGACTTGGTGGAAGCCTTGGCGGTGTCGACAGTCTTGCCAACGGTCGCTTTGGTTTCCTTCTCGGCTTTTTCGCCGTCTTTCACCAACGTTTCGAAAAGCTTACTGCCGTCATTGCTGATCTTCGAGTAAGCGCCTAAACCAGCCAGCCAGATTTGACGGGAGTATTTTTCAACCTCGCCAATCCAGGAGCTGCCTTCTTTTTCAGATTTCTTCTTGCCAGCCATCCTGCTCTCCTTATTGTTTACGCGCGACACGTTCGAGCAATGCCGTCAGCTCATCGAGCTTAGCAGAGAGTGTCTCAACATCATGTTTAGACGGAATGCCAATGCGATTCAAGGCGCTGGCTACACGGCGGTCGAATGCGCTTTCGATTTTGTCGAGCTGCACTTCGACACGACCTTTGGCCTTGGTGATTTCGCCCTTGATCTCGCCCTTGGCCGAATCGATTTCACTGTTGGCCGCCTCGACTTTTTCATCGATGACTTTCTTGGCCTTTTTCTCGGTCTGCTCGCCCGTCTTGATCAGCTCTTTGACGTACTCGGCGCCTTCCTGCCCAGCCTTGACATAAGCGCCCAGGCCCGCGAGCCAGATCTTGCGCGCATAAAGACGAACCTCGGAAACGGCCTTCGTTTCTTCGGCTTCGATTTTCTTCTTCAAGGTAACTTTGACCATGTCGCACCTCACGCTCGAAAGGGATAGGAGGAACCGCCCGCTGGAAGTCGGGGCATGGGCACAAAGTAGAGAGAAAAATTAGAAAGCTCACCCTAGGTTGGGATCGCTGCATAGAAGATGACTGTAGGAGCGCGCTTGCCCGCGATGAATAATACGCGGTGTGTCTGAACGACCGCGTCGCTAGCATCGCGGGCAAGCGCGCTCCTACAAGAAGAGGCAGGCCTCAGGCCGTCAGCGCTTTGTCCAGCTGCCGCTCGATCTCCGACTGAATCGTGCTGCTCATGGCTGAGAGGAAGAAATTGAGTTCAATGTTGACGCGCACCAGCGCCTCTTCGACTTCAACGGTGCCTTTTGCGCCCTTGCCTTCCAGCGACACCGTGTCGCCATTCCAGGTGTGCTCGATGCCATATTTGTCGCCCAGCTTTTCAGCGAGCAGCTCGGCCTTCTCGCGGGCCTTGTCCTTACCCAGCGCATGCGGGCGTTCTACGGTAATTCGCGCCATTGGCGGGCTCCTTCATCGAGGTAAATCGTCGGCGCACTATACCAGCGGCGCCCAACGAAGAAACTGTTCACGGTAAGCCTTGTCAAGACAAAGCCAGCCCCGACGATTAGAATGGCGGCACTTTATTCCGGTGACAGCGATATGAACGATCCGCGCAAAGGCAGCGATGCCGAACCCACCACCCACTTCGGTTACAAAACCGTAGCGGAAAGCCAGAAGGCCGAGAAAGTCGCCGAGGTTTTCCACTCCGTTGCAGCCAAGTACGACCTGATGAACGACGTGCTGTCCGGCGGCATGCACCGCCTGTGGAAGCGCTTCACCATCGAGCTTTCGGGCGTTCGCACCGGCAACCGCGTGCTGGACATCGCAGGCGGCACGGGCGATCTGGCGAAGAAGTTTTCCCACCTGGTCGGCCCGACCGGTGAAGTCGTGCTGGCCGACATCAACGCTTCGATGCTCAAGGTCGGTCGTGACCGTCTGCTTGATCGCGGTGTGGCAGGCAACATCAAGTTCGTCCAGGCCGACGCTGAAAAGCTGCCGTTTCCGGACAACTACTTCGATTGCGTGACCATCGCCTTCGGCCTGCGCAACGTCACTCACAAAGACGACGCCATCCGCTCCATGCTGCGCGTGCTCAAACCGGGCGGCCGCTTGCTGGTGCTGGAGTTCTCCAAGCCGACCAACAAGGTGATGTCCAAGGTCTACGACGCCTACTCGTTCGCGTTCATGCCACTGGCCGGCAAGCTGATCACCAATGACTCGGAAAGCTACCGCTACCTGGCCGAGTCGATCCGCATGCACCCGGATCAGGAAACCCTGAAGTCGATGATGGTGGACGCCGGTTTCGACCGCGTGACTTACCACAACATGACCTCCGGTATCGTTGCCCTGCACCGTGGTATCAAGCCCTGATGTTGATCAGCGGCTTGCTCGCCGGCGTCGAGCACGGCATCAATCGCGTGCTGCAGATGGACAGCACCGCCCTGCCACGCCTTGACCGGCTCAGTGGCAAGGTGATCGCGGTCGAGTGCAGCAGCCCTGCGTTTCATCTGTACATCCTCCCCAGTGACGAAGGCCTGATGCTGGCCGCGAACTGGGAAGGTGGTGCGGATGTAACCCTGCGCGCACCTGCGGCGAGCCTGATGCGTCTGGCGTTGAGCAAGGACAAGACGGCGGTGCTGCACAGCCCGGAAGTCGAGCTCGATGGCGAGAGCGCCGTACTGCTGGAACTGACCGGCGTGCTGCAAGACCTCGATCTGGACTGGGAATATGAGCTGCAACGCTGGCTGGGGCCCGTGGCCACGACGCTGATCGGTGGCCACTTGCGCAACAGCGCACGCTGGACCAGCGACAGCTTCGCCAGCCTGAGCCTGAACCTGGCCGAGTATCTGGCCGAAGAATCACGCACCCTGGTCGGCAAACGCGAGGCAGAAGCCCGCTTCGCCGAACTGGATCAGACCAAACAAGACCTGGAACGCCTCGAAGCCCGCTTCGAGCGTCTGGCCCAATCCCTCACATCCAGCGATAACGCATGAGCCTGCTTGCCGTCCGCCGCCTGTTTCGCATCCAGCGTGTCGTAATTCGTTACCGCCTCGATGACCTGCTGTTTGCCCTGCCGCTGCCCTGGTGGCTGCTGGCCGTACGCTTCGTGCTGCCGTGGCGCTGGACTCCGCGACGCAAGAATGAGCTGACGCGCGGCGCTCGATTGCGCCTGGCGTTGCAGGACCTGGGGCCGATCTTCATCAAGTTCGGCCAGCTGCTTTCGACCCGGCGCGACCTGCTGCCTGAAGACATCGCCGACGAGCTGATGCTCTTGCAGGACCGAGTGCCGCCGTTCGAATCCGAGAAAGCCATCGCACTGATCGAGTCTCAGCTCGGCGCGAAGATCAACCAGGTGTTCGCCCGCTTCGACGTCGCCCCCCTGGCGTCCGCTTCGGTGGCACAGGTTCACGCCGCGCAACTGAAAACCGGCGAAGAGGTGGTGGTCAAGGTGGTGCGTCCTGGCTTGAAACCGATCATCGGGTCGGATCTGGCCTGGTTGTTCATTCTCGCCAAAATCGCCGAACGGCTGTCTGCCGACGCCCGTCTGTTGCACCCGGTGGACGTGGTCGCCGACTACGAGAAGACCATCTACGACGAACTCGACCTGTTGCGCGAAGCGGCGAACTCCAGCCAGCTGCGCCGTAACTTCGAAGGCTCGACCATGCTCTACGTGCCGCAGGTTTACTGGGACTGGTGCCGGCCGAAAGTATTGGTGATGGAGCGCATCTACGGGGTTCAGGTCACCGATCTGGCGACCTTGGCCGATCAGCGCACCGACATGAAGAAACTCGCCGAACGTGGCGTGGAGCTGTTCTTCACCCAGGTGTTCCGCGACAGCTTTTTCCACGCCGACATGCACCCCGGCAACATCTTCGTCAGCACCGTTGCGCCGTGGGATCCGCAGTACATTGCCATCGACTGCGGCATCGTGGGCAGCCTGACACCGGAAGATCAGGATTACCTGGCGCGCAACCTGTTCGCCTTCTTCAAGCGTGACTACCGCCGAGTCGCCCAGTTGCACATCGATTCAGGCTGGGTGCCTGCAGAAACCAAGCTCAACGAATTCGAAGCAGCCATCCGTACAGTGTGCGAGCCGATCTTTGAAAAGCCCCTGAAGGACATTTCCTTCGGTCAGGTGTTGATGCGCCTGTTCCAGACCGCGCGCCGTTTCAACATGGAAGTGCAGCCGCAACTGGTGTTGCTGCAGAAGACCCTGCTCAACATCGAAGGTCTGGGCCGTCAGCTGTACCCGGAGCTGGACTTGTGGAGCACGGCTCAACCGTTCCTGGAGCGCTGGATGCGTGAGCGCGTCAGCCCCAGGACAGTGATCGGCAACCTGCAGTCCCAGGTCGAGCAGATTCCTCACCTGGCCAACATGACGCGCGACCTGCTGGAGCGTTTGTCGCAGCCTCATCGCAACGATCCGCCGCCGCCCTACTCGCACAACGGCGATCACTGGGCGCTGCGGTTGATCGGTGCGGCGCTGCTCGCAGGTGGCGTGGTACTGGGAACGGCCCATACTCAATCGGGTGATGAGCTGATGGCGCTGAGCGCCTGGCCCGCCCTGTTGATGCTGGTCGCAGGCCTTTATCTGGTCGTGCGCCGATAGCCATCGGCAGGCGCCACTGGCACACTAACCCTTCGATAGAGCGGCCGGAGCCGAGGATGAAAGACTGGCTGGACGAGATTAAGTGGGACCGCGACGGTCTGGTGCCCGCGATTGCGCAAGACCATAAAACCGGGCGCGTCCTGATGATGGCCTGGATGAACCGCGAAGCACTGAGCCTGACCGCCACTGAGAACCGCGCCATCTACTGGTCGCGTTCGCGTGGCAAATTGTGGCGCAAAGGCGAAGAATCGGGCCATGTGCAGAAACTGCACGAGCTGCGTCTGGACTGTGACGCCGACGTGATCATTCTGATGGTCGAGCAAATCGGCGGCATCGCCTGCCATACCGGCCGCGAAAGCTGCTTCTACCGCGTCTACGACGATGCCGGCTGGAAGACCGTGGACCCGGTGCTCAAAGACCCCGAAGCCATTTATCAAGCAGGACACTGAACATGACTGATACCTTGTCCCGCCTTGCGCAAGTGCTCGAAGAGCGCAAGGGCGCGGCTGCCGATTCTTCCTATGTCGCCAGTCTCTACCACAAGGGGCTGAACAAGATTCTGGAGAAAGTCGGCGAAGAGTCGGTCGAAACCATCATCGCCGCCAAAGACGCCGCCATCAGCGGTGACTGCAGCGATGTCATCTACGAAACCGCTGATTTGTGGTTCCATAGCCTGGTCATGCTTGCAGCACTGGGCCAGCATCCACAAGCCGTACTGGATGAACTGGATCGCCGTTTCGGGCTCTCCGGCCACGCCGAAAAAGCAGCTCGTTCGGCGGAATAAACAGTGGGCCTGCGGGCTCTGAATTTCTTGTGAGGAACGTGACATGGGCATTTTTGACTGGAAACACTGGATCGTCATTCTTGTGGTCGTCGTACTGGTCTTCGGCACCAAGAAACTCAAGAACCTGGGCACCGACGTCGGGGAATCGATCAAAGGCTTTCGCAAAGCCATGAACGACGACGAGAAGCCTTCCGAGCAGCCACCGGTTCAGCCGCAACCGACTGCGCAGCCCGTTCCGCCGACCCAGCCGCTGCATCAGCCGCACACCATCGATGCGCAGGCGCAGAAAGTCGAAGAGCCCATCCGCAAAGACTAGGTCGTGACGCATGTTTGGTATCAGCTTCTCTGAACTGCTGCTGGTCGGTCTCGTTGCCCTGCTGGTGCTGGGTCCCGAGCGCCTGCCGGGCGCAGCGCGTACCGCCGGGCTTTGGGTCGGGCGTCTGAAACGCAGCTTCAATGCGATCAAACAGGAAGTTGAGCGCGAAATCGGCGCCGATGAAATTCGCCGTCAGTTGCACAACGAGCACATTCTTTCGCTCGAAGAAGAAGCGCGCAAAATCATGCAGCCGCAGCAGCCACCGGCTCCGCCGGTCGTGCAGCCAAGTGCGCAGACCGATACGCCACCCGCCAGCCAGCCGGTCATGGGCGCAGCGCCTTCGCCAGGCCCTGCTGCCGATATAGGCCCGGCTGCACCGGCTGAAAGCGCGTCGGTCAGCTCAGCGCCCGCTCAGGTTCATCCCGAGCCGGCACAGCCAGCCTCGACACCTGGGCCAGCACCGGTCACTACACCGGCCACTGCGGTGCAGAGCGCACCTTCCGCCAACGATTCGTCACAGCCACCACGAGCCCCATGAGCGAAATTCCGGAAAACGACCAGCAAATGCCGCTGGTCTCGCACCTTACTGAACTGCGCTCGCGCCTGCTGCGTTGTGTACTGGCGATCTTCTTGATCTTCGGCGCGCTGTTCTATTTCACGCAGAAGATCTACACCTTCGTTTCGGCGCCATTGCGCAAATTCCTGCCCGAAGGCGCGACGATGATTGCCACCGACGTGGCTTCGCCGTTCATTACGCCCTTCAAGCTGACCATGATGGTCGCGCTGTTCCTCGCCATGCCGGTCATCCTGCATCAGATCTGGGGCTTCATCGCACCGGGCCTGTACAAACACGAGAAACGCGTGGCGGTGCCGCTGTTGGTGTCCAGCATCATTTTGTTTTATGCCGGGATGGCGTTTGCCTACTTCCTGGTATTCCCGCTGATTTTCCACTTCTTCGCCAGCGTGACCCCGGAAGGCGTGTCGATGATGACGGACATCGCCAGTTATCTGGACTTCGTCATGACGCTGTTCCTGGCCTTTGGCGTGGCCTTTGAAATTCCTGTGGCTGTCGTGTTGCTGGTGTGGATCGGCATCGTCGACGTCAAATACCTGAAGAAGATTCGTCCGTACGTGGTGATCGGCTGTTTCGTGGTCGGCATGATTCTCACCCCGCCGGATATCTTCTCGCAGACACTGCTCGCCGTACCGATGTGGCTGCTGTTTGAAATCGGGGTGCTGTGCAGCTCGATGGTGACCAAACGGGGCGACCACGAAGACGACGAGAAGGCCGAAGACGAAAAAGACCAGCCGCCAGCGGCACAGCCGTGAACCTGCTGCTTCTGGAAGAAGCCGACTTCATTTCGGCGGATCGTGTGGTCCTGCGTGACCGACGCCTCAAGCACATGCAGGAAGTGCATCGCTCGGAAGTCGGCGACAGCCTGCGCGTCGGTCGCATGGGCGGCCTGCTGGGCAGCGCGGAGTTGCTGCGTCTGGAACCTCGGGAGGCCGAGCTCTCGGTGGCCTTCGACCGCGAACCTCCTGCCAAACTGCCGTTGACGCTGGTCCTCGCGCTGCCACGCCCGAAGATGCTGCGCCGGGTGTTCCAGACCGTCGCAACGATGGGTGTGCAGAAGGTCATTCTGGTCAACAGCTACCGCGTTGAAAAAAGCTTCTGGCAGACCCCGTTCCTGGAGCCTGCGGCCATTCGCGAGCAGCTGATTCTGGGTCTGGAACAAGCCCGCGACAGCGTGCTGCCTGAGATCGTCATCGAGAAGCGCTTCAAGCCGTTCGTGGAAGACCGTCTGCCCGCCATTGTCGACGGGACACTGGGACTGGTCGGACACCCGGGGGATTTCCCTGCCTGCCCCCGTGCCGTCGAGCAGCCGGTAACGCTGGCGATCGGCCCTGAAGGTGGCTGGATTCCTTATGAGATCGAGCTGCTGCGCGCATCGGGTTTAAACCCTGTCCAGCTCGGCGAGCGCATCCTGCGCGTCGAAACCGCCGTCACCGCCCTACTCGCCCGCTTGTTCTAAGCCCCGATCCCACAGGGAAGGTATTTCACCTGCCTGAATCACGTCGTTCGAGGCCGCGGCAATCCCTACAACAGTTGGCAGGATCGCCCGCCATACGGTGCTTCAGTTTGGGGCATGATGGCCGATCTACAGATGTCCATAAAAACAATGTGCAAGGAATCACAACATGTATCGCTGGTTTGCCCAACGCCTCGGCAATGTGAGTGTCAGTCGCAAACTCAGTATCGGTTTCGGACTGGTGCTGTTGTTGACGCTGATCATCACCGCCACCGGATGGTCGAGCGTTTCGTCGCTGATTGAACGCGGCGACAAGCTGGCAGCCATTTCGCAGATCAGCGAGCAGACGATGGACCTGCGTACCGCACGCATGCGCTATGAAACGCAATCCAGCGCCGAGGCGGCGACGGGTGTCATGACCGCGCTGGACACACTCGACATAGACCTCAAGAACGCCCGCAGCAAAATCACCGGCACTGATGACCTCAAGCTACTGGACGGGCAGATCCAGGCCGCTGCCGATTACCGTCGCGCGTTTGACGACATGACCAAGGCGATCCAGGTCCGCGAAGCCAGCCGTGTGAACCTGGGCGCTACCGCCGATGCGGCGGTGGACGAGGTCAACAAGATCGAAGAAGCCCTGATCCAGCATGACAACATCCTGCAGTTCAACAGCGCAGTGAGCGTCAGCAAGTTGATCCAGCAGGCGCGGTTTCAGGTGCGCGGTTACACCTTCAGCGGTAACCCCGATTTCGAGAAGAACGCGAACGCGGCCATCGATGAAGCCATCGTCGGTGTGAATACACTGGCCGGAGACGTCTCGTCTCAGTACATCCCGCAATTGCAAAAGGCCAATCTGGCGCTCAAAGGGTATCGCGCCGCCGTGGGTCAGTATCGCGATGCTCAACAGGTCAGCCGACAAGCCCTGGAAAAGATGACCAACCTGGGCCAGCAATTGCTGGATATCAGCGACAAACTGACTGTTTCGCAAAACGCCAAGCGTGATGCCGACAGCCGTCAGGCGCAGTCGATGCTGGGCCTTGCGACCGTACTTGCCCTGTTCTTCGGCATACTGGCGGCCTGGGCGATCACGCGCCAGATCACCCTCCCGTTGAAGCAAACCCTGATTGCCGTTGATCGTGTGGCCTCCGGCGACCTGACCCATAACCTGAACATCGAGCGTCGCGACGAACTGGGCCAGTTGCAAGGTGGTATCCAGCGCATGACCCTGAGCCTGCGCGAACTGATCGGCGGCATCAGCGACAGCGTGACTCAGATCGCCAGCGCCGCCGAAGAACTCTCGGCGGTCACCGAACAGACCAGCGCGGGCGTCAACAGCCAGAAGGTCGAAACCGATCAGGTGGCCACAGCCATGCATCAGATGACGGCAACCGTGCAGGAAGTGGCGCGTAACGCCGAGGAAGCTTCAGAGGCGGCTGTCGCTGCCGATCAGCAAGCCCGTGAGGGTGACAAGGTCGTCAACGAAGCCATCGCTCAGATCGAGCGTCTGGCCAGCGAGGTGGGCCGTTCCACAACGGCCATGGGCGAGCTCAAGCGCGAGAGCGACAAAATCGGCAGCGTGCTCGACGTCATCAAGTCGGTTGCTCAACAGACCAACCTGCTGGCCCTGAACGCGGCGATCGAAGCGGCGCGCGCGGGTGAGGCCGGCCGCGGTTTTGCGGTGGTCGCGGACGAGGTTCGCAGCCTGGCGCAACGCACACAAAAATCCACCGAGGAAATCGAAGACCTGATCGCGGGCTTGCAGAGCGGCACCCAGCAAGTGTCGACGATCATGGACAACAGTCGCGACTTGACGGTCAGCAGTGTCGAGCTGACGCGCCGGGCGGGTGGATCGCTGGAAAGCATCACCCGGACGGTCTCCGCGATTCAGGCCATGAACCAGCAGATCGCGGCCGCCGCCGAGCAGCAGAGCGCAACGGCCGAAGAGATCAACCGTAGCGTACTCAACGTGCGCGATGTCTCGGAGCAGACCTCGGCGGCCAGCGAAGAGACGGCGGCATCGAGCGTGGAACTGGCGCGGCTCGGCACTCATCTGCAAGGGCTGGTGGGTCGGTTCAGGGTTTGATGGATCTCAAGGCAACTGAAAACACTGTGGGAGCGAATTCATTCGCGAGAGGTTGGCCCAGCCGACATACCTTCCTCGTCAGGAATGCCGCATCGCGAATGAATTCGCTCCCACAGGCCAGAGTAGTGCTCTGCCAGAGGACAGGGTTCTACTGACCAAACTGTGACCTGCATCACCCCACGCCTGCGCTCAGAAATCTCCTACACCCTCTTCAGGTCACGCCTCAGGCTCCCCTGCCGATGCGCGTTTATCGCTCATTCGCAGGAGACGCATCATGTTGCAAGGCATCAACAGGGCACTGGCCAATACCAGCGTCAAACTCAAGCTGTCGCTGGGCTTTGGCCTGGTCCTGGTATTGACGCTGGCCATCACGCTGACGGGGTGGCACGGGCTGGACACGATGATCGAACGTTCCGAGTCGCTGACCGCGATCGCCCGGCTCAATGAACTGACCAAGGACCTGCGCGCCGAGCGCATCGTTTTCCGGGTAGACAACACTGCCGAGGATGCCAAACGCGTGACCGCGCGCATCGATCAGATCGAGGCGCATTTGACGACGCTTCGGGGCGACGACCCGCCCGCCGACATCCTCAAACTGATCAACAACCAGAGCGACACGGTTCGTTCGCTTGAGAAAACGTTTACCCAACTGGGTCAGTCACTCCTCAACAAAGACGCCGCCAGAGTACAGCTGACGGCGCTGTCCGACGCTGCGATCAAGGTCATGGATGAGGTTGAACGCGAGGTCTTGAAGGCCGTCAGTCAGGAGGCGGACAGCAGCGAACAACTGGATGAATTCACCAATCTTCTGCAGTTGCGCCGGCAAATCCAGAACGCACGGTATGAGGTTCAGGCGTATGTCTTCAGCGGCCTTGCATCGTATGAAGAGTCCGCGCTGACGGCCATCGATGAGGCCTTGAAGGAACTCGAGGACGTAACCGCTGACCAGTCCGACGGGGATATCAGCGGATTGCTGACCGCCAAACAGGCATTACAGCGATACCGTGAACAGCTAATCCGCTTCAAGGAGCTGCAGACTCAGGTCGAGGCGGCACATGAATCGATGGAAGCCATGGGCGACAGTCTGCTGACCTCGACCCAAGAGATCAGCACCCTGCAAGGCCTGCGACGTGACGACGAGGCCACCCGATCGCGTAAGGCACTGATCAGCGTGGCTGCGTTGGCCATGATGCTGGGATTGATGGCCGCCTGGTTGATCACCCAGCAGATCATCGCGCCGCTGCGCGAGACGTTGAACGCGGCCAAGCGCATCGCCCAAGGCAATCTCAGCGTGGACCTCGACGTTCAGCGACGCGATGAAATGGGCGATCTGCAGCACAGCATTCAGGACATGACTCAGAGCCTGCGCACACTGATCAGCGGCATCAGCGACGGAGTCGCACAGATCGCCAGCGCGGCGACGCAGTTGTCTGCCGTGACCGAACAGACCAGCGCAGGCGTGAACAGTCAAAAGGACGAAACCGATCAGGTCGCCACAGCCATGAACCAGATGACCTCAACCGTGCTGGAGGTCGCGCGCAACGCGGAAGAAGCCAGCGAAGCCGCCCAACAGGCGGACCAACAGGCCCGTGAAGGCGACAAAGTGGTGAGTGATGCGATCAGCCAGATCGAACGTCTGGCCACGGAGGTCAATAATTCGACCCTCGCGATGGGGCAGTTGAAGCTCGAAAGCGACAAGATCGGCGGCGTGCTCGACGTGATCAAGTCCGTCTCCCAGCAGACCAATCTGCTGGCGCTGAACGCTGCCATCGAAGCGGCACGGGCAGGCGAAGCCGGACGCGGCTTTGCGGTGGTCGCAGACGAGGTGCGCAGCCTTGCTCAGCGAACCCAGGAGTCGACCGAGGAAATCGAAGTCTTGATCGCCGCGCTGCAGAATGGAACGCAGCAGGTCGTCGGTACACTCGACGCCAGCCGCAGCCTGTCCGACAGCAGCGTAGAGCTGAGCCGTCGTGCCGGCAACGCGCTTGAACACATCACACGTACGGTATCGACGATTCAGAACATGAATCAGCAGATCGCTACAGCCGGCGAGGAGCAGACCGTGGTCGCCGATCAGATCAACCGCAGCGTGATCAACGTCAGGGATGTTTCAGAGCAGACCGCCGCCGCCAGCGAAGAAACCGCAGCCTCCAGCGTCGAACTCGCGCGTCTGGGCGCACAGTTGCAGGCGATGGTGGGCAAGTTTCGGGTGAGCTAAGCCGCTCTCCGAGAGAGACGAGACTCAGTCCCTGGACTGCCTCTGCAAACGGGTTTGGACGTCCAAGTCCTGGCGGACAGTCCCACAGGTGTCACTGATCGCCGAAACAAAAACGCCGCCGAAGATCACTCTTCGGCGGCGTTGTCGTTCAGCGGGTTACTCAGGCGTTGGCGAGCGTGTGCTCATTCACGTGAGTCGCCGGTTGCAACGGCAACAGCGGCGCATGCGGATCGGCTTTCACTGAAGCCCTCCATGCGTCCAGCCAGGCTTGGTTGCCCTCGGCCCAGACCAGCTCGTGCAGGCGAGCCAGTGCAACAGGGTCGCTCAGCAGTTGCAGGCGCTCGTTGTTATTCAAGTGCTCAGGACCGCCTTTGATCGCGTGGCGCACGCGCTCGACGCGCATCCACTCGATCGGCTCGGCATGACGATGGCGAGAGGTCGCCAACGCACACGCCAGGGCGTTCTGCTGTGGATCGACCACGGCGCGCACGAAGCCGTCGTTCAGCGCATGCCAGCGATTCTCATGGGTGTACTGATCGGTGGAGACCAGTTCCTGAGGCGGCGTGTGCTCTTCAGGGATCAGGAACAGACTTTCGTCACGCGCCTTCAGGCCCAGATTGGTCCGGCTGGAAATCACCGAAACCGGGATCGACAGCATCAAGGAACCCACGATAGGCACCAGCCACCACAGGAAGCTCGGGTTCAACCAGGCCACCAGCAACGCCCAGGCAAAACCCAGCAATGTCTGCGGACCGTGACGCTTGACCGCTTCGCTCCATGGCGTCGAGTCGTCGTCACGTTGCGGCGAGTTCCAGGTCGCGGCCCAGCCCAGGAAAGCGGCCAGTACGAAACGGGTGTGGAAAATCATGCGAACCGGCGCCAGCAGCATGGAGAACAGCATCTCCAGCAGCATCGACAGCGTCACCTTGATACGGCCACCGTAACCGACGGCGCCCTTGGCCCAGATCAGCACGATACTCAGCAGCTTCGGCAGGAACAGCAGCACGATGGTGGTCGAGAACAGTGCGACGGCTTTTTCCGGGTGCCATTGTGGCCACAGCGGATAGAGCTGGCGTGGCTCCATGAAGTAGGTCGGCTCCATGAGCGTGTTCACCGCCAGCAGCGCCGTGGACAACACCAGGAAGAAGAACCACAACGGCGCCGACAGGTAAGACATCACGCCCGTCAGGAACACGGCGCGGTGAACCGGGTGCATACCTTTTACCAGGAACAGGCGGAAGTTCATCAGGTTACCGTGGCACCAGCGACGGTCACGCTTGAGTTCATCCAGCAGGTTTGGTGGCAGCTCTTCGTAACTGCCCGGCAAGTCGTAGGCAATCCAGACGCCCCAGCCAGCACGGCGCATCAGCGCGGCTTCAACGAAGTCGTGAGACAGGATCGCCCCTGCGAACGCACCTTTACCCGGCAACGGCGCCAAGGCGCAGTGCTCGATAAACGGCTTCATACGGATGATCGCGTTGTGACCCCAGTAGTGGGATTCACCCAGTTGCCAGAAGTGCAGACCGGCCGTAAACAATGGGCCGTACACGCGGGTTGCAAACTGCTGCATGCGTGCGTACAGCGTGTCCATGCCCGAGGCGCGTGGCGCGGTCTGGATGATACCGGCGTCCGGTGTGGCTTCCATCAAGCGCACCAGACTGGTCAGGCACTCACCGCTCATCACAGAGTCGGCGTCAAGGACGACCATGTAACGGTAATCACCGCCCCAGCGACGGCAGAAGTCGTCGAGGTTGCCGCTTTTGCGTTTCACGCGACGGCGACGACGGCGATAGAAGATCTTGCCGAAGCCGCCGGTTTCGCGGCAAACGTCCAGCCACGCCTGTTGCTCGGCAACGGCGATGTCGGTTTCGTTGGTGTCGCTCAGCACAAAGAAGTCGAAGCGATCCAGATCGCCCGTGGCGGCAACCGATTCGAACGTTGCACGCAGACCGGCGAACACACGCGGCACGTCTTCGTTACAGATCGGCATCACCAGGGCGGTACGCGCACCGGCTTCAATCGGCTCATTGCCAGCGCTTGCGCCGGAGATGCGGTATTTGTCGCGACCGGTGAGCAACTCGAGGAAGCCCATCAGCGCGGTCCAGAAACCGGCCGATACCCAGCAGAACAGAATCCCGAACAACAGCAAAATGCTGGTCTGCAGTGCGTACGGCATCACTTGAACGGCGGTCTGCCAGAGGGTCTGGTGACTGATTTCATCAAAAGAAACCAGCGACCAGCCTTGGTAAGGCAGGATGCCTTTCATGTAGAAGCCAGCCACGATGGTCTGGCCCAGCATGAGGATCAGCAGGATATAACGACGAATCGAACCCACCGTACGCCAGCGAGACTTGGGCAAGTCGCGCGGCAAATCGTCGTGGGCCTGTTTCGGCGGGTTCTTTCGGCCCGTCAGCCGACGCCAGCCACGCACCAGAATATTGGTGCGCCACGGCTCGGGAACGACCTTGGTACGGCGAATCGGCGGCGTTGCCTTCAGGCGAACCCGACCAATGGCGTCCACGCTCAGCATTTCTGCTTCTTGCAGTTCGTCAGCGGTGGTCAGCGTCAAACGACGCCCGACCGAAGCCTGAGCGGCCTCGGCAGGGTCAGTGACGGTCTGCGCCGAAAGGCGTTCATGCAGCTCAGCGAACGAGGTGCAGCTGGCCAGTTCGGCCCGCTGCTCATCGGTCATCGGCAGGTGCGCCAGGTACTCGCTGAGAGACTCTGGCACGGCGTGTGAATTACTCATCGGCTGGCAACTGGTAGCTCCAGGTCTCGGTCAGAACTTGTTGATTCATGGCCGGGCCCTGTTGGGTGGATGCGGCCTCTACAGCTGGCTGCGGGGTGTCTTTGATGCCTTTGTTGGCTTTGGCTGCGTCGCCCAGAGCGGCTTCAGGACGCGAAGCTTCGTCGGACTTGGCTTCTGCAACCTTGGCGGCTTCAGCGGCTTTCGCAGCATCGGCCTTGTCGCCTTTGGCGGCGTCTTTGCCATCGGCTTTCGCGTCGGCTTTAGCCACTTTGGCGTCTTTCGCATCACCGGCTTTCACAGCGTCGGTTTTAACGATTTCGGCTTTGTCATCCTTCGGCGCCGCCGCGACGGCAGCTGCCTTGGCGTCTGCTTTTTTATCAGGCTTCTTGTCTGATTTATCCGCCGTGATGATTGCAGGTTCCTTGCCTGGCTCAACCGGGGTCTCACGCAGCAGATAAGCGCGCATTTCGACGGACTTGTTGGTGTCCTTGACCTTCAGGCGCAGCGTCAGGCGCCAGCCTTTGGTCACCGGGTTGTAGCGCAGGTTGTTCTCGACCAGCTCGGTGTTGTCGTCGGTGGTGACCTGGCTACGGATCGCCGGGTCTTCACCCAGTTTGGCCAGGGTCGGGCCGACGAAATCGACCAGGTAGGCAACGCTGCCGTCTGGCTGTCGGATCAGGTTGGACTGTTTCACGTCACCGGTCGAACGCAGGGTCTGCTTGACCCAGCCCAGATCAGGCGAGTGAATGGAGTCTTCGTCCATGGTCCAGTGCAGGCGATAGTTGAAGTCGATCGGCTGGCCTGGCTCTGGCTGGGTTTCCGGCTTCCAGAATGCAACGATGTTGTCGTTGGTTTCATCGGCTGTCGGGATTTCTACCAGGTCAACGGTGCCTTTGCCCCAGTTGCCCTTAGGTTCGATCCAGGCGCTTGGGCGCTTGTCGTAGCGGTCATCGAGGTCTTCGTAGTGGCTGAAGTTACGGCCACGTTGCAGCAGACCGAAGCCGCGCGGGTTTTCAACCGAGAAGCTGCTGACCGCCAGGTGTTTCGGGTTGTTCAGAGGGCGCCAGATCCACTCGCCGTTGGCCGCCTGAATCGACAGACCGCTGGAATCGTGCAGCTCGCGACGGTAGTTGAGGACTTTCGAAGGCTGGTTGGCACCGAACAGGTACATGCTGGTCAGCGGCGCAACGCCCAGTTTGCCGACCTTTTCACGCAGGTACATGCGCGATTGAACGTCGACCAGGGTGTTGGTGCCCGGACGCAGGGTCAATTTGTAAGCACCGGTGGCGCGCGGGGAATCCAGCAGCGCGAAGATCACCAGATGGTTGTCATCCGGGTTCGGCTTCTCGATCCAGAACTCGGTGAAACGCGGGAATTCTTCGCCGGACGGCATCGCGGTGTCGATGGCCATGCCGCGTGCCGACAGGCCGTAAACCTGACCCTTGCCGATGACGCGGAAGTAGCTCGCGCCCAGCATGGTCATGATTTCGTCCTGCTTGTCGTCCTTGTTGATCGGGTACATGACGCGGAAACCGGCATAACCCAGGTTCTCGGTCGACTTCGGATCGAACTTCACGTCAGCAAAATCAAAACGGCTCGGGTCGTACTTGATCTCGTTGACGGCGGTCGCCGTCACTTCGTTGATCTTGACCGGGGTGTCGAAGTGCATGCCCTGGTGGTAGAACGAGATCTTGAACGGGGTTTTGTCATTGGCCCATTCAGCTTTGTCCTGCAGGAAGCGAATCTTCTGGTAATCCGCAAACTTCATGTCGCGGAATTCCGCTGGAAGGTTGCTCTTTGGCGCTACGAATTTCTGTCCGGCCAGTTCTTTGGCCTTTGTCGCCACGTCGTCGAGATCGAACGCCCACAGCTGACCGGCGCCGAACAGACAAAACAAAGCCGACCCGGCCAACAAGGCGCTACGCAGGCGCTTGCCAGGGGTCTTTGGTGCATTACATGGACTAACAATCACGAGCAACCCTCGCCGAAAACAGATGAAGAAACCAACGGCCAGCTATCAAATGCCGGGTTGGCGAGCATTGTTCCGACTCCGAAAGGGGCCAATGATTCCCCAAACGATTTCGGACCAGTCTGCGTTTATACCGATTGGACGGGCAATAGCCCGTCTTTGTAGCGCGCGATTATCTAGTAGCGCGCGTTACAACGCATCAGGGGAAACAAAGTATTTATGGCTTTTTGCCTAATAAATTCGGGTACGACAGGCAAAAACGGCGGTTTACGTCTCAAGTAAAAATGTCACAGGGCCATCATTGATCAAATGAACCTGCATATCCGCACCAAATTGGCCCGAAGCGACTGTCCTGTGCGAGGTTTTAGCCTTTTCCAGTAAATAGTCAAACAATTCGGCGCCTAACGCTGGCGGCGCTGCCTTCGAGAAACTGGGGCGCATGCCGCTGCGCGTATCCGCTGCCAGCGTGAACTGGGAAACCAGCAGCAAACCGCCGCCGACATCAGTCAATGAAAGATTCATCTTGCCGTCGGCGTCGCTGAACACACGATAGTTAAGCAGCTTGTGCAGCAATTTGTCGGCGCTGGCGCGGGTGTCTTGAGGTTCAATGCCGACCAGCACCAGCAGACCCTGATCAATGGCGCCCACTGTCGCGCCCTCGACATCGACGCGTGCACCGCGCACGCGTTGAAGCAAACCTTTCATTTATGCCTTCCTGCAATGCTCTCGAATTCACCCCGACCCTGTGGGAGCGAATTCATTCGCGAAACGGTGGTACATCCGATGCAGAAGCGTCGGATGCACCGCCAATCGCGAATGAATTCGCTCCCACAGTTTTAATCCGATTCAGACCATCAAGCCTCTTCCGGCGGTAAATCCAGCAAACGCCGAGCCACTTGTGACGCTGCGCGCACCAGCGCATCGGTGATGCCCGGTTCTGAAGCGGCGTGACCCGCATCGCGAATCACCTGCAGTTCGCTGTTCGGCCAGGCCTGATGCAGCTCCCAGGCGTTGTCCAGCGGGCAGATCACGTCGTAACGGCCATGCACGATGATGCCCGGCAGATGCGCGATCTTGGGCATGTCGCGGATCAGCTGGTTCTCTTCAAGGAAGGCATTGTTGGTGAAGTAGTGGCATTCGATCCGGGCGATGGACAAGGCGCGCTGCGGTTCGGAGAAGCGGTCGACGACCAGCGGGTTCGGACGCAACGTCGCGGTGCGGCCTTCCCACGTGGACCAGGCTTTGGCGGCGTGCATCTGGGCGATCTGATCGCTGCCGACCAGGCGCTTATGGAAAGCGGTGAGCAGGTCGCCACGCTCATCCAGCGGAATGGGCGCCAGGTAATCCTGCCAGTAATCCGGGAACAGACGGCTCGCGCCTTCCTGATAGAACCACTTGATCTCCTGCGGACGGCACAAAAAGATGCCGCGCAAAATCAGTGCATGCACACGGTCCGGGTGAGTTTGAGCGTAGGCTAGCGACAGCGTCGAACCCCAGGAGCCGCCGAACAACACCCACTTGTCGATGCCCAGGTGTTTGCGAATGCGCTCAAGGTCTTCGACCAGATGCCAGGTGGTGTTGTTTTCGAGGTTGGCGTGGGGTGTAGAACGGCCACAGCCGCGCTGGTCGAAGGTGATGATGCGGTACAGGTTCGGATCGAAGTAACGACGGCTCTGCGCGTCGCATCCCGCACCCGGCCCACCGTGGATGAACACCACCGGCAAGCCTTCCGGCGAGCCGCTTTCATCGACATACAGCACATGAGGCTCTTCCACTGCCAGATCGTGCCGGGCATAAGGTTTGATCTGCGGGTACAAAGTCTGCATAGGTGCTCCATAAGTCCAATTCAGGGGCTTCTATTTATCTGCCGTTGGGCATCATAAACCCGAATCGAGGAATGATCATGCTTGCCTGTTTCTGCACGGCTGTCACCTCTGATTTTGCCGGTTCCCCTGAAGAATCCCGAGGATAAATCTCTGTAGAGCGCGCTTGCCCGCGATGAATCTTGAAGTGCTGTACCTGAAAGAATGCGTCGCCTGTACCGCAGGCTCACGCGCCTGCAAATGCCACCTTTGCCTTGCAAGGAACTGGAACGATCAATGCAAGCGATTCACGGGATAAAAATGGTCGCGAACCAGAGCGGGATGTCTGAGTCGAACCGTGGGTCGTGCAACGGTATATTTCATCCAATCGGCAGGAAATAACCCATGACACGCCCTACAGTCAATCAACCCCATTTAATCGTCCAACCAACTTGAGGTCGTACCCGATGTCTCCGGAACCCAACGTTCGTGACGCTGAAGTGGCAGCCTTTCGTGAAGCTGTGCTGAACAAACTCGAGTATGCCGTCGGCAAGGACGCCGCCCATGCGTTCGACCATGACTGGTTCATGGCCATCGCTTTAGCGACCCGCGACAAAATGGCCGAGCGCTGGATGAATCACACGCGCTACGTCTATAAGCAAGAAAGGAAGCGCGTTTACTACCTCTCGCTCGAGTTCCTGATCGGGCGCCTGATGTTCGATAGCCTGAGCAACCTCGGCATCATGGACATTGCCCGCGAAGCCCTGAAGGGCCTGAATGTCGACCTGGACAACATACGCACGCTGGAACCCGATGCGGCGCTGGGCAACGGCGGTCTGGGCCGTCTGGCGGCCTGCTTCATGGAGAGCATGTCGACCTTGGGCATCGCCGGTCATGGCTATGGCATTCGTTATGAGCACGGCCTGTTCCGTCAGGCGATCGTCGACGGCTGGCAGCAGGAACAGACTGAGAACTGGCTGGATTTCGGCAACCCGTGGGAGTTCGAACGCCCGGAAGTGATCTACCAGATCGGCTTCGGCGGCAGTGTTCAGCCCGTGCTCGATGTCACCGGAACCCCCGTGCTGGACGCCTCGGGCGAAACCCGTCAGGTGTGGCACGCAGGCGAAACCGTTCGGGCGATCGCCTATGACACGCCGGTCGTGGGCTGGCGTGGCAAAGCCGTGAACACGCTTCGTCTGTGGCGTGCCCGTGCCGTGGAAGACCTGCACCTTGAACGCTTCAACGCCGGTGACCACGTCGGGGCGGTCGCCGAGGTCGTGCGCGCCGAAAGTATCTCGCGGGTTCTCTACCCGAACGACAGCACCGAAGCCGGCCAGGAACTGCGCCTGCGTCAGGAATACTTCTTTGTGTCGGCCTCGCTGCAAGACCTGCTGCGCCGCCACAAGAACATGGGCTACACCATCAACAGCCTGCCGGAACACGCCGCCATCCAGATGAACGACACGCACCCGTCAATTGCCGTGGCGGAGCTGATGCGCATCCTCATCGACCTGTACGACGTGGAGTGGGACGAAGCCTGGCGCATCACCGTCGGCACCCTCGCCTACACCAACCACACCCTGCTGCCCGAAGCGCTGGAAACCTGGTCGGTCGGTCTGATGGAGCGGATGCTGCCGCGCCACATGCAGATCATCTACATGATCAACGCCCAGCACATCGACGATGTCCGCCTGGAACACAAGGACGACCCTGATCTGTTCGGCCTGCTGCGCGCCGTTTCGCTGATCGAAGAAGACAACGGCCGCCGCGTGCGCATGGGTAACCTGGCGTTCATCGGCTCGCACAGCATCAACGGCGTATCGGCGCTGCACACTCAGTTGATGCGCAAGACCGTGTTTGCGCATCTGCACAAGCTTTATCCCGACCGCATCAACAACAAAACCAACGGCATCACCTTCCGCCGCTGGCTGTTCCAGTCCAACCCGCAGCTGACAGCGATGCTGGTCAAGGAACTGGGCGAGCAGGTGCTCGACAATCACGAAACCGCGTTGCTGAAACTGGAGCCGTTGGCGGACAAGCCTTCCTTCCAGAAAGAGTTTGCGGCGCAGCGGTTGCACAGCAAACGCGCTTTGGCGGCGATCGTTCAGGACCGCATGGGGATCACCCTCAACCCTGAAGCGATGTTCGACGTGCAGGTCAAACGGATTCACGAGTACAAACGCCAGTTGCTCAACCTGTTCCATACAGTGGCGCTTTATCAGGCCATGCGCGCCGACCCGAGCACCAACTGGGTGCCACGCGTGAAGATCTTCGCGGGCAAGGCGGCGGCCAGTTATCACTCGGCCAAGCTGATCATCAAACTGGCCAACGACATCGCGCGGACGGTCAACAACGACCCGACCCTGCGCGGTCGGCTGAAAGTGGTGTTCATCCCCAACTACAACGTGAGTCTGGCGGAAAGCATCATCCCGGCGGCCGACCTGTCGGAGCAGATTTCCACGGCGGGTCTGGAGGCCTCGGGCACCAGTAACATGAAGTTCGGCCTTAACGGCGCGTTGACCATCGGCACGCTGGACGGCGCCAACGTGGAGATGAGTGAGCAGGTCGGGCTGGAGCATATGTTCATCTTCGGCATGACCGCGCAGGAAGTCGAAGCGCGCAAACATGCTGGCGAATTCAATGCCCACAACGACATCGCGTCGTCCGCGCGCCTTAATGACGTGTTGCAGGCGATTCGTGGCGGTGTGTTCTCGCCGGATGATCCGTATCGGTACGTCGGTTTGATCGAGCAATTGATCAACTACGATCGCTTCTTCGTCTGTGCGGACTTCGAGTCCTACTGGGCGGCGCAAGCGAGAGTGGAAGCGCGCTGGCACGACACGAAGGAATGGTGGCGCTCGGCGGTGCTCAACACGTCGCGCATGGGATGGTTCTCCTCGGACCGGACCATTCGTGAGTACGCCAACGAGATCTGGAAGGCGCTGGATTAATAGCCTGCAAGCGCGCCCCTACATTGACTGGTGCCGATTCCTCCATCGGCGACGACGCAGATACCTGTAGGAGCGTGGCTTGTCCCGCGATCTGTTGCGCAGCAACAGCACATTCGGCGCATGCGGTATTCCTGTCATATCGCGCTCACCGATTTTGCGACCGCTTCGCGGCCGATCGTCCGGATGCGGCCCAGAGACAAGCCTCGCTCCTACAGAATCTCTGTCGATCACAACATTCGTGAACGCAAAAATCACCCGTCGGAGTCTTCAGTCTCCGACACAAATTGTTTCCTCTTCCCCTCCGCCCGATATACTTCTCGCCATCGCCGGTCACCGGCCGAGAAGGGATGTCGTCGCGTGCAATGGATTCTTTTGCTGGCTGGTCTGTTTATCGGCGCGGTGCTCGATGAGTCGCTGTCAGGCGGGGCCGTGGGTGCGGTGGTCGGTCTGGCAATTGGCTTGAGCTTGCGGCTGTCATCCCTGTCCCGCGAAGCAGCCGAGCAGAAAGCCGAGCTGGCGAAAACCCGACAAGACTTGCACGCGATTCAACAACGCCTGAATCAGCTCGACTCCGCCGCCGTCCAACTACCGGATGCACCCGCCCCCGCTCCGCTCGACGTTCAGCCGATCGCCGACGCCGGCCCTGAACTGCTCTGGGACCTGCCGGATCTGGAACCCGCAGCGCCCGAGCTCTCCGGCGACTCCGAATGGCGCCGACCGCCCGACGTCGCGAAACCCGTTCGCCCGACGACTAAACCTCCCGTTCCCGCCGTACCCAATGTGTTCGACAGCGCACTGCTGCGCGCCAAAGAATGGCTTTTGGGCGGCAATACCGTGTTGCGTGTCGGCGTAGTGCTGCTGTTTCTCGGCCTGGCGTTCCTGTTGCGCTACGCCACCGAAGGCATGGTTGTGCCAATCGAAGCGCGTTACGCCGGCGTTGCGTTCGCCGCGCTGGTCTTGCTGGGGCTGGGCTGGTGGCTGCGACAGCGCAATGCGTCTTTTGCATTGATGCTGCAAGGCACAGGCGTGGCGGTGATGTACCTGACGGTTTTCGCCGCCATGAAAGTCCACACGTTGCTGGCGCCCGGCATGGCTTTTGGACTGCTGGTCGGGGTGACCGTGTTCTCGGCGATCCTCGCGCTGACGCAGAATTCTCTCGCCTTGGCCTGCGTGGCGGCGCTCGGCGGTTTCGCGGCGCCGTTGCTGACGTCTACCGGGGAAGGCAGCCACGTTGCGCTGTTCAGTTATTTCGCGCTGCTCAACGCGGGCATCTTCGCCATCGCGTGGTTCAAGGCCTGGCGACCGCTGAACCTGATCGGCTTCGTCGGCACCTTCGGCATCGGTTTCGCCTGGGGATTGAAGGCTTACACGCCAGCGCTTTTCTGGAGCACCGAACCGTTTCTGATTCTGTTTTTCCTGATGTACCTGGCGATAGGGCTGTTGTTCGCCCGGCGCAAGTTGCAGGCACACAGCACCGGCCCGGAGGATGACAGCCGGGAAGCGATGCTGCGTTGGTCGGCGAAGCAGAGCCATTACGTCGATGGCAGCCTGCTGTTCGGCACGCCCATTGCGGGGTTTGGCCTGCAATACGCGATCATCCAGCACATCGAGTTCGGCGCCGCCTTCAGCGCGCTGGTCATGGGCCTCCTGTACATGGGTATCGCGCGGGTGCTCGCGGGCCGTGCGCCCGGACGCGCACTGCTGTTGGTGGAAACCTGCCTGGCGCTGGGCGTCGTGTTCGCCACATTGGCGATTCCCTTGGGCCTGAGCGCGCAATGGACCACCGTGGCCTGGGCCGTCGAAGGCGCCGCCGTGTTCTGGCTGGGCATGCGACAGAACCGGTTGTTGGCGCGCTTTTTCGGTCTGCTGCTGCAGCTCGGTGCAGGGTTCGCGTTCCTGGGCATTGTCGGGCGCTGGTACTCACCGAGCTTCAACCATGGCGACTTCTGGACGCCCTTGATCATTGCTCTGGCGGGCTTGATCAGCGCATTTACCGTCGAGCGCATTGGGACCTTGCGCCTGGCCTTCAGCGAGCGGCTGCTGCAGCCGTCATTGCTGATCTGGGGAGCGTTATGGTGGGCAATTGCGCTGTGCGTCAGCACCCATTACGTTCCCGGCGAGCGGGAAGTGCCGACGTTATTACTGCTCGGCGCCGTCAGCGTGGCTGTATGGACTGTCGTCGCGCTGCGCTTGAAATGGGCCGGACTGGCTCAGCTCTGCGTTTTACTGACACCGGCCAGTGCTCTGCTTCTGGGACTGATGCTGTTCAATCCGTATTTCAATCCGGCGGACGATGGCGGCTGGCTGGGCTGGCTCGCGGTGTTCGTGGTCCATTTCCTGTCTCTGAAACGTCTCGACACCGTGTTGCTCCCGCGCCTGCGCAGCGTCGCGCATGTCGTTGGCTGCTGGCTGATCATCAGCGTGCTCTCGCTGGAGCTGCGTTATGGATTGCTGGTGCTGTCGGAGTCGTATAACGCTTGGCGCTGGCTGGGCTGGGCGTTGCTGCCAAGCTTGTATCTGCTGGCGATGACCGCTCCACACAACTGGCCTTGGCCGATCAGTGCGTATCCCCGTGAATACCGGGTCTGGGCCGCGGCGCCACTCGCAGCGCTGATGCTGGCGTGGTTCTGGCTCGCCAACGGGTTCAGCGATGGCAACGCCGACCCGCTGCCGTACATCCCGTTGATCAACCCGCTTGAACTGGGGTTGCTGATCACGCTGGCCGGCATTTTCAGCTGGACCCGCACCCAGCTGCCGCAGTCAGGCGTCAGCGCAGCCCATGCACGCAAGGTCGCACTGATGATTGCAGGCGCGTCGATCTTCGCGTTGGTCACCGCCATGGTCATGCGCGGCGCCCATCACTGGGCGGGCGTTGCCTGGCACACTGACGCGCTGCTTGAATCCATGCGCGTGCAGGCGGGCCTCTCCATCGTCTGGACCTTGATGGCGCTGACCCTGATGATCGGCGGTCACCTGCGCGCACGGCGCGACATGTGGATCGTCGGTGCGGTGTTGATCGGCATCGTGGTCGCCAAACTGTTCTTCGTCGAACTTAGCAACCGGGGCGGACTGGAGCGCATCGTCTCGTTTATCGGCGTTGGCATTCTGCTGCTCGTAGTGGGATATTTCGCACCATTACCGCCGAAGAACCCTGCAAGCAGCCCGTCTTCCACCGACACTGCGCCTCCGGATTCGGCACCGCAATGACGCCCAGGAGCCCGCAGTTGATTCGTCTGTCCCTCATCACGACCGCAGTGTTCAGCGTCTTGCTGTCCGCAGCACAGCTGGCAAACGCCCAGGTTCAGACGGAGGATCTACCGGACGACTTCACCCGTCATACGCCGCTCACCCTCAGTGGCGAAGGCCCGTGGTATCGGCTCGAATTGCCCTTGGCGCTGCAGTTGAATGCGCAACAAAGCACGCTCAACGATGTGCGCGTGTTCAATGCCGACGGCCAGGCCCAACCCTACGCGCTGACGTTCAGTCAGCCCCCGCGTGAAGAAGACCAGACGCCGGTCGCGGTGAAGTGGTTTCCGCTCTACAACAGCGATGATGCCAAGGACGCCGAGCCAAAGATTCGCGTCGAGCGCACGACCACGGGCACGCTGGTCGAGGTGCAGCCTCAGGGCGAAATCGAGGCCGGCGAAGAAATCCTACGGGGCTGGTTGCTCGACACCAGCGCCATCCACGGGCCGCTGGATCGACTCGTGCTCGACTGGAGCACCGAACGCGAAGGCTTCCAGCGATTCAGCATTGAGGCCAGCGACGACCTTCAGCACTGGAAGCGCTGGGGCGAAGGCCAAGTAGCGCGGCTGTCGTTTGCCGACGAGCTGGTCGAGCAGCGTGTCGTCACCTTGCCGGGGCGTAATGCCCGTTACCTGCGCCTGTTGTGGACCACGCCCCAAACCGCCCCGACGCTCGCGTCCGCGCAACTGATCAGCACGCGCCCCGGTGTCATGCCGCTCAGTTGGTCGCCGAGCATCAACGGCAGCGTTGAGAAGCCGGGTGTGTATGTCTGGCAACTGCCGGTTGCCCTGCCGCTCGAGCGCATGAAAGTCGCCATCGCCCAGCCCAACAGCCTTGCACCTGCAACCTTGTATGGACGCCGCGACAACACCGCGCCGTGGCAACCGATCGACAGCGGCTTGCTCTATCGGCTGACCCAGAACGGTCAGGACGTGGTGCAGGACGAGATGGAGCTGCCGGGCAATGTCGTGCAGCAATTGAAGCTGGAGGTCGATGATCGGGGCGGCGGTCTGGGTAACGAAGCGCCGAAGCTGAGCTTCGCGGTGCGCGCCACGCAGTTGGTGTTCCTCGCCCGTGGCGCACCGCCTTACAGCCTCGCCATCGGCAACGCGACGATAAAGGGCGCCAACTTGCCCCTGTCGACCTTGGTGCCCGGGATTACGCCAGAGAAACTTGCAGCGCTGGGCAGCGCAAAGCTTTCGGTGACGCCTGTCTCGGTCCCCACGGCTGCGGTGCCTGTGGCTGCGGGTCCCGACTGGAAACGTATGGGACTGTGGGCTGTATTGGTGCTCGGCGTGATTTTTCTGGGCTGGATGGCGATTAGCACGCTCCGCGCATCCCGGCTTAAATAACGATTGGTGTTGTCTCGCTGGCTGAACCGATCCCGCACCTCGAAAAACGCGGAGGATGTACACCGTCTTGTCACTGTGGAGCGTTTACGATTCTGTAGCCCGTGAACTGAATCACTACCCAGTCGGTCTGACAGGCAGTATTAAGTCGTTACACGCGTTAAACTGTTCGCGTTTTTTATTCCCTTCTTCGGAGCTCTCCATGTCCCGCGTTACCCTGAGTCGCTATCTGATTGAGCAGACCCGCAGCAACAACACTCCTGCCGATCTGCGCTTCCTTATCGAAGTGGTGGCGCGTGCGTGCAAGGAAATCAGCCACGCAGTATCCAAAGGCGCCCTGGGTGGCGTGCTGGGCAGCATGGGTACTGAAAACGTTCAAGGTGAAGTGCAGAAGAAGCTGGACGTGATGTCCAACGAAATCCTGCTCGAAGCCAACGAATGGGGCGGTCACCTCGCCGGCATGGCGTCGGAAGAAATGGACAACGCCTACCAGATTCCGGGCAAATACCCGAAGGGCGCCTACCTGCTGGTGTTCGACCCGCTGGACGGCTCCTCGAACATCGACATCAACGCCCCGGTCGGCACCATCTTCTCGGTATTGCGTTGCCCGAACGAATACCTGAGCCAGAACGAAGCCCTGAACGAAAAAGCCTTCCTGCAGCCGGGCACCCAACAGGTGGCCGCTGGTTACGCGATCTACGGCCCGCAGACCATGCTGGTCCTGACGCTGGGCGACGGCGTCAAAGGCTTCACCCTCGACCGTGAGATGGGCAGCTTCGTGCTGAGCCATGAAGACATCAAGATTCCGGAGTCCACTCAGGAATTCGCCGTCAACATGTCCAACCAGCGCCACTGGGAAGCGCCGGTCAAGCGCTATGTCGAAGAACTGCTGGCCGGTGAAGAAGGCCCGCTGAAAAAGAACTACAACATGCGTTGGGTCGCGGCGATGGTTGCCGACGTACACCGCATTCTGACCCGTGGCGGCCTGTTCATGTACCCTCGCGACGCTCGCGAGCCGTCCAAGCCGGGCAAACTGCGTCTGATGTACGAAGCCAACCCGATGTCGTTCCTGGTGGAACAGGCGGGCGGCGCGTCCACTGACGGCCATCAACGCATTCTCGACATCCAGCCCGAAGGCCTGCACCAGCGCGTAGCGGTGTTCCTGGGTTCGAAAGAAGAAGTTGAACGCGCGACTGCGTACCACAAAGAGTAAGCCATCATGAGCGCGCCTTGGCTGCCGCTGCTGGACTGGTGGTTCGGTTCTGCCGAATCTCCGGCCGAGACAGCCAAGGCGAAAAACAAGCTCTGGTTCGGCAAGAAGAAATCCCAGGACACCGATGCGCTGCACCGCTTCGGTGGACTGGTCGAGCAGGCACTCAAGGGCGGGCTGTCCGAATGGACCGAAACCCCGCAGGGCTGGCTGGCGCTGGTGCTGTTGCTCGATCAACTGCCGCGCATGATATTCCGCGACACACCCAAATCTTATGCTGGCGACAGTCGTGCCCAGGCGCTGGTCAATCATGGCCTCAAGCTGCAGCGCGATCTGGCGCTGACGCCGATACAACGCACCTTTATCTATCTGGTGCTCGAACACACCGAACGGCTGGACGCTCAGGACGAAGCCATCCGCCGCTTCGCCGACCTTCTCCCTTTACTGCCCGCCACTGATCGCGACTACTTCACCCAGACGCTGGCTTACGCGAAGAAGCACCGCGAGGTGATCGAACGCTTTGGTCGGTTCCCCCATCGCAACGAAGTGCTGGGGCGTGAGTCCACGGCTGAGGAAGTGGAGTTTCTGAAGGAGCGTGGGTCGCGGTTCTAGGCCCGCGAACGATAAGCTTCTGGCCGAAGGCCGTGGGAGCGCAGCTTGCTCGCGAACTGGCGCGAAGCGGCAGCAGAATCAGACGAATCGGGAGCATCAGGTATACCGGGTTGCCAGTAATTGCTGCCGGTCCCCGGCAGATCGCGAGCAAGCTGCGCTCCCACGGCCTTCGGCCAGAATCAAATGAAGAGCGCAGCGCGGTAAATATCGTTAGGGAACCAGACACACCCTTTTCTCTTCTAAGCTTTCGGCATCACGCCAGTGAGTGCGCCCAAGGCGTAACACTGCGACGTCGCCCCCTCTCGGTTCAGGAGCTTCACCCATGTCTTTGCGCTCTCTCATGTTGCTGTCGTTCTGCGTGCTGCTGGCCGCCTGCAGCAAGATCAATCAGGAAAACTATTCGAAAATCTCGGCAGGCATGTCCAAGGCCGAAATCGAGCAGTTGCTCGGCAGCCCGACCGAGTGCTCGGGCGCACTGGGGATGGCGAGCTGCACCTGGGGCGATCAAAAAACGTTCATCAGCGTTCAATACGCCGCTGACAAAGTGGTTCTGTATTCGGGTCAGGGGCTCAAATGACTATCTCACGCATGATCCGCGCAGGTGCATTGGCGATGGCAACGTTGTGGCTGACAGCGTGCGCGTCGACGCCAGGAGAGTCGATGGCGCCAAGAACTGAAGGCCATGTAGACCTAAAGCGTTATCAGGGCACGTGGTACGAACTGGCGCGCCTGCCGATGTTTTTTCAGCGCAACTGCGCGCAATCCGAGGCGCATTACGCGCTCAAACCTGACGGCAACATTGCCGTGACCAACCGCTGTCGGACGATGGACGGCCAGTGGGAGGAAGCCACGGGCACCGCGTCGCCGCAGGTCGAAGGCAAGACCGACAAGCTGTGGGTTGTGTTCGATAACTGGTTCTCACGGCTGCTGCCCGGCGTCGCGAAAGGCAACTACTGGGTGCTCGACGTCAGCGAAGATTACAAGCTCGCGATCGTTGGCAACCCGAATCGCAAGTACCTGTGGCTGCTGTCACGCACGGCGCATGTCGATGACAAAACCCGCAATGAGCTGCTGATGAAGGCTCAACAACAGGGCTATGACACCACCCGGTTGATCTGGCGGGTTGAAGATTCGAAGATCGCCAAGGTGGCCGAATAGCGCCGGTCAGTGGTTTTTTTGCGGGCCGGCTCCCACAGGTTCGATGTCGGCCGCAAGCCATGGGAACGACGCATTACCTGTGGGAGACGTCCGAGGTTACGAGGGCAGCGAACGCGGTGGGTCAGTGGCAAAAATGTCAGATGACCCACCGCATTCGCCAGTAATGCCGGCTACAAGGATTTCATTTCAACCTGTGGATGGAGTGGATTAGCCGAGCTTCAGCCCAACAATTCCCGCAATACCTGCGCAAACGCTCGGCTGCTCTCGGCTTCATCGGCATGCCGACCTTCGCGGATCACCCAGCGACCGTTGACCATCACGTCACGTATCTGCCGATCGCTGCCAGCGAACAGCCAGCGGTTGAGGATCGCATCACCCGACGCAGTCGCCAGATACGGATCGTTGCCATCAAGTACCAACCAGTCCGCGCGCTTACCCACTTCCAGCGCACCCGTCGGCTGCCCCATCGCCTGAGCCCCGCCCACCAGCGCAGCGTCGTACAGCGTGCGACCCACCATCGGCTGATCCGGTCGATACAGCCGGTTGCGGCGTTGATCGCGTAAACGCTGGCCATACTCCAGCCAGCGCAGCTCCTCGACGACGCTCAGCGAAACATGGCTGTCCGATCCAATGCCCCAGCGTCCGCCCTGAGCGATGTAATCGACGGCCGGAAAAATACCGTCGCCCAGGTTGGCTTCAGTCGTCAGACACAGACCGGCAACCGCGCCACTTTTAGCCATCGAGGCGACTTCATCGGCTTCGGCATGGGTCGCATGCACCAGGCACCAGCGCTCATCGACGTCCACATTGTCGTACAGCCATTGCAACGGACGACGCCCGCTCCAGGCCAGGCAGTCATCGACTTCTTTCTGCTGTTCGGCAATATGGATATGGACCGGGCACTGCGTGTTGCTGGCGGCCATCACGTCGCCGATCTGTTGCGGCGTGACCGCACGCAGCGAGTGGAAGCACAGGCCCAGCGCCTGCGCCGGTTGCGCATCGATAAGGGGTTTCAGGCATGATTGCAGATCGAGGTAGCCGTCGGTGCTGTTGATGAAGCGGCGCTGGCCTTCGTTCGGTGCCAGCCCGCCAAACCCTGAGTGCGTGTACAGCACGGGCAGGAGCGTCATGCCAATGCCGACGGAGGCGGCGGCCTGACTGACCTGCAACGCCAACTCCGCCGGGTTCGTGTACGGCTGGCCGCTGGTGTCCTGGTGAACGTAATGAAACTCCGCCACCGAGGTGAAACCGCCCTTGAGCATCTCGATGTACAACTGACGCGCGATGACGCCCAGTTGCTCCGGGCTGATCTGCCCGACAAGGCGATACATCAGGTCACGCCAGGTCCAGAAGCTGTCGTTCGGATTGCCCGCCACTTCCGCCAGACCCGCCATCGCGCGTTGAAACGCGTGTGAGTGCAGGTTCGGCATGCCCGGCACCACAGGACCGTTGATCAGTTCAGCGCCATGACGCTCGGCATCGGCCTGGACGTTGGTCAACAGGCCATCGGCGCTGACCTCAAAACGCACGTTATTGGCCCAGCCAGCAGGCAATAACGCTCGTTCGGCAAAGAAAACGGACATGGCTTCGCACCCCTCGCGTGAAATTGTCTATACATATACAGACGTTTGTCTGCCCGGTAAACTGCGGCAAGCTTGTCGTTGAACGCGTAAATGGTTAGCGTGAGCGCCATACGACGCCATTTGCCTCCGACTTTTACGCCATAACAAGGATTTTTCTGTGCCGACTCCGCCTGCCAACTCTCCGCTGGCCGCCCAGATGGGTGACAGTCCGGCGCCGCTGTACGCCAGGGTGAAGCAAATGATCACCCAGCAGATTCAGAACGGAACCTGGCCGCCGCATCATCGTGTGCCGTCCGAAAGCGAGCTGGTGACTCAATTGGGCTTCAGCCGCATGACCATCAACCGCGCCCTGCGCGAGATGACCGCCGAGGGCATGCTGGTGCGCATGCAAGGCGTCGGGACGTTCGTCGCCGAACCCAAGACCCAGTCTGCGCTGTTCGAAGTCCACAACATCGCCGATGAAATCGCGGCGCGCGGCCACACGCACACCTGCCAGGTGATCATTCTCTGCGAAGAAGCGGCGGGCTCCGAGCGCGCGCTGGCGCTGGACATGCGTGAAGGTCAGCGCGTGTTTCATTCGTTGATCGTGCATTTCGAAAATGACATTCCCGTGCAGATCGAAGACCGTTTCGTCAATGCGCTGGTCGCGCCGGATTACCTGCAGCAGGACTTCACCAAACAGACGCCATATGCGTACCTGAATCAGGTCGCTCCGCTGACAGAAGGCGAGCACGTGGTCGAGGCCATTCTGGCCGAGCCTGATGAATGCAAGCTGCTGCAAATCGAGAAAGGCGAACCGTGCCTGCTGGTGCGTCGTCGCACATGGTCGGGTCGTCAGCCGGTGACCGCCGCGCGCCTGATTCACCCCGGCTCTCGCCATCGCCTGGAAGGACGCTTCAGCAAATGACCCGACTGACTGTTCTGCGCGCCGTCGATTACCCGCGCATGCCCTGGAAAAACGGCGGCGGCAGCACCGAGGAAATCACCCGAGACTCAGGTGAAGGGCTGGACGGTTTCGGCTGGCGACTGTCGATTGCCGACATCGGTGAATCCGGTGGCTTTTCGGTGTTTGCCAGTTACTTGCGCATCATCACGGTGCTGCAAGGCGCCGGCATGACGCTGAAGATCGACGGCAAGGACAGTGAGGCTTTGCTGGTGTCCGATCCGTTTGCCTTCAGCGGCGACAGCCAAGTGTCCTGCACCCTGTTGGACGGACCGATTCGCGATTTCAACCTGATCTACTCGCCCACCCGCTATCGCGCGCGGCTGCAATGGATCGACGTGCTGCAGCCTCAACGCTTCTTCAGTTCGGCTAACGTCTTTCTGGTGTTCAGCGCCGCCGAACAGATGGCGGCCAACGTCGGCGAACACCCGCCGCAGCTGCTCGAACGCCATGACTGCCTGCAACTGGATAACGCTGAGGGCTCGTTGCTGGAAGTCGTGCTCTACGCGCCCCGCGCAAGCCGCTGCTGCGTGATCGAACTGACCGCAATCTAAGCAAAACCCTTGTAGGAGCGTGGCTTGTCCCGCGATGAACAATGACGCGGTGCACCTGAACATCCGCGTTGCCTGAATCGCGGGCAAGCGCGCTCCTACAGAAAGAAACCCTGCCACCTGTGTTAATTTGCGTTCTTTTTCACCTGCCCAGGGACGCCGATGACGACGCTCAACAACCAGAAAGAAAGCCCGCGAGCCCTCGCCATTCTCGCCAGTTTCCTCGCGTCGGAATCCGCTGGCGGCATCGTACTGATGGGCGCTGCGCTGGCTGCGATCATCGTTGCAAACTCCCCCATGGCCTCCTTGTACTTCGCCGCGCTGCACAGCGTATGGGGCGGGCTGTCGATCGAGCTGTGGATCAACGATGGCTTGATGGCGATCTTCTTTCTGATGGTCGGGCTGGAAATCAAACGTGAAGTGCTGGCCGGCGGCTTGGCCAGTTGGGGTCAGCGCGCCCTGCCCGGCTTCGCGGCGGCAGGCGGCATGCTGATACCCGCACTGATCTACGTCGGTACCAACTGGGGAAACGCCGAAACGCTGAGCGGCTGGGCCATTCCAGCGGCCACTGACATTGCCTTCGCCCTGGGCGTGTTGTCGCTGCTGGGCAAGCGTGTTCCCGCGTCACTGAAAGTCTTTCTGGCTGCACTGGCGATTCTTGACGATCTCGGCGCCGTCACCATCATCGCGCTGTTCTACAGCACCGGCCTGAACCTGCCGATGCTCGGCGCCTCTTTCGCCACGCTGGCAGTCCTGATCGTCATGAACCGCATGGGCGTGCAGCGTCTGCTGCCGTATCTGCTGCTGGGTCTGCTGCTGTGGTTCTTCGTTTTACAGTCAGGCGTACACGCCACGCTGGCGGGGGTCGCACTGGCACTCTGCATTCCGCTGGGGACACGTCAGGAAGAAGCGCGGTCGCCGCTGCTGTTTCTCGAAGAAAAGATGCACTACTGGGTCGCGTTCGCCGTTGTGCCGGTGTTCGGATTCGCCAACGCTGGCGTTTCGTTGTCTGGCATCACGTTAGGCAATCTGGTCGACCCGGTTCCGCTTGGCGTCGCGCTGGGCCTGTTCGTCGGCAAGCAGATCGGTGTGTTCGTCGCAGCAGCGCTGGCAATTCGCTCGGGGCTGGCCACGCTGCCTGAAGGCAGTAACTGGACGCAGATGTACGGCGTGGCATTGCTGTGTGGCATCGGCTTCACCATGAGCCTGTTCATCGGCAACCTGGCCTTCCCTGGCGCAGCGCATTTGATCGATGAGGTGAAAGTGGGCGTGCTGATGGGTTCCATTCTGTCGGCGGTGGTGGGCGTGCTGTTGCTGCGCAGCCGGTTGTGTCGGCCCTGAGTGCCCAAAGATTCATCTGACGGAAAATAATTTTTAACGACTGCATCCAATCGATCTTCTGGCGGGTAGTACAGACAGCAGCTCGTGCTGCCGAACGGAATACCCTCCAGGAGAAATTGCGATGAATGCTAAAACCTGCCTGCGACTGGCCACCAGCACTCTCACCTTGGCCTGTGTCACCTCTGTATTTGCCCAAGCCGACCTGCCCGACAGCATCAAAGTCCCTGACGGCCATAAAGTCAGCATGCAAACGACCGGCGTTGGTGAAATCACCTACGAGTGCAAAGCCAAAGCCAACAGCGCCACGGAAACGGAATGGGTATTCGTCGGCCCCAAAGCGGTCCTCAATGACCGCAGCGGCAAGCAAGTCGGCACCTACTTCGGTCCGCCAGCGACCTGGGAAGCCAAAGACGGCTCGAAAGTGACTGGCACCCAATTGGCCGTCGCCCCTTCCAGCGCGGGCAACCTGCCCTACCAGTTGGTCAAAGCCAATCCTGCAGAAGGCAAAGGCGCCATGACCGGCGTCACCTACATCCAGCGCGTCGCGCTCAAAGGGGGCGTTGCGCCTTCCAGCGGTTGCACGCAAGCCAACAAAGGCGCCAAGGAAGTGGTGAAGTACCAGGCTGACTACATTTTCTGGGCCAGTAACTGATCGCTGGCGATTCACTATCCTGCGCAGGAACTGGGCTATGCTCCTGCGCAGGAGCCCCGAATCCGGTTCGTGGACGGCGTATTTTTTCATGGCTGATTAATTTGCCCGCACCTCAGACACCCTTTGATTACGAAGCAGCGTTGCATGACTGCGCCCGCGGTGAGCGGTCGGCGCTGCAACGGCTTTACGAACAGGAAAGCCCTCGTTTGCTCGGGGTGGTGCAACGTATCGTGAACGATCGTGCACGCGCGGAAGACATCGTGCACGACGCTTTCATCAAGATCTGGAGCGGCGCTGCGGGCTTCGACGCCACGCGTGGCAGCGCTCGAGGCTGGATGTTTACCGTGGCGCGGCACCTGGCGCTCAACAGTGTGCGTAACAGCGCCCGTGAAGTGTCGATGGACGACGACAGCGATAGCGACAGTCACGCTCAGACAACGCTTGAAGGTTGGCAGGAGATGGGCGACGCATTCGATTGGCGAGTGAACCCGGGGCGGGTCTATACCTGCCTTGAACAATTGGAGCCGGTGCGCCGCAACTGTATTTTTCATGCCTACGTCGACGGCTACTCTCATCAGCAGATCGCGCAGAAACTGGGGGCACCGTTGGGCACGGTGAAAGCCTGGATCAAGCGCAGTCTGGCCTCGTTGCGGGAGTGCATCGGATGAACGAACGATCTGGCACCCCGTCTGATGACGATCTCCACGCTCTGGCCGGTGAGTATGTGCTGGGCACACTGGATGCTGAGCAACGCGCAGAGGTTCAGAGGCGCCTTGAACAGGAGGCCGACTTGCGCAGGGCGGTGGATGATTGGGAAATCCGCTTGCTGGCACTCACCGATCTGGCGGAGCCCATTGCGCCGCGCGCCTCGCTCTGGAACCGGATCGAGCACTCCCTCGACGTGCTGTCACCCGCACCTGGGGCGCAAGCAACGGCAAAACGCGACCGAGGCACGCGGTGGTGGGACAGCCTCAATCTGTGGCGCAGCGTGGCCGGATTCGGTATCGCCGCGTCGGTCGCGCTGGCGGCGGTGCTGGTGACCCAGCAGCCCGCCAAGCCGCTGCCGTCTTATCTGGTGGTGCTCGTTGCTCCTCAGGACAAGGCGCCCGGCTGGGTGATTCAGGCCAACAACAGCCGTGATATTCAGTTGATCCCGCTGGGCGAAACGTCCATACCCGAAGACAAGGCGCTGCAGTTCTGGACCAAGGCCGACGACTGGCAGGGCCCCGTTTCTCTAGGGCTGGTCAAACCTGGCCAGGTGCTGAGTGTGCCGCTGGACTCACTGCCACCCCTGCAGCCCAACCAGTTGTTCGAGCTGACCCTCGAAAGATCCACGGGCTCGCCGGTCAACAAGCCCACAGGGCCGATTCAGTTCATCGGGCGTGCGGTCAAGGTGATCTGAAGGCTGACGCATGAAGCCGCAGGCATCTGCGCACGGATGTTGAAAAATCGCTCCCGTGCGTCGTAACAGTGTGTTTCAGGAATGCGCCGGCGGTTATTCTCATCAGCAATCGCACGCGTCTTTGGTGCGCCGTCGGGCACGGTGAACGCCTGCATTGAGCGCGGGCCTGCTGCGCTGCGGGAGTGGCTTGGATGAGTGAAAAACAAGACAAGATTCCTGAGATGGACGTACAGACCCTCGCCGGTGAGTACGTACTGGGGACCCTGAGCGCGCAGCAACGGGCTGAGGTGCAGCAACGCCTGCTGCACGACGAGGCGTTGCGCAAGGCCATAGACGGCTGGCGCTCGCGACTGCTGACGCTGACCGAAATGGCCGAACCGCCCACGCCCGCTCCCCGCCTGTGGCAGCGTATCGAGCGTAATCTGGGTGGGCTGCCGTTTGCCCAGAAGGCGGGGAAATCCCCGCGCAAGAAACGCCGCACCAGAACCTGGGACAACGCAGGCCTCTGGCGCATGCTGGCCTGCCTCGGTCTGGCGGCTTCGGTGATATTGACCACGCAACTGCTCGGGCAAGTTCCGACGCCCCCCGCATCGGCGTATCTATCGGTGCTTTCCACGCCAGACAGCAATCATCCCGGTTGGGTGGTTCAGGCCACCAATCTGCGCGGGATCAATCTGGTGCCTTTGGACACCTCTGACGTGCCGCCTCCGGGCAAGGTCTTGCAGTTTTGGACCCAGGCCGATGACTGGGAAGGCCCGATTTCTTTGGGGCTCGTCGCACCCGGTCAAACACTGAAAGTGCCGACCGACCGGTTGCCGCCGCTGCAACCCAATCAACTGTTCGAACTGTCGCTGGAAAAGGCCGGAGGCTCGCCGACCAACAAGCCGAGCGGGCCGATTCAGTTTGCGGGGCGGGCGGTCAAGGCGGGCTAAGACGACCCTTTGGGCCAACAACCGTTGAATGGGCGCTCACAGGTTGGACACCGGTGTGACTACCACTTCAGCACTCGTGGCCCCAGCAGCGCGCCGATCGCAGTGGACAGCAACAACCCCAGCAGATACCACACGCCCCAGAACGGAATTTCCATCTCCGGGCAATGAAGGCAATAGGCGATAGTCGCCAGCGAACCGGCAAGCAGCCCACCGCACGCGCCCGCCAGGCGGAGCCGGGTCGGCGCCATGCCGCGCAAGGCCCAGAAGATCGAGATAAAACCGGGGATCGCCAGAAGCGTGATGTTGAACGCACAGGTCCGCCAGGTTTTGCCGAAGATCATGGCCACTCGCGTGTCCGGCTCAGCTTGAAACAAGGCATAAAGGCCCGCCAGCCAGACCACCAGAACTCCGGCACTGACCACCCAGCGGCCCGAGCCTGCGCTCATGCCCGGCCTGGCCAGACGCGTGACCATCCACAGCGAACCGATGGCCAGGCACAGCGGCAACGCGACCTTTGCCCAGAACAGCGGGGTTCGGGTGATGATCGCCAAATCCGGTCGGGCACCAAAAACGGCGAGCGTCATCAGCAGCGAACCTAGCGCAGCCATGACCACGGCCAGGCTGAAGCGCTTGGCGAGCAGCCCGCGATCCACAGGCGCAATACCGCCAGCGAGCATCGAAATCAGGTCATCTGTTTTCATCGTGTACCTCGTATGCGCGCCGCCAGCGCCTTGAGGCCGCGATGCACGCCAATCTTGACGGCCGACTCGGAGAGCCCCGTCATCTTCGCTGTTTCGGTGACCGACAGGCCTTCCAGCTTCACGTGCATGATCGGCAAACGCTGACGGTCAGGCAGCTCGTTCAGCAACTTGCTCAGATCGCGACTGGCCTGAGCCGGCTCAAGCTCGGGTTCGGCGAACAGCTCGGCCGTGTCGTCCAGCGAATCGTTGAACACATCGCCCCGTGAACGGGCGCGGAAAAAGTCGGTGAGTTTATAGCGGGCAATGGCGAATACCCAGGCCGTCAGGGGCTGATCCGAGCGATACGTGTGGCGACCGTTATGGATCGCCAGTAATACCTCTTGAAGCAGATCCTCGATTTCACCTGGCTGGCGCTGCAGCCGCCCTCTCAAATACCCGCGCAAATGGGTACTCAACTCCGAGAGGAATGTTCGATACGCACGCCCATCCCCGTCCTGACTCGCCACGAACAGCGATTTCAGGTGCATTTCCCGGTTCTGCAAAGCCGCATTGTGCGTAGCGTGATCAGTAGTTCGGTCCATCGCTCGCCTTGGTTACACCTGCGGTGAAATATTTTTATGAAAGCTGGCGCAGTAGATGCCGAATGGTCGCGAGAAACAATTCAACTTTCTGTTACCGATTGCACCGTCGTAGGGCGCACGCCCCCAAAAGTAACAATCCTGCCCCGCGAGTAACGCTGCGGCATACAACCTTGCCTGCCCATCAATCTAGCTCAGCCCAGAGCAGACGCGCCTTTCCAGTGTTTTAACTCAAGCAATCGACGAGTTGGCCCTTTGGTTGCATATGCTTGTATGTACAAGTAAATATGAGTATGCAAGAGTACCGGCAGTGCCCCGCTTCGAGACACCGACAGCGGCACCCGATCTGCTAAACCCATATTCCGCCTGTTCGACACAGGCACCGTCAGCCCAGTGCCTGGGCCGGATTGATCATCGAGGATTGTGACGTGACTACTGACAACAAAACCCCAGCTCAGCAATGGACCAAACGCCGCGACGTGGAAATCCGTGCCGCCCGTGGTACCCAACTGACCGCCAAGAGCTGGCTGACCGAAGCGCCGCTGCGGATGTTGATGAACAACCTCGATCCGGAAGTCGCCGAGAACCCGAACGAACTGGTGGTCTACGGCGGTATCGGTCGTGCAGCGCGTAACTGGGAGTGCTACGACAAAATCGTTGAAAGCCTGACCCACCTGAACGACGACGAAACCCTGCTGGTGCAATCCGGCAAGCCGGTCGGCGTGTTCAAGACCCACAGCAATGCTCCCCGCGTGCTGATCGCCAACTCCAACCTGGTCCCGCACTGGGCAAGCTGGGAACACTTCAACGAGCTGGACGCCAAGGGCCTGGCCATGTATGGCCAGATGACCGCCGGCAGCTGGATCTACATCGGCAGCCAAGGCATCGTTCAGGGCACCTATGAAACCTTCGTCGAGGCAGGTCGCCAGCATTACAACGGCAGCCTGAAAGGCAAGTGGGTATTGACCGCAGGTCTGGGCGGCATGGGTGGCGCACAGCCTCTGGCCGCAACCCTGGCCGGCGCGTGCTCGCTGAACATCGAATGCCAGCAGAGCCGCATCGATTTCCGCCTGAAAAGCCGTTACGTCGATGAACAAGCCAACGACCTCGACGACGCGCTGGCCCGTATTGCCAAGTACACCGCCGAAGGCAAGGCGATCTCCGTCGCACTGCTGGGCAATGCGGCTGAAATCCTTCCCGAACTGGTCAAGCGTGGCGTGCGCCCGGACATGGTCACCGACCAGACCAGCGCCCACGACCCGCTCAACGGTTACCTGCCAGCCGGCTGGACCTGGGAGCAGTACCGCGACCGCGCCGCGACCGAACCGGCCGCTGTGGTCAAAGCCGCCAAGCAGTCGATGGCCAAACACGTTGAAGCGATGCTGGCGTTCCAGAAACAAGGCATCCCGACCTTCGACTACGGCAACAACATCCGTCAGATGGCCAAAGAAGAAGGCGTGAGTAACGCATTCGACTTCCCCGGCTTCGTCCCTGCTTACATCCGACCATTGTTCTGCCGTGGCATCGGTCCGTTCCGCTGGGCTGCGCTGTCGGGCAATCCGGAAGACATCTACAAGACCGACGCGAAGGTCAAGGAACTGATCCCGGACGACGCGCACCTGCACAACTGGCTGGACATGGCGCGCGAGCGCATCAGCTTCCAGGGTCTGCCGGCCCGTATTTGCTGGGTCGGTCTGGGCCAGCGCGCCAAGCTGGGCCTGGCGTTCAACGAAATGGTGCGTCGCGGTGAGCTGTCGGCACCGGTCGTGATCGGTCGTGACCACCTGGACTCCGGCTCGGTCGCCAGCCCGAACCGCGAAACCGAATCCATGCAGGATGGCTCCGACGCCGTGTCCGACTGGCCACTACTCAACGCCCTGCTCAATACCGCGAGCGGCGCGACATGGGTGTCGCTGCACCACGGCGGCGGCGTCGGCATGGGCTTCTCGCAGCACTCGGGCATGGTCATCGTCTGTGACGGCACCGACGAAGCGGCCGAACGCATCGCCCGCGTGCTGCACAACGACCCGGCGACCGGTGTCATGCGTCACGCCGACGCGGGCTACCAGATCGCGATCGACTGCGCCAAAGAGCAGGGCCTGAACCTGCCGATGATCAATAACTGATCGAATCCCACGGGTGTACGCACCACCTGTGGGAGCGAATTCATTCGCGATGCGACGGCACAACCGACAGAGATTTATCGGATGTACCGGCCAATCGCGAATGAATTCGCTCCCACTTGAGCTGGGTTCAGCAATGAGTCCTCCGTGGTTCGCACAGTTTTACTTGATGTCCTGCCCAGACTTTTGAGGATGTTTGAGATGGCTGTTCCAGATGATCGTGCTGCACCCTCTTCCGTGATCGAAAAGCGTTCGATCGACTACATTCCTGACGCGGAACGACATGGCCGTCTGTTCAGTCAATTCACCCTGTGGCTGGGCGCCAACCTGCAGATCACTGCGATTGTCACCGGGGCCCTGGCCGTGGTGTTGGGCGGCGATGTGTTCTGGTCGCTGATCGGGCTGTTCATCGGTCAGTTGCTGGGCGGTGGCGTCATGGCGCTGCACGCGGCGCAAGGCCCGAAACTGGGCTTGCCACAAATGATTTCCAGTCGAGTGCAATTTGGTGTCTACGGGGTCGTGATTCCGTTGGTGCTGGTGTGCCTCATGTACATCGGTTTTTCCGCCAGCGGCTCGTTGCTGGCCGGGCAAGCCGTCGCTCAACTGATTCAGGTTCCCGACTGGCAAGGCATCGTCATCTTCGCCGCCGCCATCGTCGTCCTGACCATCTTCGGCTACCGGGTCATCCACATGATCGGCCGGGTCGCCAGCATCATCGGCGTGATCGCGTTCATCTACCTGTTCGGCGCCCTGCTGGCCGGTAACGACGTCGGCGCGCTGCTGGGCAACAAACACTTTTCGCTGAGCAGCTTCCTGTTGGCGATTTCCCTCTCGGCCTCCTGGCAGATCGCGTTCGGCCCGTACGTCGCTGACTATTCGCGCTACCTGCCGCGCAGCACCTCGGCGAGCAAAACGTTCTGGGCGGTTGGCCTGGGTGCCGTGATCGGTGCCCAGGCGTCCATGGTGTTCGGTGTGTTCGCAGCGGCGCTGGCCGGCAAGAACTTCGCCCACCATGAGGTCTCGTACATCGTCGGCCTGGGCGGCACAGGCGCGGTCGCGGCAGCGCTGTATTTCAGCATCGCCTTCGGCAAGGTGACCATCACCACGCTCAACGCCTACGGCAGCTTCATGTCGATCGCCACCATCGTCAGCGGCTTCCGTGGCAACCGCCACATCTCCAGCGCACTGCGCCTGACCTACATCTTTGCGATGGTCGGCATCGCCACCGCGCTGGCGTTATTGGGCAAGGACTCATTCCTCAAGGATTTCTCGGCGTTCATCCTGTTCCTGCTGGCGTTCTTTACGCCGTGGAGCGCGATCAACCTCGTCGACTTCTACTGCATCACCAAAGAACGTTACGACATCCCGGCGCTCTCCAACCCGGATGGCCGTTACGGCCGCTGGAACTGGATCGGCATTGGCATCTACGTGATCGGCGTGTTGATTCAAATGCCGTTCATCTCGACCCATTTCTACACCGGTCCGCTGGTGGCCAGCCTGGACGATACCGACATCTCGTGGATCATCGGCCTGGTCGTACCTGCTGCGCTGTATTACGTCGCTGCGAAGAAATGGCCCGGCAAGATCGCTGACCGCTTGATTCTGCCGACCGAGCAGGACATGCCCGAGGCGAGCCACAACGTAGCACCGGCCCACGCGGCGGTGAACTGATCCACTGTCCTGAACATCTGTTAGAAACGCGACAAATGATCGGAAACCCAGCTGTCCACGCTGCCGTCGGGTCACCAGAACTGGCCAAGATCTTCCTCAAGGAACATCCTGATGTCGGGTGCCCGAGGGTCAGCGAAGACGCTGGAAAGAAGGTCGATGCGTCGTTGCAAGGCTGAGGGCTAACTACTGCAGGAGCGCGCTTGCCCGCGAAGACGGTGTGTCAAACATGAATTTATCGCCTGACACACCGCAATCGCGGGCAAGCGCGCTCCTACACGAACAGCGCTGCTCCCGACAACGGGCCCGCACCACCTAACAGACTAGAGACACGCTTATGTTCCCCGAAAGCTTCACGTTCTCCATTGCCGACTGGGTCAACGACTGGGTCGACAAGCTGGTCACCCACTACGGCGATGTGTTCCGGCACATCTCCGACACGTTGCTGTGGGCCATCGTCAAACTCGAAGGTCTGCTTCGCGTGGCGCCGTGGTGGGTGTTGCTGGCGATCGTCGGCCTCATTGCGTGGCACGCGACACGCAAAATAACCACCACCGTCATCATCATCGGCCTGCTGTTCCTGGTCGGCGCGGTCGGGCTGTGGGACAAGCTGATGCAGACGCTGGCGCTGATGCTGGTCGCCACGTTCATTTCGGTGCTCATCGGCGTGCCGTTGGGCATTCTTTCGGCTCGCAGCAACCGCTTGCGCTCGGTGCTGATGCCGCTGCTCGACATCATGCAGACCATGCCCAGCTTCGTGTACCTGATTCCGGTGCTGATGCTGTTCGGTCTGGGCAAGGTTCCGGCGATCTTCGCCACCGTGATTTACGCCGCACCGCCGCTGATCCGTCTGACCGATCTGGGGATTCGTCAGGTTGACGGCGAGGTCATGGAAGCGATTAACGCGTTTGGCGCCAATCGCTGGCAGCAACTGTTCGGCGTGCAGCTGCCGCTGGCTCTGCCGAGCATCATGGCCGGCATCAACCAGACCACCATGATGGCCCTGTCGATGGTGGTGATCGCTTCGATGATCGGCGCACGCGGTCTGGGCGAAGACGTGTTGATAGGGATTCAGACCCTCAACGTCGGTCGTGGGCTGGAGGCGGGTCTGGCCATTGTCATTCTGGCGGTCGTGATAGACCGGATCACGCAGGCCTACGGCCGTCCACGGCATGAGGCGAGCAAATGATGAGCGCAGAACCCAACAAGATCGTCGTCAAGAACGTCTACAAGATCTTCGGCAACCGCGCCAAAGAAGCGCTGGGGATGGTCCGGCAGAACCAGAGCAAGGATGAGGTGTTGGCCAAGACCGGTTGTGTGGTCGGCGTGAACGACCTGTCGCTGTCCATCGCCAGTGGCGAGATCTTCGTGATCATGGGCCTGTCCGGTTCCGGCAAATCCACGCTGGTGCGCCACATCAATCGTCTGATCGACCCCACCAGCGGCGAGATTCTGGTGGACGGCGAGAACATCCTGACCTACGACATGGAAGCGCTGCGCAACTTCCGTCGCCACAAGATCAGCATGGTGTTCCAGAGCTTCGGCCTGCTGCCGCACAAAACCGTGATGGATAACGTCGCCTACGGCCTGACGATACGCGGAGAGAGCAAGGCGCAGTGTGCCGAGCGCGCCCAACACTGGATCACCACCGTGGGCCTGAAGGGCTATGAAAAGAAGTACCCGCATCAACTGTCCGGCGGCATGCGCCAGCGGGTGGGTCTGGCCCGTGCACTGGCCGCCGACACCGACATCATTCTCATGGACGAAGCCTTCAGCGCCCTCGATCCCTTGATTCGTGCCGAAATGCAGGACCAGTTGCTGGAACTGCAATCGACATTGAAGAAAACCATTGTGTTCATCACCCACGACCTCGACGAAGCCGTGCGCATCGGCAACCGCATCGCCATCCTCAAGGACGGCCGGCTGATTCAGGTCGGAACCCCAAAAGAAATCCTCTACTCGCCTGCAGACGACTACGTTGATCGTTTCGTCCAGCGGCGCGTGGCGACCCTTTAAGGACGGTTGCAGTCATGTCGCGAGCAGAACAGATCATCATCGGCGATCGCCTGGTCACCTGGCAGGATGTCACCGCCGTGGCACGTCACGGCGCCACGTTGACCCTGTCGGAAAACGCCTGGGGGCGCATCGACAATGCGCAGGCCATCGTGCAGCGCATTGTCTCCAGCGGTGAGCGCGCGTACGGCGTCAACACCGGTCTCGGCGCGTTGTGCAACGTGTCGCTGGAGGGCGAGCAACTGAGTCGTCTCTCACGCAACACGCTGCTCAGCCATGCCTGCGGCGTGGGTACAGCGCTGCCCGATGAGCAGACCCGCGCGATCATCTGCGCCGCGATCATCAACTACGGCCAGGGCAAATCAGGGATTCACCGTCAGGTGGTCGAAGCGTTGATTGCGCTGCTCAACCATGGCATCACCCCGCAAGTGCCGTCTCAGGGTTCGGTGGGTTACCTCACGCACATGGCGCACATCGGCATCGCGCTGCTGGGCGTCGGCCAGGTGAGTTATCGCGGCCAGGTGATCTCCGCGCTGCAAGCCTTGAGCGAGGAAGGCCTGTCACCCGTTGAGCTGGGGGCCAAGGACGGTCTGTGCCTGGTCAACGGCACGCCGTGCATGACCGGCCTCAGTTGCCTGGCCATCGCCGACGTGAACCGCCTGATGCAGTGGGCGGACGTGATCAGCGCCATGACCTTCGAGGGCCTGCGCGGTCAGCTCGACGCTTTCGATGAGGAAATCATCGCGCTCAAACCGCATCCCGGCATGCAGCAAGTCGGCAAAAACCTGCGCGGTCTGCTGGCGGGCAGCGAAGTGCTCGCCAACAGCAAGGGCATTCGCACGCAGGACGCCTTGAGCATCCGCTCAATCCCGCAGGTCCACGGCGCGACCCGCGATCAGCTCACGCACGCCACGCGGCAGATCGAAACCGAGCTCAATTCGGCCACCGACAACCCATTGTTGCTGGGCACCCCGGACGCTTACCGCGTGGTATCTCAGGCGAACCCGCACGGTCAGTCCGTCGCGATGGCCGCCGACCTGCTGGCCATCGCCATGGCCGAACTGGGCTCGATTGCCGAACGACGTCTGGATCGCCTGATCAACCCGACCGTCAGCGGACTGCCGGCGTTTCTGGTGAGCCAGCCGGGCGTCAACTCCGGGATGATGATCGTGCAGTACGTCGCGGCCTCGCTGTGCGCAGAAAACCGCCAGATGGCGCAACCGGCGGTCATCGACAACTACGTCACCTCCGGCCTACAGGAAGATCACCTGAGCATGGGCACCAGCGCCGCCTTGAAACTGCATAAGGTGCTGGAAAACGTCACACAGATCCTCGCCATCGAGTACCTGCTGGCGGCTCAGGCGTTCGAGTTCTTCAAAGGCCCGCGCTTCGGCGTCGGCACCGAAGTGGCCTGGCGTCTTTTGCGCGAGCGCGTGCCGGCCTACGACGAAGACCGCTGGCTGGCGCCGGACATCGCCAGCAGCGTGACGCTGCTCAAGAACGAAGAGTCTTTGGAAACCGTATTTCAGGTCTGCCGCGATTACGCGCAGACCCACAACGACAACAACACCCGCCACAGTCGCAGCCCAGGCGCCACAAGCGCAGAACAGGCAGGAGCCAGTTCAAGGCTCACGACCGACATCAACGAAGGAGTAGCAGCATCGTGACCAATACCCAACAGGCGACCCCGCTGAACCTGATCCCCGGCCAGTTGACCCTGGCGCAACTGCGCGCGATCTATCAGCACCCTGTGACCCTCACGCTGGACGCCAGCGCCGATCAACAGATCGACAACAGCGTAGCGTGCGTCGAGCAGATCCTGGCCGAGAACCGCACGGCCTACGGCATCAACACCGGCTTCGGCCTGCTGGCCTCGACCCGCATCGCCAGCGCCGACCTGGAAAATCTTCAGCGCTCCCTGGTGCTGTCGCACGCAGCGGGCGTCGGTGCGCCCCTCAGCGACGATCTGGTCCGCTTGATCATGGTGCTCAAGGTCAACAGCCTGAGCCGTGGTTTCTCCGGCATCCGCCGTCAGGTCATCGACGCACTGATCGCTCTGATCAACGCCGAGGTGTACCCGCACATCCCGCTCAAGGGTTCGGTCGGTGCGTCCGGCGACCTGGCGCCACTGGCGCACATGTCGCTGGTGCTGCTGGGCGAAGGCAAGGCGCGTTACAAAGGCCAATGGCTGAATGCGGTGGAAGCACTGGCCGTCGCCGGTCTCACGCCGCTGACACTGGCGGCCAAGGAAGGTCTGGCGCTGCTCAACGGTACGCAAGTCTCGACCGCCTACGCGCTGCGTGGCCTGTTCGAAGGTGAAGACCTGTTCGCGGGCGCCTTGAGCTGCGGTGCCCTCACCGTCGAAGCCGTGCTCGGCTCGCGTGCACCGTTCGACCCGCGCATTCATGCCGCCCGTGGTCAGCGCGGTCAGATCGACGCCGCTGCCGCTTACCGTGACCTGCTGGGTGACGGCAGCGAAGTCTCCGAGTCCCATCGCGACTGCGACAAGGTTCAGGACCCGTACTCTCTGCGTTGCCAACCGCAGGTCATGGGCGCCTGCCTGACTCAGCTGCGTCAGGCGGCGGAAGTGCTGGCGATCGAATCCAACGCCGTGTCGGACAACCCGTTGGTGTTCGCGGCCGAAGGCGAAGTGATCTCGGGCGGTAACTTCCACGCCGAGCCTGTCGCCATGGCCGCAGACAACATCGCGCTGGCCATCGCTGAAATCGGCTCGCTGAGCGAACGCCGCATCTCGCTGATGATGGACAAGCACATGTCGCAATTGCCGCCGTTCCTGGTGGCCAACGGCGGCGTGAACTCCGGCTTCATGATCGCGCAGGTGACGGCAGCGGCCCTGGCCAGCGAAAACAAGGCACTGGCGCATCCGCACAGCGTCGACAGCCTGCCGACGTCGGCCAACCAGGAAGACCATGTGTCGATGGCCCCGGCTGCCGGCAAGCGCCTTTGGGAAATGGCAGAGAACACCCGAGGCGTGCTGGCTGTAGAATGGCTGGCTGCGTGTCAGGGCCTGGACCTGCGTAACGGCCTGAAGACCTCTCAAAAACTGGAAACGGCCCGCACCACCCTGCGCGGCAAAGTGCCGTTCTACGAAAAAGACCGCTTCTTCGCGCCAGACATCGAAGCTGCTACTGAACTGCTGGCTTCGAACTGCCTGAGCGAGCTGGTTTCTGCTGATCTGCTACCGAGTTTTTGATCGGTGACAGGCCAGGAGGGCCTGTCGATGGAATGAGGGTGAAGGCATGACGCTGTTCCTTTGTAGGAGCGCGCTTGCCCGCGATGGCGGTGGATCAGACATGAATGCATTGGCTGACACACCGCAATCGCGGGCAAGCGCGCTCCTACATGGACCTGTGTCTCACCTTCGTTTCACAGCAAAGAAAGACTAGGAAAGTGTGAAATGAAACCGCAAAACGCAACAGATCTGAAACGCGGGCTCAGTGCTCGTCACATTCGCTTCATGGCGCTGGGTTCGGCGATCGGCACCGGGCTGTTCTATGGCTCGGCCTCCGCCATCAAACTGGCGGGACCGGCGGTGCTGCTGGTCTACCTCATCGCGGGCGCCATGGTGTACATGGTCATGCGCGCACTCGGCGAAATGGCCGTTCGCAATCCGGTGTCTGGCTCTTTTGGCCAGTACGCCACGACGTATCTGGGTCCTCTGGCAGGCTTCGTCCTGGGCTGGACCTACGCCTTCGAGATGATCATCGTTTGCCTGGCCGACGTCACGGCCTTCGGCATTTACATGGGCTTTTGGTTTCCCGACGCCCCACGCTGGATCTGGGTGCTGGGCATCGTGTTCCTGATCGGCGCGCTCAACCTGTGCAGCGTCAAAGTCTTTGGCGAACTCGAATTCTGGCTTTCGCTGCTCAAGGTCGGCGCCATCATCGCGATGATCCTGGCCGGCTTCGGCATCATGCTGTTCGGCATCGGTTCGGCGTCTGGCGAATCTGTCAGCCATGTGAGCAATCTGTGGACCCAGGGCGGCTTCATGCCCAATGGCATCGGCGGCCTCGTGGCGTCGCTGGCGGTGGTCATGTTTGCCTTCGGCGGCATCGAAATCATTGGCGTCGCCGCCGGTGAAGCGCGCAATCCGGAGCGCGTGATTCCGCGCGCTATCAATGCTGTGCCGCTGCGTATTCTGCTGTTTTACGTGCTGACGTTGTTCGTGTTGATGTCACTGTATCCGTGGCACCAGATCGGCGATCAAGGCAGCCCGTTCGTCCAGATTTTCGACCATCTGGGGATTTCCTCCGCCGCGATCATCCTCAACATCGTGGTGATCTCCGCCGCCGTGTCGGCGATCAATAGCGACATCTTCGGCGCCGGACGCATGATGTACGGCCTGGCGAAACAGGGCCAGGCCCCCGCAGGTTTTGCGCAATTGTCGGCCAACGGCGTGCCGTGGATGACCGTGCTGGTGATGGGCGCCGCCCTGCTCTGCGGCGTGGTGTTGAACTACCTGATTCCGGAAAACGTGTTCCTGCTGATTGCGTCCATCGCGACCTTCGCCACGGTCTGGGTGTGGCTGATGATTCTGGTCACACAGATCGCAATGCGCCGTTCAATGAGCGCCGATGAAGTCGCGCAGCTCAAGTTCCCGGTGCCGTTCTGGCCGGTGGCGCCCATCGTGGCAACAGCGTTCATGGTGTTCGTGTTCGGCGTACTTGGGTATTTCCCCGACACCCAGGCCGCCCTCGTGGTCGGCGCCGTGTGGATCGTGCTGCTGGTGATTGCTTATTCGGTGTGGGTGAAGCCGGGCCAAGACAGAAGCAACCCCGAGGCGAAACGCCGATTCGCTGACTGACACACAGCCTGTGGGAGCGAATTCATTCGCGATGCGGTATTACATCCAATAGGTATCTATCGAATGTACAGGCCTCTCGCGAATGAATTCGCTCCCACAGGGTTCTGCGCATGGCGCGCAAAACACCATTTAAGACCCTGGGAGGTATTGATGAAAACGCTCTGGCAAAACTGTCACGTCGCAAGCATGGCGAACGGCGCCTATTCGATCATTGAGGATGCCGCCATCGTGACCGAAGGCGCGCACATCGTCTGGATCGGCCCGCGCGCTGAGGTGCCGGATCAGGGCGACATCAAAACCGTGGATTTGAATGGCGCCTGGGTCACACCCGGCCTGATCGACTGCCACACCCACACCGTGTTCGGCGGCAATCGCAGCGGTGAATTCGAGCAGCGTCTGCAGGGCGTCAGCTACGCAGAAATCGCGGCGGCGGGCGGCGGCATCGCCAGCACTGTGCGGGCCACCCGAGCCGCCAGTGAAGAAGATCTGTTCGCCAGCGCCAAGCGCCGTTTGCAGCAACTGCTCAAGGACGGCGTGACCACCGTGGAAATCAAATCCGGCTACGGTCTGGACCTCGCCAGCGAGCGCAAGATGCTCCGTGTCGCGCGCCAACTCGGCGAGCAACTGCCCGTCACGGTGCGCAACACCTGCCTTGCCGCTCACGCCCTGCCGCCGGAGTACAAGGATCGCGCCGACGATTACATCGCCCACATTTGCAGCGACATGCTGCCCGCACTGGCAGCGGAAAATCTGGTGGATGCGGTCGATGCCTTCTGCGAATACCTGGCGTTCTCGACCGAGCAGGTCGAGCAAGTGTTCATCACAGCAGGGCAACTCGGCCTGCCCGTGAAACTGCACGCCGAGCAATTGTCATCGATGCACGGGTCGAGTCTGGCGGCGCGTTATCAAGCGCTGTCCGCTGATCACCTGGAGTTCATGACCGAAGAAGACGCCATCGCCATGGCGGCCTCTGACACAGTGGCCGTGCTGTTGCCGGGCGCCTTTTATTTCCTGCGGGAAACACAGCTGCCGCCGATGGACGCCTTGCGCAAGCACGGCGTGAAAATCGCCATCGCCACCGACCTCAACCCCGGCACCTCGCCGGGCCTGTCACTGCGACTGATGCTGAACATGGCCTGCACGCTGTTCCGCATGACGCCCGAGGAAGCACTGGCCGGCGCCACGATCCACGCCGCCCAGGCATTGGGCATGGCCGACACCCATGGCTCGCTGGAAGCCGGCAAGGTCGCGGACTTTGTTGCCTGGAACATCGAGCGGCCGGCCGATCTGGCGTACTGGCTCGGTGGAGACATTGAGAAACGCGTCGTGCGTCACGGCGTCGAGAGCACTTTTTAATCGGGAGACTACTGTGGATAAGGTTCTGAGTTTCACTCGCGGTCGTGTACCGCTGTTGATCAGCATGCCGCACCCTGGCCTGAACCTGACGCCGACCGTGCGTGAAGGCCTGGTCGACGAGGCCGTGAGCTTGCCGGACACCGACTGGCATATCCCGCGCCTCTACGACTTCGCGCATGACCTGGGCGCCAGCGTGTTGAGCGCCGAATATTCGCGCTTCGTGATCGACCTCAATCGCCCGTCCGACGACACGCCGCTGTACGCCGGCGCCACCACCGGGCTGTACCCGTCGACGCTGTTCGAGGGCGATCCGTTATTCAAGGAAGGCAAAACGCCGAGCAAGGAAGAACGCGCGACCTATCTGGAGCAGATCTGGACGCCGTACCACGACACGCTGCGTAACGAGCTGGAGCGCCTGCGCGACGAATTCGGCTATGCCCTGCTGTTTGATGCCCATTCGATTCGCGGGCACATCCCGCACCTGTTCGAAGGCCGCCTGCCAGACTTCAACCTCGGCACCTTCAACGGCGCCAGTTGCGACGAGTCGCTGGCTCATCGCCTGGAAGCCACCTGCGCCGCCGCCAAGCTCTACAGCCATGTGCTGAACGGGCGCTTCAAGGGCGGCCACATCACCCGTCATTACGGCAACCCGGCCGAACACATCCACGCCGTGCAACTGGAACTGACGCAGAGCACGTACATGGAGGAGTTCGTACCCTTCCACTACCGCGCGGACCTGGCAGAGCCAACTCGCGCGGTACTGAAGGCGTTGCTGGAAAACATGATCGCCTGGGGACGCGAGAAATACGGGAAGTGACGGGATGATCGTGCCCACGCGGAGCGTGGGCACGATCAAGTTTTTAGAGCAGTCCACTCTGTGGGAGCTCCGAACACACGTTCGTGCGTCAACGCGGATCCTGTGGGAGACGTCCGAGTTTACGAGGGCAGCGAAGGCGGTGTGTCAGTCACTGCAGCGGTGACCGGTCAAATGCATTCGCGAGCGAGCTCGCTCCCACAGGTCTGAGGTCCGAACACACGTTCGTGCGTCAACCCGGATCCTGTGGGAGACGTCCGAGTTTACGAGGGCAGCGAAGGCGGTGTGTCAGTCATTGTGGAGGGTGCTGACCCACCACATTTGCCAGCAAGCCGGCGTACAGTGCGGCGTATCCCCATAGGCGGGATCGCTTACTTCCTCAACAACCGCAACCCGTTGAACACCACCAGCAGGCTCACGCCCATATCCGCAAACACCGCCATCCACATGGTCGCCACGCCCGCAAAGGTCACGGCCAGGAAGATCACTTTAATCACCAGCGCCAGCGCGATGTTCTGCTTGAGCACCGCCGAGGTGTCTCGCGACAGGCGGATGAACGCCGGAATCTTGCGTAAATCATCGTCCATCAAGGCGACATCAGCGGTTTCGATCGCCGTGTCAGTCCCGGCCGCCGCCATGGCAAAACCGATCTCCGCACGCGCCAGCGCCGGTGCATCGTTGATCCCGTCTCCGACCATGCCGACACGGTGATTCTTCGCGTAAAGATCCTCGATGGCTTGCAGCTTGTCGGTCGGCAGCAGGTTGCCGTGCGCCTGATCGATGCCGACCTGCGCCGCGATCGCTTTGGCGGTGTGCGGGTTATCGCCCGTGAGCATCACGGTTTTCACGCCCAGCGCATGCAGTTGCGCGATAGCTTCGCGGCTGCTGTCCTTGACGGTGTCGGCAACCGCAAAGAGCGCCAGCGGACCTGTCTCGTCAAACAGCAACACCACCGTTTTGCCCTGGCTTTCCAGCGCTTCGAGACGCGCCTCAAGCTCAGGCGAACACAGCCCTGACTCATGCACCAGACGGTGGTTGCCCAAGTGGTACAACCGCCCTTCGACTTCACCTTTCATGCCGCGTCCGCTGAGCGCTTCGAACGCTTCAACCTGCAGATGCACGTCCAACCGGGCCGACGTTGCGATGGCCTGAGAAACCGGGTGATCGGAGCGCCCCGCCAGGCTTGCCGAGATCGCAACGGCCTTTTCGCCGAACGACTCATCGAGCAACACGTAATCGGTCTGAACCGGCTTGCCATGGGTAATGGTCCCGGTCTTGTCCAGCGCCAGGTAATCGAGCTTGTGGCCCATTTCGAGGTAGACGCCGCCCTTCACCAGAATCCCTTTGCGTGCCGCAGCGGCCAGGCCGCTGACAATGCTCACCGGTGTAGAAATCACCAGCGCACACGGACACGCCACCACCAGCAACACCAGCGCCCGATAGATCCAGTCAAACCAGGCCGCGCCCATGAACAGCGGCGGAATGACGGCCACGGCCAAGGCCAGCAAGAACACGGCAGGTGTGTAGATTTTCGAAAAGCTGTCGACGAAACGCTGTGTCGGCGCACGCGCGCCTTGAGCGGCTTCGACCGCATGAATGATCCGCGCCAGCGTCGAGTTGTTCGCCGCCGCCGTCACTTTGTACTCCAGGGAGCCGGCCTGGTTGATGGTGCCCGCGAACACCTTGTCGCCCACGGCTTTTTCCACCGGCAGGCTTTCCCCAGTGATCGGCGCCTGGTCGATCGTCGACTGACCTGACACCACCTCACCGTCCAGACCGATGCGCTCACCCGGCTTGACCCGCACAACGCTGCCGAGCGCAATCTGTTTGACCTCGACTTCAACCCACTGTCCGTCCTGTTGCACGGTCGCGGTTTCAGGCGTCAGCTGCATCAGACCGCCAATGGCGTTACGGGCGCGATCAAGGGATTTGGCCTCAATCAATTCCGCCACGGTGAACAGGAACATCACCATCGCCGCTTCCGGCCATTGCCCGATCAGCACGGCACCGGTGACGGCAATGCTCATCAGCGCATTGATGTTCAGGTTGAAGTTCTTGAGCGCAATCCAGCCTTTTTTGTAGGTGGTCAAGCCGCCGCTGAGGATGGCGACCAGAGCAACGATTGCCACCACCCAGTTCGGGGCGGCATCGGTGAAGTGAATGACCTCGGCCGCCACGGCCATGACACCCGACAACGCCAACGGCCACCAAGGCTTTTTCGGCGCTGGCAGCGACACGGTTTCACTGTCGGCGCCCTGCTCGATCACATCAGCCTGCATGCCCAACGAGCCGATGGCCTCGCGGATGGGGTCGGTCGACGGCAACTCATGCCAGACGCCGAGCACGCGGTTGATCAGGTTGAATTCCAGCTTCTGAATGCCGGGCATCTTGCCCAGCTTGTTCTGGATCAACGTCTGCTCGGTCGGGCAGTCCATGGCTTCGATGCGGAAACTGCTCAGCTGCGCGCTATCCGTGGAGCCGCTGCCAACCGTCACGACGGCCGGAGCGCTGTCGTGGGAGCAGCAGGAATGAGCCTGGTGCTCGTGCTTGCCCACGGGGGTGAATTTTGCCGGAGCCGAATGATCGTGAGCTGCGTGGTCATGACCTGCGTGATCGTCATGCCCATGGGCCGAGTGATCGTGGCCAGCATGGTCAGGATCTGAATGCGCGTGATTAACCGGGCGCTGAGGCGAATGTTTGTGTACAGAGTCACTCATGGGTTGAGTCTCTAAAGGTGCGTGTTGCCAAGTGAACACCCTGTAGCCACTATAGGGTCAAGACACAATTTGAGATCGATGACCATGAATGCGTCTTTCAAGATCGGCGAACTGGCCAGACTCACCGACTGCCCGGTGGAAACCATTCGCTATTACGAGCGCGAGGGGTTATTGGCTGAGCCTGCCCGCAGCGAGGGCAATTATCGGCTGTACACACAAGAACACGTCGAGCGCCTGACGTTCATTCGTAATTGCCGCAGCCTGGACATGACCCTCGATGAAATCCGCAGCCTGCTGACCTTGCGCGACAGCCCGCAGGATCAGTGCGAGAACGTGAATGCGCTGATCGACGAGCACATCCAGCACGTCAGCGCGCGCATCGCCAGCTTGCAAGCGTTGCAGGAACAGTTGGTCGATCTGCGCCAGCGTTGCAGTGAAGGTGCGCCGGATCATTGCGGGATTCTGGATCGGCTGGAAGTGAGCGGCAGCGTGGTGACGCCCGAGGTTGAGCATTCCCATGTGGGTCGTAGCCACGGGCATTGATCAAGCGATCCATTGTAGGAGCGCGCTTGCCCGCGATAAGGGTCTGCCCGTCGACATATTCGTCACTGACACTCCCCCATCGCGGGCAAGCGCGCTCCTACAGTGGACGCGTCAACCTGCGGAAACGAAAACGCCCCCGATCTGTATGTCAGATCGGGGGCGCTGTTTTAACGGTGATCAACCGTGATGAATGCGCTCAACCGCTTCCGTCACGCCCGCACCGTACGCGGCATCCGCCAGGGTGCAGTGCTTGATGTGCAACTGAATGATCGGAGCCGACACACCGCGCAGTGAGCGTGCGGTGTTGTCGAACAGCGACTGTTTCTCTGTCGGGCTCATGTTGCGGAACAGGTTGCCCGCCTGCGAGAAGTAGTCGTCATCCACACGGTGATTCCAGTGACCTGCCGCGCCTTCGATGGACAGCGGTGGCTCTCTGAAGTCAGGCTGTTCCACGAACGCGCCTTTGGTGTTCGGCTCGTACGAGGTCATGCCGCCGCGGTTACCGTCGATCCGCATCACGCCATCGCGGTGGTAGCTGTTCACGTGCAAGGCGGCCCGTGGCGAGTTCACCGGGATCTGGTGGAAGTTAACGGTCAAACGGTAGCGCTGAGCATCACCGTAGGAGAACAACCGGCCTTGCAGCATTTTGTCTGGCGAGAAGCTGATGCCGGGCACAACGCTGGAAGGCGCGAAGGCGGCCTGTTCGACGTCGGCAAAGTTGTTTTCCGGGTTGCGGTTCAGCTCGAACACACCCACTTCGATCAGCGGGTAGTCAGCCTTCGGCCAGACCTTGGTCAGGTCGAACGGGTTGATGTGATACGAGCCTGCTTCCTTCTCCGGCATGATCTGCACGAACAGTTTCCAACGCGGGAAGTTACCGCTCTCGATGTTCTCGTACAGGTCACGGTGGTGCGACTCACGGTCACGACCCACCAGATCCTGCGCTTCGGCGTCGCTCAGGTTGGCGATGCCTTGCTGGGACACGAAGTGGAATTTCACCCAGAAGCGCTCATGCTGGGCATTCAGGAAGCTGTAGGTGTGGCTGCCGAAACCATGCATCTCACGGTAGCTGCGCGGAATACCGCGCTCACTCATGACCACCGTGACCTGGTGGAACGACTCAGGCAGTTGAGTCCAGAAGTCCCAGTTGTTCTCGGCGCTGCGCATGCCGGTGCGCGGATCGCGTTTGACGGCGTGGTTCAGGTCCGGGAATTTCAGCGGATCACGCAGGAAAAACACTGGCGTGTTGTTGCCGACCAGGTCCCAGTTGCCTTCTTCGGTGTAGAACTTCAGGGCGAAACCACGGATGTCGCGTTCGGCGTCAGCCGCGCCACGCTCACCGGCAACGGTAGAGAAGCGGGCGAACATTTCAGTCTGCTTGCCGATCTGCGAGAAGAGTTTCGCACGGGTGTATTGAGTGATGTCGTGGGTCACCGTGAAGGTGCCGAATGCGCCCGAGCCTTTGGCGTGCATGCGGCGCTCCGGGATCACTTCACGATCAAAGTGAGCCAGTTTTTCCAGGAACCAGACATCCTGCAGCAGCGCCGGGCCATTCGGGCCGGCGGTCTGGATGTTCTGGTTATCGACTACGGGGGCGCCGAATGCGGTCGTCAGTTTGTTGCTCATGCGCGTGTCTCCACAGGTAATCACTGTTGGGGCGACCTCTGTTGAAGCCGACCTTTGTCTGTCCGATGGAGAGAACGATAAGCAAAACCCGGCGCATACGCTCATTGTGAGTCCGCACTGGGTGAATAGAGGAATTCAATCGGTTATTTATTGATCGATAGCGTGCAGTGATGACGCTGCCGCAATGTAGGCGCGCGCTTGCCCGCGAAAAAAACGATGCGGTCCCTCAGACAGAACTCGTCATCGTTCATCGCGGGCAAGCGCGCTCCTACAGGTAGAGAGGCTTAAATCTGGTTGCGATGGTATCCATGCGGTACGCCGCCTTTGGACAGGACCCACTGCCAAAGCTGGATGTCCCGCGCGCGGAAGGCCCCGGCGCAAGACAGCAGGTAATAACGCCACATGCGGAAGAAGCGCTGGCCCAGTTGCGCCTCGAACTGCGGCCAGGCTTTCATGAAGTTGTCGTGCCAGGCCATCAGTGTCTTGTCGTAATCGGACCCGAAGTTGTGTAAGTCTTCGACGACAAACAACCCGTCCATGGCATCGCCCATCTGACCGATCGAAGGCAGGTCGCCGTTGGGGAATATATATTTGTCGATCCACGGATCCGGATAGGAGTTTCGCTGGTTCTTGCCGATGGTGTGCAGCAGGAACAATCCACCCGGTTTCAAACAGCGGTGGGCCAGCTCCATGTATTCACGATGGTTCTTGCGACCTACGTGCTCAAACATGCCGACGCTGGCGATGGCATCGAACTGCTCGTCCAGTTCACGATAGTCCTGGAAGCGGAACTCCAGTGGCAGGTCCTTGTAGCGCTCTTTGGCCCACGCGATCTGCTCCTTGGAAATGCTCACGCCCACCGCTTCGACACCGTAGTGTTCGGCGGCATAACTCATGAAGCTTCCCCAACCACAACCGATGTCCAACACCCGCATACCCGGCTTCAATTGAAGTTTGCGGCATATCAGGTCCAGCTTGGCCGCTTGAGCTTCTTCAAGATTGCTCGCGTTCTCCCAATACCCACAGGTGTAGGTCATTCGCGAATCGAGCATCGTTGAATAGAATTCGTTGCCAAGGTCGTAATGCACTTCGCCGACCGTTTTGGAGCGCTTGATGTTCTGGCGGTTCATGAACTTCGCCATCAGCGCATACAACACCAGGCGCACGGGTTTCACATCGTCGGTCATTCCGGTCTTGAGCAACCGGTGGAAAAACTCGTCCAGATGTTCGCTGTCCCACTGGCCATCCATGTAGGCCTCGCCCAGCCCCAGATTCCCTTGCGCAAACGCCCTTTCGATAACCCCTGGGCCGTTGAAGCGGATATCCGAAGGGGCCGATCCATTAATCTGAATGCCTGCTTCGTTGAGTATCCGTGCGGCGGTGCGATAAAGCCCGGAGGTGTGGTCGGAGAAGGTGTCAGTGCTGAAGTTCGTCGTGGTCATGGATAGCTATTTCCAAACGCGTGTCAGGCTAAAGACTTATGGGTAAGCCCCGACTATAGAACAAACATTCCAGCGATTTAAACTCGATAGTTTCAATCTGTAGATTGAAAATATCTATCAAGACAATTTTGTTTACTGCCTTGCAAAACAGTTATTACGTAACTGCAACAATACAAACTTCCAAGTCCCTATATAAACCGGGCAAACGTAAGTTCGTACCGGTTAGAACATAGAAGGTTTGTGCGGTTTTATACGTAATCTGGAATCCCAGAAAGCCTTCTCCGCGGGAAGTGCACCGCAAGCATCAAACCGCCGCGATCCCTGTCGGAGCAGTCCGAGGTTACGAGGGCCGCGAAGAGGCCGGTACTGTCAACGCACTTCTGGCGGGTGATAGACCGCATTCGCCACCGTCGTAACCTGCTGCAGCTCCCACAAGGTTTGTGCCGGGCAGCCACCATCGCGTCACGCGATCCCTGTAGGAGCAGTCCGAGGTTACGAGGGCCGCGAAGAGGCCAGTACGGTCAACGCACTTCTGGCGGGTGATAGACCTCATCCGCCACCGTCGTAACCTCCTGCAGCTCCCACAAGGTTTGTGCCGGTCAGCACCCACGGCATTACGCGATCTTTGTAGGAGCAGTCCGAGGTTACGAGGGCCGCGAAGAGGCCGGTACGGTCAACGTACTTCTGGCGGGTGATAGACCTCATTCGCCACCGTCGTAACCTCCTGCAGCTCCCACAAGGTTTGTGCCGGGCAGCACCCACGGCATTACGCGATCCCTGTAGGAGCAGTCCGAGGTTACGAGGGCCGCGAAGAGGCCGGTACGATCAACGCACTTCTGGCGGGTGATAGACCGCATTCGCCACCATCGTAACCTCCTGCAGCTCCCACAAGGTTTGTGCCGGGCAGCACCCACGGCATTAGCGATCTTTGTAGGAGCAAGCCGAGGTTACGAGCATTCGACTTAAACCGCCACAGGTGCCTTGATGCTTGGGTCTGCGTCGTAGCCCACAATTTCGAAATCTTCGAAACGGTAGTCGTAAATGCTTTCCGGGCGACGGTTGATCTTCAACTGCGGCAGCTTTTTCGGCGTGCGGGTCAGTTGGGTCGCAATCTGCTCTTCGTGGTTCGAATACGCATGGGTGTCACCCAGGCTCACGATGATCTCGTGCGGAATCAGGTCGCATTGCTGGGCCAGCATGTGGGTCAGCAGCGCCAGTGCGGCGATGTTGTACGGCAGGCCGAGGAACACGTCGGAGCTGCGGATATACAACTGCATGGACAGCTTGCCGTCGGCGACGAACGCCTGGTACAGCAGGTGACACACCGCCAGCGCCTGACGCCCGGCCTTCACGTTCTCCTGCGGCGAAAGCTTCTCATCCGGCAGGTACTCGGTGTTCCAGCCGTGGAACAGAATGCGTCGGCTGTTCGGGTTGTTTTTCAGGCAGTCGACCATGTAGTCGATCTGGTTGATCTTGCCGCCGTCCTTGGTTGGCCAGCCGGTCCATTGCGCACCGTACACCGGGCCCAGATCGCCGTCTTCGGTCGCCCACTCGTCCCAGATGGTGACGCCGTTTTCGTTGAGCCATTTGGTGTTGGTGTTGCCGCTGAGCATCCAGATGAGCTCATTGGCGATGCTCTTGAAGTGCAGCTTCTTGGTGGTCAGCAGCGGGAAACCGTCGGCCAGGTTATGGCGGATCTGACGGCCGAACACAGCGGTGGTGCCAGTGCCGGTGCGGTCGCCTTTACGCGTCCCGTTGGCGATGACGTCCTGTAACAGCTCAAGGTATTGCTTCATGCCCAAAGGCCCTCTGTATCGGTGAATCCGCCGGGCCCGCAGGCCCGGCCATTCAAATCAAATGGCTGCGTTGTTGGCAGCAGGCGCGCGGTGGTAGGCCAGCCAGATCAGCACCAGGCCGCCGATGATCATCGGCAAGCTGAGGATCTGACCCATGGTGACCCAACCCCAAGCCAGGTAACCCAGCTGGGCATCCGGCACGCGAACGAATTCCACGACGAAACGGAAGATCCCGTAGAACAGCGCGAACATGCCGGAAACGGCCATGGTCGGACGCGGCTTGCGCGAAAAGAAGTAGAGAATGACGAACAATGCCACACCTTCCAGCGCGAACTGGTAGAGCTGCGACGGATGACGCGGCAACTGTGCAGGATCGCTGTATGGCGGGAAGACCATGGCCCAAGGCAGGTCGGTTGGTTTACCCCACAACTCGCCATTGATGAAGTTGCCGATGCGTCCGGCGCCCAGGCCGATCGGCACCATCGGCGCAATGAAGTCCATCAGTTGGAAGAACGACTTGCCGTTGCGCTTGCCGAACCAATAGGTCGCGATCATCACGCCGATGAATCCGCCGTGGAACGCCATGCCGCCCTTCCACACCTCGAAGATCAACAGCGGGTTGGCGATGTAATTAGGCAGGTCGTAGAACAGCACGTAGCCCAGCCGCCCTCCGACGATCACACCCATTGCGACCCAGAAGATCATGTCCGAGAGTTTTTCCTTGGTCCACGTCGGGTCGAATCGATTCAGACGGCGTGACGCCAGAAACCATGCACTGCCGATGCCGACCAGATACATCAGGCCGTACCAGTGAATTTGCAGCGGACCGATGGCCACGGCTACCGGGTCAATCTGCGGGTAAGGCAGCATTGCGACTCCTTAAAAATGGGACGCTCGGGGAGCGACGAATCAAATCAGAAAACTTGTACCGACCACGACCAGCAACAGCGCGAACAGTCGTTTTAGCACCCTGGGTGACAGTTTGTGCGCCAGCTTCGCGCCGAACCGGGCGAAGAACATGCTGGTCACGGCAATGCCAATCAACGCAGGCAAATACACGAAACCCAAACTATGCGGTGGCAACACGGGGTCGTGCCACCCAAGAATCATGAAACTTATGGCACTGGCCACCGCGATGGGAAACCCACACGCCGAAGAGGTCGCCACGGCTTGCTGCATGGTCAGACTGCGCCACGTGAGAAATGGCACCGTGAGCGAACCGCCGCCAATACCGAAAATCGCTGACGCCCAGCCGATCACCACGCCTGCTGCGGTCAAACCCGGCTTGCCGGGCACGCCTCGACTGGCCTTGGGTTTGAAGTCCAGCGCCATCTGGATCGCCACCAGAATGGCGAACACCCCGATGATCTTCTGCAGGTTGGGCCCTGCAATATAGCTCGCAGTCAGCGAGCCGAGCCCTGCTCCGATCAGAATCCCCACGGTCATCCAGGCGAACACCCGCCACTGCACGGCACCCACGCGATGATGGGCGCGGACTGACTGGATCGAAGTAAAGACGATGGTGGCCAGCGAAGTGCCCACCGCCAGGTGCGTCAGAACGGAAGCGTCGAACCCTTGCAGCGTGAAGCTGAACACCAACACCGGAACGATGATGATGCCGCCGCCCACACCAAACAGGCCAGCCAGCACGCCCGCGCAGGCGCCCAGGGCCAGATAGAGCAGAAATTCCATGGGTGCCTCCGAAAACCAGTGCGGCATGTTACCGGACCCGGCAAGTGACCTCTAGCAGCGCGCGATGGATGTCCGCCGGATCTGTGCGTAGAGTGGCGAAAAAAGGAGGCCCCGCATGTGCCTGATCGTCTTCGCCTGGCGACCTGACCACTCACAACCGCTGATCCTGGCGGCCAACCGTGACGAATTCTACGCCCGTCCAACCCTGCCCCTCGCGCAATGGGAAGAGACACCGCACGTCTACGCCGGGCGTGATCTGGAGGCAGGTGGCACCTGGCTGGGCGTCAGCAAGGAGGGGCGTTTCGCAGCACTGACCAACATTCGCGATCCGGGAAAACCCTTGGGCCGGCGCTCACGTGGCGAGCTGGTTGCTGATTTTTTGAGCGGCTCATTGTCGATTGACGAATACCTGAACGAAGTTGCCGGGCGCTCGGCAGAGTACGGCGGCTTCAATCTCTTGGTAGGCAATCGTCAGGCACTGCACTTTATCAACGCGACCGATCCCGTGCCCCGCCGCTTGCAAGCCGGGGTCTACGGTGTTTCCAACGCCGGACTCGATACGCCCTGGCCGAAACTGACGAAAGCCAAAGCTGCGCTTTCCGAACACCTGGACCACCCGCAGCCTGACGCATTGTTCAGCTTCCTGGCGGATCCCGACGCGGCGGCCGACGCCGATTTGCCCAACACCGGCGTGGGCCTGGCCACCGAAAAACTGCTGTCCAGCGTGTTTATCGCCAGCCCCAACTACGGCACGCGAGCGAGCACCGTGCTGATCGTCAATGCGGACGGTAGCCGGCGGTTGATCGAGCGCAGTTTTGGGCCGTATGGCGGGAGATTGGGTGAGGTGGAATTAGCGGTGTAACAGGCGGAAGCAGATTTCCTTCGGGAGCGAATTCATTCGCGCTACGGTAGTGCATCCGACAGACATGTGTGGAATGTACCGGCCTCTCGCGACTGAATTCGCTCCCACAGAGGGTATTTTTAGAGGATTGACTACCGATCAATGCCCTTTTACTGAAGAAGGATTAATCATCCGCGACAACCCGAGATTTCTCAGCGCCAGCTGCAGCGAGCTGCTGATGACCTGCGGGTTATCGTTTTTCATCAATTGAGCCAACAGCTCCTTGGCCTTGCTCAGGTTGATCTGGCGCAGCATCCATTTCACTTTCGGCAAGTTGGTGGCGTTCATCGACAGGCTGTCGAAACCCATCGCCATCAACAGCACCGCAGCGGCCGGATCACCTGCCATCTCGCCACAGATACTGACCGGCTTGCCTTCGGCATGGGCGTCGCGCACGACATTTTGCAGCGCCTGCAGCACCGCCGGGTGCAAATAGTCGTACAGATCGGCCACGCGCGGGTTGTTTCGGTCGACCGCCAGCAGATACTGGGTCAGGTCGTTGGAGCCTACCGACAGGAAGTCCACCTGACGCGCCAGCTCACGGGTCTGATAGACCGCTGCAGGCACTTCGATCATCACGCCCACGGGCGGCATTGGCACGTCAGTGCCTTCGTCGCGCACTTCGCCCCATGCACGGTGGATCAGGTGCAGCGCTTCTTCGGTCTCGTGCGTGCCGGAAATCATCGGCAGCAGAATCCGCAGGTTGTTCAAGCCTTCGCTGGCCTTGAGCATCGCGCGGGTCTGCACCAGGAAGATCTCCGGGTGATCGAGGGTGACGCGAATGCCGCGCCAGCCCAGAAACGGGTTGTCTTCCTTGATCGGGAAATAAGACAGCGCCTTGTCGCCGCCGATGTCCAGCGTACGCATGGTCACGGGCAAGGGATGGAAGGCAGCCAGTTGTTCGCGGTAGATCGCCAGTTGTTCCTTTTCGCTCGGGAAACGCTGGTTGATCATGAACGGGACTTCGGTGCGGTACAGACCAACGCCTTCAGCGCCGCGCTGTTGAGCCCGCGCCACGTCTGCCAGCAGACCGGTGTTGACCCACAACGGCATGCGGTGACCGTCCAGCGTGACGCACGGCAATTCGCGTAACGCATCGAGGCCCTGAGACAGCTGACGCTCTTCCTCGACGACCACCGAGTACTGCTTGCGCAGCACTTCGCTCGGGTTGGTGTAGACCTCACCGTGGTAACCATCGACGATCAGCTCGATGCCATCGACCTTCGAATACGGCAGGTCGACCACGCCCATGACCGTGGGAATGCCCATGGCCCGTGCCAGAATCGCGACGTGGGAGTTACCCGAACCCAATACCGACACCAGGCCGACCAGCTTGCCTTCCGGTACTTCGCCCAGCATCGCCGGCGTCAGCTCTTCACTGACCAGAATGGTGTTGTCGGGATAGACCAGGGCTTGCTGACGCGCTTCTTGAAGGTACGCCAGCAAACGACGGCCGAGGTCTTTGACATCCGATGCACGCTCGCGCAGGTAGGCGTCGTCCATCAGCTCGAAACGTTTGACGTGCTCGTTGACCACCGAACGCAATGCGCCCTGAGCCCATTGGCCGGTCTTGATGACGTTGGTGACTTCGCTGCCCAGGGAGGCATCGTCGAGCATCATCAGGTAGACGTCGAACAGCGCACGCTCTTCAGGGCGCAATTGTGTAGCCAACTTCGCCGAAAGGGTACGCATATCGCTACGAACGCCCTCAAGGGCGTTCTGGAAGAGCTTAAGCTCGGCACCGATGTCGGAGACGGTCTTGTCCGGCACCACCTCCAGATCGGCCGGTGGGAGCATGACCAGCGCCGTACCGACCGCAGCACCCGGCGATCCCGGCACGCCCACGAACTTGGCTTCCTGGATGCCCTTGCCCTGGCGCCCCAGCCCGCGGATCGAGCCCGTGGCTTCAGCGTGGGCGATAACACCGGCGAGCTGCGCGCTCATCGTCACGAGGAAAGCTTCTTCGCCCTCGTCGAACTGACGACGCTCCTTTTGCTGAATGACCAGAACGCCGACAACGCGGCGATGGTGAATGATCGGCGCACCGAGGAAGGAGGCATAACGCTCTTCACCGGTTTCGGCAAAGTAGCGATAACGAGGGTGATCGGCGGCGTTTTCCAGGTTCAGCGGCTCTTCGCGCGTACCGACCAGACCGACGAGACCCTCATTGGGGGCCATGCTGACCTTGCCGATAGAGCGCTTGTTCAAGCCCTCTGTGGCCATCAACACGAAACGATTGCTTTCGGGATCGAGCAAATAGACCGAGCAGACCTGGCTGCTCATGGCCTCTTTGACGCGTAACACAATAATCCCCAACGCCGCCTTGAGATCCTTGGCGGAGTTAACTTCCTGGACGATCTTGCGCAGCGTATTGAGCATGGCTCGGGGTCGAACTCCGTGTCAGTCGCGCGCCAACAGGCGCGGGGCAAGCTCTTTGAGTGCGCGTCGATACACCTCGCGCTTGAATGTCACCACCTGGCCTAACGGATACCAATAGCTGACCCATTTCCAGCCATCGAACTCCGGTTTACCGGTCAAATCCATCCGCACCCGCTGCTCGTTGGAGATCAGGCGCAGGAGAAACCATTTTTGCTTCTGGCCAATACACAGCGGCTGGCTGTGGGTACGAACCAAACGTTGCGGCAGACGATAGCGCAACCAACCACGGGTGCAGGCAAGTATTTCAACATCATGCCGTTCCAGCCCGACTTCTTCGTTCAATTCACGGTAGAGCGCGTCTTCCGGCGTCTCCTGAGGGTTGATTCCCCCTTGCGGAAACTGCCAGGCATCTTGATTGATACGGCGAGCCCATAAGACCTGGCCAGCATCATTTGTCAGAATTATCCCGACATTAGGGCGGAAACCATCGGGGTCGATCACGGCTACAACCTCGCAAACGCATGTCGCCGCATTGTTCCACAAAGATCGTGAAGGCAGCAACGAGGCTTCGACAGCTTATCGTGACAACTGCATTAATAGATGCGATCTCTTGATGAAACCTCGTATTCTTGTGCTCTTTTTTCAGCTATTTCAGCGAGTAACCGCATGCGCCTGGCATTATTCGACCTCGACAACACCCTTCTCGGCGGTGACAGCGATCACGCCTGGGGCGATTACCTGTGCGAACGCGGCATCCTTGACGGTGCCGCCTACAAAGCGCGTAACGATGCTTTTTACCAGGACTACCTGGCGGGCACCCTGAACCTGACCGACTACCTGAATTTCAGCCTGGAAATTCTCGGCCGCACCGACATGGCACAGCTCGACGAATGGCATCGGGACTTCATGCGCGACTGCATCGAGCCGTTGATTCTGCCCAAGGCCCTGGCGCTGATCGAGAAACACCGCGCTGCGGGCGACAAACTGGTGGTGATCACCGCGACGAACCGCTTTGTGACCGCCCCTGTCGTTGCTCGCCTGGGTATCGACACGCTGCTGGCGACCGAATGCGAGATCGTCGACGGCCGTTACACCGGCCGGACCACCGATGTGCCGTGCTTCCGCGAGGGAAAAGTCACTCGTCTGAACCGTTGGATCGAAGAGAACGGCTTCAACCTGGAAGGCAGCTATTTCTATAGCGACTCGATGAACGACCTGCCCCTGCTGGAGCAAGTCGCGAATCCGGTGGCGGTCGATCCGGACGACAAACTGCGCGCTGAGGCCACTCGCCGCGGCTGGCCAGTGATTTCGCTGCGCGATTGAAGAACCCCGGGCTGGGGCACGTCGTGTCGACGCTGCCCTAGACGGGTTTGGCGCCCATCAATCCGGCGATAGCGACGAAACACACGGCACTGAAGATCGCCAGCGCTAGGGTGAACGTCGGATTGCCCACGATCACCGGCCGACGCAGCCGGTTGACCCGCACCGCAAGCCAGGCCCAGCTCAAGGCGCCGAACGTATAAAGAATGCTCGCGGCCAAAAGCCAGGTCTGCCCCAGTGACCAACCCGCGTAATGCACCAGCCACCATCCACTGATGGGCAAGATCAGCAAGCACAGCCCCATCAACAGCCAGACGAACCCCCAAGGCCGCTGCATGCTGCGATTCTGCACCGTCAGATCCCCTGCCCTGCGCCCGCGAACGATCCAGACCGTAAGCGCCAGTGCGCAGATGAACAGCAACGCGGTAGCGACCGTGTGCAGGATTTTCAGTGCTGCGAAGTGTTCCATGCGGGTTTGATCCTTATCGGGAAGCCGTGCTTTGAGCGTAGTCGGGCCGCAGAAGTTGCGTTGGTCCGTCATCTCGCCTCTACACGAAACGTCCTGCACAAAGACGCGATCTGCTTCTGCCGAAGGCGTAGGAGCGCGCTTGCCCGCGAATGGCTATAAATTCACCCCGTATCGCGCGTCAACGCTAAACCTGTAGGAGTGAGCTTGCTCGCGAATGCGGTGTGTCAGCCATGGATGTGTTCACTGACCCACCGCATTCGCCACTGTCGTAACCTCCAGCAGCTCCCACAGGTTTGCGCCAACCACATTTTGAGGCAGCCACAGGCTTTGCGTCTGCCAAACATTTGAGGCAACCCCAGGTTTTGCGCCAGCCAAGCATTTGAGGCAACCACAGGTTCCCCGGCAGTCACAAGTCTTGCGACAACCAAGGGCTCTGGGCCTGTACGGTCCCTGTGGGAGACGTCGGAGGTTACGACGGCAGCGAATGCGGTATGTCAGCCATGGATGCGTTCACTGACCCACCGCATTCGCCACTGTCGTAACCTCCAGCAGCTCCCACAGGTTTGCGCCAACCACATTTTGAGGCAGCCACAGGCTTTGCGTCTGCCAAACATTTGAGGCAACCCCAGGTTTGCGCCAGCCGCACATTTGAGGCAACCACAGGTTCTGCGGCAGTCACAAGTCTTGCGACAACCAAGGGCTCTGGGCCTGTACGGTCCCTGTGGGAGACGTCGGAGGTTACGACGGCAGCGAATACGGTATGTCAGTCATGGATGTGTTCACTGACCCACCGCATTCGCCACTGTCGTAACCTCCAGCAGCTCCCACAGATTTTGCACCAGCCACATTTTGAGACACCCCAGGTTTGCGCCAGCCACACATTTGAGGCAACCACAGGTTCTGCGGCAGTCACAAGTCTTGCGACAACCAAGGGCTCTGGGCCTATACGGTCCCTGTGGGAGACGTCGGAGGTTACGACGGCATCGAATGCGGTATATCAGTCATGGATGTGTTCACTGACTCACCGCACTCGCGGGCAAGCGCGCTCCTACAAAAGAAGTAGATCCCTGTCAGCCGAGAAACAACTTGTACGCCGGGTTGTTCGTCTCGTCCCAGTACGGATAACCAATCTCCGCCAGCGCCTTGGGCACCAGATGCCGTTCATCCTCCGGCACCACCAGACCCGCGACGACGCGCCCGTCCGCTGCGCCATGGTTGCGGTAGTGGAACATCGAGATGTTCCATTTGCCGCCCAGCTTGTTGAGGAAGTTGAACAGCGCGCCCGGCCGCTCGGGGAATTCGAAGCGAAACACCACTTCGTCACTGACCCGCTCCGAATGCCCACCGACCATGTGCCGCAGGTGCAGCTTGGCCAGTTCGTTGTCGGTCAGGTCCAGCACCGGGAAGCCTTGAGCGGTCAGGCTGGCGATCAACGCCTTGCGCGGATCGTTTTCGGGGTGGGTCTGCACGCCGACGAAGATGTGCGCCTCGCGGTCGGTGTGGTAGCGGTAGTTGAATTCGGTGATCTGGCGCTTGCCGACGGCCTCGCAGAACGCCTTGAAACTGCCCGGTTGCTCGGGGATGGTCACGGCAATGATCGCTTCGCGGCCTTCGCCCAATTCAGCGCGCTCGGCGACGTGGCGCAAGCGGTCGAAGTTGACGTTGGCGCCTGAGTCGATGGCGACGAAGGTCTGGCCGCTGACCCCGTACTGCTCGGTGTAGCGCTTGATCCCGGCCACGCCCAGCGCGCCCGCCGGCTCGGTGATCGAGCGGGTGTCGTCGTAGATGTCCTTGATCGCCGCGCAGACCTCGTCGGTGCTGACCGTGATCACCTCATCGACGTAATCCTTGCAGATGTCGAAGGTGTGCTGGCCGATCTGCGCCACCGCCACGCCGTCAGCAAACAGCCCGACCTGCTGCAGCACGACCCGCTCGCCATAGGCCATGGCCTGTTGCAGGCAGTTGGAGTCGTCGGGTTCGACGCCAATCACCTTGATCTCCGGGCGCAGGTATTTCACGTACGCCGCGATGCCGGCGATCAGCCCGCCGCCGCCCACTGGCACGAAGATCGCGTCCAGCTGGCCCGGGTGCTGACGCAGGATTTCCATGGCCACCGTGCCTTGCCCGGCGATGGTGTCTGGGTCGTCGTAAGGGTGGATGTAGACGTAGCCTTTTTCCTCGACCAGCTTCAGCGAATACGCCAGCGCCTCGGGGAAGGAATCGCCGTGCAGGACCACCTTGCCGCCGCGCGAGCGCACGCCTTCGACCTTGATCTCCGGGGTGGTCTTGGGCATCACGATGGTGGCCGACACCCCCAGGGTCTTCGCCGCCAGCGCCAGGCCTTGCGCATGGTTGCCCGCCGACGCCGTGACCACGCCCCGCGCCAGTTCTTCCGGGCTCAGCTGCGCCAGCTTGTTGTAGGCGCCACGAATCTTGAAGGAAAACACCGGCTGCAGGTCTTCGCGCTTGAGCAACACCTGGTTGCCCAGCCGCTCGGACAGCTGACGAGCGCCGTGCAGCGGGGTTTCCACGGCCACGTCGTAGACGCGCGAGGTGAGGATTTTCTTGACGTACTGTTCGAGCATCGGGAAAGCATCACTGGCGAGAGGGGCAAGGCCCAGAAGTCTACCCCGCGTCCCGACGCACGACCACACCAAGAGTCAGGCTTTAACCCCGGCATGTCGTTATAATGCCCGCCCTCGGCATATCGCTATCCCCTGTAGGAGCGCGCTTGCCCGCGATAGCGCAGTGCCCGTCGATACATCGGGCATAGACACAACGCTATCGCAGGCAAGCGCGCGCCTACAGGAGACCTCTATCACTGGAGCCAAACCCCGCATGACCCAGGATCAACTCAAACAGGCCGTTGCCCAGGCCGCTGTCGACTTCATCCTTCCGAAACTCGACGACAAAAGCATCGTGGGTGTCGGCACCGGCTCCACCGCCAACTGCTTCATCGATGCGTTGGCCCAACACAAAGGCGCATTCGACGGCGCCGTCGCCAGCTCCGAAGCCACCGCCGCCCGCCTCAAAGGCCACGGCATTCCGGTGTATGAGTTGAACACCGTCAGCGATCTGGAGTTCTACGTCGACGGCGCGGACGAAAGCGATGAGCACCTGAACCTGATCAAAGGCGGCGGCGCAGCCCTGACCCGCGAGAAGATCGTGGCCGCTGTGGCCAAGACGTTCATCTGCATTGCAGACGGCAGCAAGCTGGTGCCCGTACTGGGTGCGTTCCCGCTGCCGGTCGAAGTCATCCCGATGGCCCGCAGCCACGTTGCCCGCGAACTGGTGAAACTGGGCGGCGACCCGGTGTACCGCGAAGGCGTGCTGACCGACAACGGCAACATCATCCTCGACGTTCATAACATGAGCATCACCAACCCGGTGGAGCTCGAAGCCCAGATCAACGCCATCGTCGGCGTGGTCACCAACGGCCTGTTCGCGGCACGTCCGGCTGACCTGCTGCTGTTGGGCACTCAGGAAGGCGTGAAAACCCTGAAGCGCTGATCACTTTTCGATCAACGCCGAGCAGTGCTGGACTAAAACCCTGTGGGAGCGAATTCATTCGCGATGCGGTGGCAAATCCGATGGAGATGTAGCGGATGTCCGGGCCAATCGCGAATGAATTCGCTCCCACGGGTACAGCGCAGCCATGAAACTGGGCGTCGGTCACTGCTTCCTGAACACATAAAACAGATTCGGCTCGCTCACCACGTACAACGTCCCGTCCTCCCCCATCGCGATTCCCTCCGCCTGCGGCACGCTTTTGCTCAAGCCCATGCTGCCCTTGCTCAGCGACACGTTGCCTACAGGCCGACCTTCCGTATCAAGCTCCAGTATTTGCCGGGATTCATCCGACAGCGCCAGCAAGTGCCCGCTGCGCTCATCGAACTGCAAGCTGGACAGATCCCGCACGAACAATCCGGCATCACGCCGTTTGCTGGACGTCACCTCCAGGACATTGGGTGAACCAGGAACGAGGTTGGGAAAACCGCGCACTTCGATGATCTGTACCGGCTTGCGCTCCTTGGCCACAAACAGGCGCTGGCCCTGATTGTCATACGCCAGCCCCTCGAAACCGCTGTTGCCGCCCGCGTCGATGCCCAATGTCAGTTGCTCTGCATCGGCTGAATCCAGAAACAGCGTGCTGTCGTCGATGTGCACCTTGATCAGTCGCTGGTTGTACTCGTCGCTGATCACATAGGTGCCCGGGCTGATGTATTCGACGGCCTCGGCGTCACCGAAGCCGGTGAGCGGAATGCGCCGCACGATGCGCCCGTCGAGGCTCAACTCGACCAGCTCCGGGTTTTTGTTGGTGACCGTGAACAGGGTTTTACGGTGCGGGTCATAACTCAGCGCCGAGACGTTGTCGGGCAACCCGTCAATGACGCGCGCCTCGATCACCACCTCATAGTCATCGAGTCCCAGCGCCTGCGCATCGCTGGCTTGCCAGAAGACGTGCCAGTTGAACCAGAGACGCTCGATGACGCGGTATTCGCGGGCGACAAGGTAGGACCCCGCGAGCACGCACAGAACCAGCAACGTGAGCAGAACGCTTTTCAGGGGGGAGAGACGACGCATGCAGTGGGCTCGGCGACAAACAGGAGGCGCTTTAATATCACCCTAGTCTGAATCCAGCCTTAAAGCGCGCAACCCGTGCCCGTCCATAAATCATGTGTGACGAGCAAGCTCGCGACGCCCGCCCAGACGACCGAACGCGTTGAATGTGCCGGCCTCTTCGCGAGCAAGCTCGCTCCCACAGGTGAGGTGCAAACCCGAATATCAACGACTCATCATTTCTTCTTGAACGAATAAAACAGGTTCGGCTCGCTGACCATATAAATAGTGCGATTCTCGTCCATGGTGACGCCCTCGGCGCGAGGAATGGTATGAGCCAGGCCATTGAGGCCCGTCACCAGCGCTATGAAACTCACCTTGTTGCCCTTCTCGTCCAGCTCCAGCAACAGGTGCGATTCAGCCGACAACACCAGCAGATGCCCGGTTTTCTGGTCGGCGTACAGCGCAGACAGGTTGCGCATGATCAGGTTGTCGTTCACCAGCTTGCGCTTGTCGCCCTTCAAGATGGCGCTGCCATCGGACTTCCAGCTGAACAATGCGGGCGGGCGTTCCTCGCCCAGCAGGATCTGCTGATTCCGCGCGTCCCAGGTCACGCCTTCGAACGCTTTGTTCTGATCCACCGACGGGCCCAGGTCGTATTTCGGGAAATCCTTGATGTCCAGGGTCTTGGTGTCAGGCGTCACCGTGACCATCGTCATCAGGTGCTGACGCTCGTCGACGATGGCAATCAGGCCGTTGCCCAACACCATCACCCCTTCCGGGTTGCTCCAGCCCACCAGCGGGATTTTGCGCAGCACGTCGCCGGTCAGGCTCAGCTCAGCCAGGAATGCGTTCTTGCCCATGACCGAGTACAAGGTTTTGCTGACCGGGTCATAGGACAGATCCGACGCCTCGTCCTTTTCCAGTCCTACCATCGACTTGCCGTCGATATCCACTTTGTAGTCCGGCAGCCAGACGCTGGCCGCACGTTGTTCGGCGGAAGCACTTTGCTCGCGCAACCACAGCAGGCCACGATCGTCCCAATGCCATGCGTACGACAGGCCGACGAGAATCACCACCAGGGCAATCAGCAACCAGGACCAATGAAAACGTGTGCGGCGTGGGGGCTTGCTCAGTTGTTGTGCATCAACGGCCATCGAAACGATCCTGAAAAATTTCATTGGCACAGCGGCAAGGCGCTGCGGTCGGCGACGGATTATCCAGATCGGTTGTGAAAAAAACGGCAACCTGGCAAACCGATATGTCCGCGAAACAAAAAAGGCCGCTTGTGAACCCTCACAAGCGGCCTTCAATAGCCGAGTCCGCTATGAATCAGCGGACGTCGCTTTCAAAACGGCTGTGGCCCGGCAGCTCCAGCACGATCTCATCGCCCACCTGGAACGGCCCAACGCCCGCAGGCGTGCCGGTCATGATCAAGTCGCCCGCCTGCAGCGAAAATTGCGAAGCCATGTGCTGAATCATCGGCACGATGGGGTTGAGCATCTGGTTGCTGTTGCCGTCCTGACGCACTTCGCCGTTAACGGTCAGGCGAATGGAAATATCGGCCAGGTCCGGGTACGCGTCGGCCGAGACGAACGGGGCAATCACCGCCGCGCCGTCGAACGATTTGGCGATTTCCCAAGGCAGGCCTTTTTCCTTCAATTTGGACTGCACGTCGCGCAACGTCAGATCAAGGCCCGGCGCGAAACCGGAAATCGCATCCAGCACTTCTTCCCGACTTGGGTTCTTGCTCAGCGGTTTGCCGATCAGTACCACGATTTCAGCTTCGTAATGCACCGAACCACGGTCCTGCGGGATGGTGAAACCACCTTCGATCTCGACCACGCAGCTGCCGGGCTTGATGAACAGCAGGGGCTCGGTCGGCACCGGGTTATCAAGTTCCTTGGCGTGTTCGGCGTAGTTACGGCCGATGCAGACCACTTTACCCAAGGGGAAATGAACCTTGGTACCGTCGACATACTTGTGCTGATAGCTCATGAGCGCTCCTGAATACGGGTCTTGCTGCTTGTCTTTATCGTGAACCGGCCGGCGGGCAGCTCGAAGCTTACACCGTGAAGATCTTTCCGGGGTTCATGATGCCATTGGGGTCGAACACAGCCTTCACCGCTTTCATGTAGTCGATTTCCACGGGCGAGCGGCTGTACTCGAGGTAGTCGCGCTTGACCAGACCCACGCCGTGCTCGGCGGAAATCGAGCCGTTGTACTTCTCGACGATTTCGAACACCCATTTGTTGACGGTCGCGCACTTGGCGAAGAACTCTTCTTTAGGGAGGTCTTCTGGCTTGAGGATGTTCAAGTGCAGGTTGCCGTCACCGATGTGGCCATACCAGACCACCTCGAAGTCGGGGTAATGCTCGCTGACGATCGCGTCGATCTCATTGAGGAACGCCGGGACTTTCGACACGGTGACTGAGATGTCGTTTTTGTACGGCGTCCAGTGGGAGATGGTTTCGGAAAGGTATTCGCGCAGCTTCCACAGGTTCTGCAACTGCTGCTGGCTCTGACTCATCACGCCATCGATGACCCAGCCTTGTTCCACGCAGTGTTCGAACGTAGCCAGCGCTTCGTTGGCAATCTCTTCGTTGCTCGCCTCGAATTCCAGCAAGGCATAGAACGGGGTCTTGGTCTCGAACGGCTCAGGCACATCCCCCCGCGCCATGATGCGGGCCAGCCCCTTGTCGGAGAAAAACTCGAAGGCCGTCAGGTCGAGCTTGCCGTGAAAGGCATGCAGCACCGGCATGATCGCGTCGAAATCCGGCGTTCCGAGGACCATGCAGGTCAGGTTCTTTGGCGCGCGGTCCAGACGCATTGTGGCTTCGACGACAAAGCCCAGCGTGCCTTCAGACCCGATGAACAGCTGACGCAGGTCGTAGCCGGTCGCGTTCTTGATCAGGTCCTTGTTCAGTTCAAGGATATCGCCCTTGCCGGTCACCACTTTCAGGCCCGATACCCAGTTACGGGTCATGCCGTAGCGAATGACCTTGATCCCGCCGGCATTGGTGCCGATATTGCCGCCGATCTGACTGGAGCCGGAAGACGCGAAATCCACCGGGTAATAAAGGCCGTTTTCTTCCGCGAAATTCTGCAGTTGCTTAGTGACCACGCCCGGCTGGCAGCGCACCGTGCGATCGGTGACGTTGAGTTCGAGGATCTGATTCATGTAATCGAACGAAACGACCACCTCGCCGTTCATCGCCACCGCCGCGCCGGACAGCCCGGTCCGGCCGCCCGAAGGCACCAGTGCGACCTTGTGCTTGTTGGCCCACAGCACGATGGCTTGAACCTGTTCGGTGGTTTTCGGGAAGACGATGGCGCTGGGCGCCGGGGTGTACTGGCGGGTCCAGTCCTTGCCGTACGTTTCGAGGGAGGCGGCGTCGGTGAGGACTTTCCCGGGCTCAACCAAGGTCTTCAGCGCTTCGATTACGGCAACATCGATCATGGGCGAACTCTCGAACTATTCATGGTCATCCTGAGAACGCTTCACGTCGCAGGAGCGGGTATTTAGCGGGGCACATATGCTAGCATACCGCCCCCGCAGAGACGTGCCTGAGGCCGACCTGCGATGGCGCCGTTGCGCCGTGAGGCCAGCTCGAGCTGTCCATTCCCTGCCATTTTTTTCCGGGACACAGGTTTACGCAGATGAGCAAGACTTCCCTCGACAAGAGCAAGATCAAGTTCCTTCTTCTCGAAGGCGTCCACCAATCCGCAGTCGACGTCCTCAAGGCCGCCGGTTACACCAGCATCGAGTACCACACCAAGTCTCTGCCGGAAGCCGAACTGAAGGAAAAGATTGCCGACGCTCATTTCATCGGTATCCGCTCTCGCACCCAACTGACCGAAGAAATGTTCGACTGCGCCAAGAAACTGGTCGCAGTGGGCTGCTTCTGCATCGGTACCAACCAGGTTGACCTGAACGCCGCTCGCGAGCGTGGTATCGCCGTCTTCAACGCCCCGTACTCCAACACCCGTTCGGTGGCGGAACTGGTTCTGGCCGAGGCGATTCTGCTGCTGCGCGGCATCCCGGAAAAGAACGCTTCCTGCCACCGTGGTGGCTGGATCAAAAGCGCTGCCAACTCGTTCGAAATCCGTGGCAAGAAACTGGGCATCATCGGCTACGGCTCGATCGGTACTCAACTGTCGGTTCTGGCAGAAAGCCTGGGCATGCAGGTGTTCTTCTTCGACCCGCTGACCAAGCTGCCGCTGGGCAACGCAACCCAGGTCGCCAGCCTGACCGAATTGCTGGGGCTGGCCGACATCGTTTCGCTGCACGTGCCTGAGCTGCCGTCCACGCAAATGATGATTGGCGAGAAAGAAATCCGCGCCATGAAGAAAGGCGCGATCCTGATCAACGCCGCGCGCGGCACCGTGGTGGATCTCGACGCCCTGGCCAGCGCGATCAAGGACCAGCACCTGATCGGCGCGGCCATCGACGTGTTCCCGGTCGAGCCTCGCTCCAACGATGACATCTTCGAAAGCCCGCTGCGTGGCCTGGATAACGTGATCCTGACCCCGCACATCGGTGGTTCCACCGCCGAAGCACAGGCCAACATCGGTCTGGAAGTGGCCGAGAAGCTGGTCAAGTACAGCGACAACGGTACGTCGGTGTCCTCGGTCAACTTCCCTGAAGTGGCCCTGCCGGCTCACCCGGGCAAGCACCGCCTGCTGCACATCCACGAAAACATTCCGGGCGTGCTCAGCGAGATCAACAAAGTGTTCGCGGAAAACGGCATCAACATCTCCGGTCAGTTCCTGCAGACCAACGAGAAAGTCGGTTACGTGGTCATCGACGTCGACGCCGAATACTCGGACCTGGCGCAAGAGAAGCTGCAGCACATCAAAGGCACCATCCGCAGCCGCGTTCTGTTCTAAGCCGCTTTTTCAGGGCCATGAAAAAGGAGACCTTCGGGTCTCCTTTTTTTGTGCTTGCCAGTAATGCGATACACCTGACTGGCACACCTTCTGTGGGAGCGAATTCATTCGCGATCAAGCCAGTGCATCCGATACAGGTTTATTGCCTGAAACTTAGCATCGCGAATAAATTCGCTCCCACAGAGACGGCGTCACCCACGTGGACCAATGCGTCACTTCACCGTAATCGTGATCTTCTGCGACTCGACCACCGGGTTCAACGGCACGTGGCTCTTGTCGCCCACCAGCAGCTGCAAGGTGTGCTGGCCTGGGGTGAGGTTCAGTTCGGTTTCAGTCTGGCCTTTGCCGAAGTGACGAATATTGTCGGTCGTCGGCAAGGGCGCGTTCATGTCCGGCTGATCCTTCACGTCGATCAACAGGTGATGGTGCCCCGTATCCGGTACGTCAACACCCGCGGGGGCAACGCCCATCCCCTTGAGGCCGAACTGGACTTTGAACGCGCCGTTGACGACAGCGCCGTCCTTGGGCGAGATGATGTAAACCTCCGCGCCAGCGGGCGATGGGGTGCGAGGCACATCGGCGGCCTGGACCAGAAAGGTCGAGCCAAGGAGCAGGCCAGTCAGGGCAGTTCTTGCGAATAGGGTCTTCATGATCTCTCCGGTTCTTGATTTTATGAACGCTGCTTCGGACCGCGAGCTTAAAGGGCCGGTCCACGCGCCTCTGTTAAACGCTCTAGCATGGCGTTTACCTTAGTCTGGCTTGAGACCGATATGTGCAGCCAACCGGATTTATGTAGAAAATTTCATATTTTTGCGGACACCGCACTCAATGACGACTGTCACTCTGTGAAAGCGAATTCATTCGCGAGAGGCCCACACAGCTGACGCATCACGGTCGTCAATCAGATTTTTCGCGAATGAATTCGCTCCCACAGCAAAGCGGATCACTGCCATGAGAATGAGTTGGCAGCCTTATGCCCGCTCAAAGCTCAAACGGCTCATTGCCCCGTCGGCGGAACCAGCCAGTAAGCGACAGGCGCTCCCGGGTAGAAGGCAAGACTTCGTGCGGCATGTCACCGGAGAGAAACACCACCAGACATCCGCCGGTGGGTTGCACGTCATACTCGGTGCCGTCCTTGAGGAACATGCGCAGTTGGCCGCCATGCTCCGGCAGCCACGCGTCGTTGAGGTAGATCACCGCCGACACCATGCGCTTGTCGTCGTCGCGGAACCGGTCGACGTGCTTGCGATAGAAAGCGCCCGGCGGGTAGAGCGCGAAATGGCTCTCGTAATCCTCAAGCCCCAGGAACAGCCCGCGATTGAGCGCCTGGCGCAAGCTGTCCATCAGTTCCAGATAACGGTCACAGGACTCGGCCTGTCCCGGTTCCAGCCACTGAATGTGATCACCCCGAATTCCCTCACGCACTTCCTGCGCAGGGCCGCGCCCGACGGCTGCAGGCGCCAGTTCACCCTCGGCTGCCCGCTGGCGACACTCAAGCGCCAGCTCACGGGTGAGGCTGTCCGGCAGAAAAATATTCTGCTGCGACCAGCCGCGCTCGGCCAGGTCGTCGACGATTCGTAACAGCAGTGGGTGATCAGGGGATATGCGCATGGCGCGCATAGTATCCATACGCCGATCAATCCAACAGAGCTCGTGGTCCGCCAATCGAGGAATATTTTTTCAGGTTTAAAAACCCTTGGCCGATTTACACGCAAACGGGCCGAACACATCGGTTTTCTTGGGGTCTGGCAACTGTTAACTCGACAAATCCCCGCCGCCCCGCCGAGAATAGCGGCCTGCCGACAGGAGTCTCTAATGCGCCGTCTGTTTTTCCTGATGTTGATGTTCTGCACCATGCCCGCCTGGGCAGACGGCCACGACCAGCTGTACAAGGTCGCCGGCTGGCCAGAACAACGCGCGCATTTCAACGACGCCCTCAAAGCTGCACAACAGCGCTACAAGAACAGCCTGCCGCCTGCCGTGTTCGACGCATTGGTGAATAACAGCAACCAACGCTTCGCGCCGCAGGCCATGGACCAGCGTGCCGAACAGAAACTGCGTCAGACGCTTCAAGATCCCAACCCTGCGCTGCAATTCTTCCAGTCACCGCTGGGCCGCAAGATCGTCAATGCTGAACTCACCGCCACGCGCCCCGATCAACTGGCCAAGAACGCCCAGGGCCTGCCGAAAATGCAGGCCACTGACAACCGTCTGCTGATCATTGGTCATCTGGTCAACGCGCTACCTGCCAAAGAGGCGGGCGCAGAAGTGAGTCTGGCCATCGCTGGCGTGGCCGCCGACAGCCTGAGTTCGATGATTCCGGGGCTGATGGGTGGAGGAACAACGCAAGCCATGCTCGACGGCCAGCGCCAACGCCTGATGGCGCAGATCAGCAACGACATGAGCAACACGCTGCTATATGTCTACCGCGACTTGTCAGACTCGGAGCTGGACGAGTTCTCGACGTTTGCCGAATCCAGCGAAGGCAAGGCCTACTATCAAGCCGCCCTGGCCGCGATTCGCGCAGGGTTGGCGGTCGGGCAGAACGTGAATTAATCACGTTTTAACGCACCACAAACCCTGTAGGAGCGAGCTTGCTCGCGAAGGCGGTATGTCAGGTACATCTGCGGCGACTGACTCTGCGCGATCGCGAGCAAGCTCACTCCTACAGGTAGCGCGCGATGAAGCCTCACATCATCCTTCGCGTCAAAAACTCAAAGAACCGCTCACGTAATTCCGGCAACTCATTGGCCAGGTGATGCCGCGCCTCGTGCAGCATGAAAATCTGCGGGTGATCGAATTTGTCGTTGAGCACCGCAAGATTGTGACTCCAGTCCACGGTCATGTCGGACTCGCCTTGCACGATCAACGGGCTGCGGCGGCTGCGAGGCGCGTTTTCTATGCGCTCGATCCATCTGGCCAGCGCCCCGACCCATGCCGTCGGCAAGCGCCTGGGCTGCAACGGGTCGGCCATCAGAAACGGCAGGAACGCAGGCGCATTGGAGTTCTCGCTGAAGCGCCGGTCGATGCCTTTAACGAACGCCCGCAACAGATAATAACTGACTTTCGACCAGGTCCAGCCCCTTGGCCGTACCAACGGCGCGAGCAGGATCGACTGCCCCTGCGCAGGGCTTTCGTCGCCGTGATTAAGCAAGTGGTCAATGACGATAGCACCGCCCGTGCTCTGTCCGCACAAGTGCCAGGGTTTGGGCAGCTGGAGAATCTCGGCCTCGACGAACAACCGGTCGAGCACCAGCTGATATTCGGCAAAATCGGTAATGCTTGCCCGGCTCCCGCTGGACAGTCCGTGCCCTGGCAGATCACAGGACACCACCGCAAAGCCAAGATCGAGCGCCCATTCGATGACGTGGCGGTACAACCCCATGTGATCGTAGAAGCCATGCACCAACACCAGCGTCGCCACAGGGTTCTCAGGCATCCAGAGTTGGGTGACGATCTCGTAGCCGCCGACCTCGAAACGACCGAGACGGCTGTTCACCTGACCGTCACGACCGAGCCCGACCAGGTTGTAGAAACGCTGGTAAGCCTGTCCTTCATCGGAAATCGTCTGCCGGGCACTCAACGGTTGCAGGCTGGCCCTCAGGTGATCGGGGTCGAACGAGTTGGACATCGGTAATCCATCAGCCAAACAGGAAATAAAAAGTGACCACTGCCCGTGAGTTTCTTCTGTCCACTCAGGCGTGGCAAGCTACGTCACCCAAATCGAAGCCCGCCCATGAACGTCCACCCACACACTCGACGTCGCACTGCATTCATTGCACTGACCACTGTCATCTGCGCGGCGGCGTTATGGACGGGCTATGAATGGTTTGAGGGCCGATACATCCGTGCGTTCAGTGATCAGACGGCGTTGTTTGCCGGCGATGTTCTGAGCCTGCCGCCAGCGCTGGCCGGACCGGGACGTATCCGGGTTGTGCATTTCTGGGACCCGGCGTGCCCCTGCAACGTCGGCAATCAGGAGCATTTGAGCCAGCTCGTGGAGCATTTCGCGGGCGCCAACGGCGTGGACTTCTATGCGGTCCAGAAACCAGGGACTCATGGACAACTGCCGTCTACCTTGAGCGCCATCAAACCCCTTGCCAGCCTGCCGGGTGCCGAGCGGGTCACCTCAAGCCCTGCGGTCGCGATCTGGGACCGCCAGGGCAAACTTGCGTATTTCGGGCCTTACAGCGAAGGGCTGGTCTGCAACTCACAAAACAGCTTTATCGAGCCGATTCTCTTGGCGCTCAAAGCCGATCGCACGGTCAGCGCCACGCACACAATGGCGGTCGGCTGCTATTGCCCTTGGCAGCCCGCTGACTGACACAGCGAGGTGCCTCCCGCCATCGGGATCAATGCGTGTCTTTGTAGTCGATCACGTACGGCAGTTTCTCACTCGCGGTCTTGGTCAACGCCTTGCGCTTCACCGATTTGAAACCACCCAGCTGTTTCGCCGTCAGACCGCCACCGATGGTCTTGCTCAACGGCGGCTTGACCATCAGATCACTCGCTGCCTGCAACGCCTGGTGATAACCGCTGCGCTCGCTGAGGTTGAAGTCGGCCAGCTTGAGCCGATCACGCAGCCAGTCAGCCCAATAAAACTCCAGAAATTCCGGGGACACATCGCCAGCCTTGGGTTTGTCATAGGCGGCGCCACGGACGAAATAGACGATGCTGCGCAGGATGTCGTTCTGCATCGACTTCAAGCCAAGCTGCGCGGGCAATTGATCGGGTGAAAGCGACTGGCCGTTGCCGTCCTTGAGCCAGACCTTATGGGCCTTTTCCATGCGTTTCCAGAATGTCGCCATGTCGGCGCTGTCGCTGAAAACATCTGTGATGCGCACCTTCATCTTCATCTGCGCCCCCGCGCCGGGCTGCTCCCACAGCGTGGTGAAGGTGTGATGACCATCCGTGAGATAGAACTGGCCACCGGGACCGACCACCACGGTTTTCATCTCTTCGGGATGGGCGTTGGGTTCGTCCTTGCAGGTGAAGCTGTCAGGCTTCAGTGGGTCGGCACTTTCACCGACGGTTTTCGCTTCATCCTGACCGTTGCTTTCGCAGATCTCATCGAACAGTTTCTGGCGATCCTTGGCGAAGCGCTCGAGCTTGTAATACACCTGATCGAACCCGATCACCGCCTGCGTGGGGTGAACCTGATCAAGGGTGACTTCGATGACATCGCCCGGCTTGGGGCCAGTGAAAGCAATTGCGTGAGCAGAAAGCAGCGCCAACAAAAGCGTCAGGGCGCAAGATTGAATTCGCATGGATAAAGCCCTTTGGTGGCGTAGGCAGGAGCTTAACGCAATACGATCTGATACGAGTCGCCAACCTGTAGGAGCGCGCTTGCCCGCGAATGGGGCGTCACGGCTTATCAGGGAACCCGCGTTATCGTTCAGCGCGGGCGCTCCTGCACAATCGGGTGTCATCGCCGCCTACCCAGCGTCGCGCCGATTCTGTAGCCTGCGAAACCTTCTCAATCACCTTTGAGCCTTCTGGATGAAACGCAGCCTTTCCGTCATCGCTTTGCTGATCGTCCTGATCGCTGGCGGCGGTGCCTGGTATATCCACAGCAAACAGCCGGTGCGCACCGGCGAGTTGGCGTTGAACAGTCTCAAGGCGCCGGTCAGTGTGCGTTACGACGAGCGTGGCGTACCGCACATCAAGGCCGAAAATCAGGACGACCTGTACCGCGCGCTGGGTTATGTGCACGCGCAGGATCGCCTGTTCCAGATGGAAATCCTGCGCAGGCTCGCCCGTGGCGAACTGGCCGAAATCCTCGGGCCGAAGCTAGTGAACACTGACAAGCTGTTCCGCAGTCTGCGTATTCGCGAGCATGCCGACAAGTACGTGGCCCGGCAGGACAAGAACACGCCTGCCTGGAAGGCCCTGCAAGCCTATCTCGATGGCGTGAACCAGTTTCAGGCGACTCACCCCAGGCCCGTCGAGTTCGACGTCCTGGGCATCGACAAGCGCCCCTTCACCGCAGAAGACACCCTGAGCATCGGCGGCTATCTGGCTTACAGCTTTGCGGCGGCGTTTCGTACCGAACCGCTGCTGACGTATGTACGCGATCAGCTCGGGGCGGATTACCTGAAGGTCTTCGATCTCGACTGGCAGCCCCATGGCGCGCTGGGCCAAGGGCCTGCACTGAGCAACAAGGACTGGAAACGCCTGAGCGATCTGGCCTTGCTCAGCCAGCAAGCGCTGGAGGATGCAGGCCTGCCGCAATTCGAAGGCAGCAATGCCTGGGCAGTGTCAGGCAGTCGCACGCAGAGCGGCAAGCCGTTGCTGGCGGGCGATCCGCACATTCGCTTCTCGGTGCCCGCGGTGTGGTACGAAGCGCAACTCTCTGCTCCCGACTTCGAGTTGTACGGCCACTTTCAGGCGCTCAATCCGTTCGCCCTCCTCGGCCACAACATGGATTTCGGCTGGAGCCTGACCATGTTCCAGAACGACGACGTCGACCTGATTGCCGAGAAGGTCAACCCCGAGAACCCCAATCAGGTCTGGTACCACGGCGCCTGGGCAGACATGACCTCGCGGCCCGAACTGATCAAGGTCAAAGGCGAATCGCCGATCACCTTCATGCTGCGCCAGTCGCCCCACGGCCCGATCGTCAATGACGTGCTGAACGCCAGCGGTATTCAGGAGCACGCCGACACGCCGGTCGCCATGTGGTGGTCGTTCCTTGAATCCGAGAACCCGATCCTCCAAGGCTTCTACGAGGCCAACCGTGCCGACACGCTGGACAAGATGCGCAGCGCCGCCGAGAAGATCCAGTCACCGGGCTTGAACGTGGTCTACGCCAACGCCAAAGGCGATATCGGCTGGTGGGCGGCCGCGCAGTTGCCCAAGCGGCCGGCAGGCGTTAACCCGACCTTCCTTCTCGACGGCAGCACCGATCAGGCCGACAAGGAAGGTTTCTATCCGTTCAGCGCCAACCCTCAGGAAGAAAACCCGGCGCGGGGTTATATCGTGTCGGCCAACTTCCAGCCCGTTTCGCCAACGGGGATGGAAATTCCGGGCTACTACAACCTCGCCGAACGCGGTCGCCAGTTGAACAAGCAGCTGAGCGACCCGTCGGTGAAGTGGAACCTGGAAAACAGCCAGGCGCTGCAATTGGGCACCCGAACCGACTATGCCGCGCAAATTCTCAAGCCATTGATGCCGGTACTGCGTCGGGTGATCAGCGATCCGGAAGAACACGATCTGATCGAACGTCTGGCCGTCTGGAAAGGCGATTACTCGGTCGATTCCGTGGGCGCGACGCTGTTCAACCAGTTCCTCTACAACCTCAGCGACCAGACCTTTCGGGATGAGCTGGGCGACGGGTTGTTCGCGACCCTGCTCTCGACACGCGTGATCGACATGGCGCTGCCAAAACTGGCCGCCGATGCCAAGTCACCCTGGTGGAACAATCGCAACTCGCCCGCCCCGGAAAGCCGCGACAACACCGTGAAAGTTGCGTGGCATGCCGCGGTGTCCCATTTGAAGTCGCTCTATGGGCTGAACGCAGACGAGTGGACTTGGGGCAAGGCGCACACGCTGACGCACGAACATCCACTGGGCCGCCAGCCGCCGCTGGACATGCTGTTCAACGTCGGCCCATTTGCCGCGCCCGGCACCCATGAAGTGCCAAATAACCTGTCCGCCAGCATCACCACCGCTCCTTGGCCTGTGACCTATGGCCCGTCCACCCGCCGCCTGATCGACTTCGCCGACCCGGCCCATGCGTTGGGGATCAACCCGGTTGGGCAAAGCGGCGTGTTGTTCGACAAGCACTATTCGGATCAGGCACAGCGCTACATCACCAGCCAGTACGTGCCGGAGCGGTTCAGTGAGGGGGATGTGGCGGAGAACAGCAAAGAGGTGTTGCGGTTGGTGCCGAGTCACTGACGACATCGATCATATGTAGGAGTGTGGCTTGTCCCACGATCGGCGGGGAACCCGTCGCAAATCCGGTACACACGGGCCATCTGGCAGAACTCATTCATAGGGTTTGCTGCCGGTCCCCGGCAGATCGCGGGACAAGCCACGCTCCTAAAAGATTCGCCATCAGTTTTTTGATCGTTCCCACGCTCCGCGTGGTAACGCCGTCCAGGACGCTCCGCGTCTAGTCTTCAACGACGCAGAGCGTCAGCGGATGCATTCCCACGCGGAGCGTGGGAACGATCAGGTCGTGCGGCTGGATCAGATCAAACCGTCTCAACCACCGGAGCACGACGGATGTCCGGCTGTTTCCAGCCATCCGCCGCCGCTTCTTCGATGGCTTGCTGAATCGCTTTCTTGCGCTTCTCTTCTGCACGACGGCTGAAGAACCACACCAGGAAGGTCGCGATCGACACCGCCAGCAGAATCAGGCTGGCAATGGCGTTGATCTCAGGCTTCACACCCAGACGCACGGCCGAGAACACTTCCATCGGCAAGGTGGTCGAGCCAGGGCCCGACACGAAGCTCGCCAACACCAGGTCATCCAGCGACAGCGCGAAGGACATCATCGCGCCCGCGGCCAGCGACGGCGCGATCATCGGGATGGTGATCAGGAAGAACACCTTCCATGGCCGCGCCCCCAGATCCATCGCCGCTTCCTCGATGGACATGTCGAGCTCACGCAGACGGGCCGACACCACCACCGCCACATACGCCGCACAGAACGTCGTGTGGGCGATCCAGATGGTGACAATGCCACGCTCCTGCGGCCAGCCAATCAACTGCGCCATCGCCACGAACAACAGCAACAGCGACAGACCGGTGATGACCTCAGGCATGACCAACGGCGCGGTCACCAGACCGCCGAAGAACGTACGGCCTTTGAAGCGCGTCACGCGGGTCAGCACGAACGCCGCCATGGTGCCGAGGGCAACCGCCGCGACCGAGGTGTAGCAGGCGATTTCCAGCGAGCGCGCCACGGAGGCCATGAGTTGGGTGTTGTCGAGCAAGCCGACGTACCACTTCACCGACCAGCCACCCCAGACCGTCACCAGCTTGGAGGCGTTGAACGAGTAGATCACCAGGATGACCATGGGCGCGTAGATGAAAACCAGGCCCAGTACCAACATCAGGTTCGAGAATCGGAAGCCTCTCATGCTTTGCCCTCCAGTTCTTTGGCCTGGCTACGGTTGAACAGAATGATCGGCACGATGAGGATCAACAGCATCACCACCGCCAGCGAAGACGCCACCGGCCAGTCGCGGTTATTGAAGAACTCTTGCCACAAGACTTTACCGATCATTAGCGTCTCGGGGCCGCCCAGCAATTCAGGGATGACGAACTCGCCCACCACCGGAATGAACACCAGCATGCAGCCGGCGATGATGCCGTTTTTCGACAGCGGCACGGTGATCTTCCAGAAGCTGTTGAAGGTGCTCGAACCGAGGTCCGACGCGGCTTCCAGCAGGCTTTGATCGTGTTTCACCAGGTTGGCGTACAACGGCAGAATCATGAACGGCAGGTACGAGTACACCACGCCGATGTAGACCGCCAGGTTGGTGTTGAGGATCTGCAACGGCTCCTGAATCACGCCCAGCCACATCAGGAACGCATTCAGCAGGCCGTTGTTGCTGAGGATGCCCATCCAGGCATACACGCGGATCAGGATGGCCGTCCAGGTCGGCATCATGATCAGCAGCAACAGCACCGTCTGCATTTCCTTGCGGGCGATGGAGATGCCGTAGGCCATTGGATAGCCGATCAACAGGCACAGCAAGGTGCTGAAGAAGGCCATCTTCAACGAGCCCAGGTACGCCGAAATGTAAAGGTCGTCCCCGGTCAATAACGCGTAGTTGGCGAAGTTGAGCACGATGTCGAGCTTCTGCTCGGCGTACGTGAAGATCTCGGTGTACGGCGGAATCGCGACGTCGGCTTCGGCAAAACTGATCTTGATGACGATCAGAAACGGCAACGCGAAGAACAGAAACAGCCAGAGAAACGGAACCCCGATGACCGCCTGACGGCCATTGGGCGTTATTCGGTTGAGCGCTCGTTTGATTTTTCGAATTTTCATGACCGCAGTACCACGCCGCTGTCGTCTTCCCACCAAACGAACACTTCGTCGTCCCAGGTCGGCCGCGCGCCACGGCGCTCGGCGTTGGCAACGAAGGACTGAACCAGCTTGCCGCAGGCCAGTTGCACGTAGAACACCGAGTGACCGCCCAGATAAGCGATGTCATGAACCTTGCCGCGCGACCAGTTGTATTCGTAGCCCGGCTGCTCGGTGGTGATCAGCAGTTTTTCCGGGCGAATGGCGTAAGTGATGTGTTTGTCTTCCACCGAGGTACTGACCCCGTGGCCGACGTAGATATTGCGCTCGAGCTCAGGGCTGCGAATCAGCGCGTGACCTTCCATGTCCTCGATGACTTCACCGTCGAACAGGTTGACGTTGCCGATGAACTCACAGACGAGACGGCTGGTAGGGGTCTCGTAAATGTCGACCGGGCTGCCGATCTGGGCGATCCAGCCCAAGTGCATGATCGCGATACGCTGGGCCATGGTCATGGCCTCCTCCTGGTCGTGAGTCACCATCACGCACGTCACGCCGACGCGCTCGATGATCTCGACCAGTTCCAGTTGCATCTGTGAACGCAGCTTCTTGTCCAGCGCGCCCATCGGTTCGTCGAGCAGCAGCAGCTTCGGTTTTTTGGCCAGCGAACGTGCCAGCGCCACACGCTGACGCTGACCGCCAGAGAGTTGATGCGGTTTGCGCTTGGCGTACTGGGTCATCTGTACCAGCTTGAGCATCTCGGCTACACGAGCCTCGACCTCGGCCTTGGGCAGCTTGTCCTGCTGCAGACCGAAGGCGATGTTCTGCGCCACGGTCATGTGCGGAAAGAGCGCGTAGGACTGGAACATCATGTTGATCGGACGTTCGTACGGCGGCATGTCGGTGATGTCCACGCCGTCGAGGAAGATGCGGCCCTCGGTCGGTCGCTCGAAACCGGCCAGCATGCGCAGGAGCGTGGACTTCCCTGAACCAGAACCGCCAAGCAGGGCGAAGATTTCGCCCTTGTTGATCTGCAGAGACACATCGTCCACAGCAACCGTCTCATCGAACTTTTTCGTGACCCGATCGATTTTGACCAGCACCTGTTTAGGTTGCTGACCACCCTCAAGGGCTTTTTTGTAGGCGCCGGAGGCAACTGCCATGGGTGAAACTCCCAACTGTTCTTGCACCCGGCCAATATGGCCGGGCGCCAGGTCTTTATTTACCGGATTTGATCTTGGTCCAGCTGCGCGTCATCACACGCTGAATTTTCGGCGGTAGCTCGGAGTTGACGTACAGGCGCGCCTGCACTTCTTTCGAGGGATACACCGAGTCGTCGTTGCGAATGTCCTGATCCATCAGCTCGCCCGAAGCCGGGTTCGGGTTGGCGTAACCCACCTGGTCACTGACCTTGGCGATCACTTCAGGCTTGAGGATGTAGTTGATGAAGGCGTGGGCCGCTTTGACGTCTGGCGCATCGGCCGGAATCGCCAGCATGTCGAACCACAGGTTGCCGCCCTCTTTCGGAATCGAATACGCGATGTTCACGCCCTTGCCCGCCTCTTCGGCGCGCGCTTTGGCCTGGAACACGTCACCCGAGAAACCGGCTGCGATACAGATGTCGCCGTTGGCGAGGTCCGTGATGTATTTCGAGGAGTTGAAGTAGGTGACGTACGGACGGACTTTCAGCAGCTTGTCTTCGGCCTTCTTGTAGTCTTTCTCATCGGTGCTGTTGGGGTTCAGGCCCATGTAATTCAGCACGGCCGGCATCATTTCATCCGCCGAGTCGAGGAAGGCGACACCGCACTTCTTCAGCTTCTTGATGTTCTCCGGCTCGAACAGCACCGCCCAGGAATCAATGGTATCGACGCCCAGCACTTCCTTGATCTTGTCGACGTTGTAGCCGATGCCGTTAGTGCCCCACAGATAAGGGACGGCGTACTGATTGCCCGGATCGTTCTTTTCCAGGCGCTTCATCAGCTCGGGGTCGAGGTTGGAGTAATTGGGGAGTTGCGACTTGTCGAGCTTCTGAAACGCACCGGCCTTGATCTGCTTGCCGAGGAAGTGGTTGGACGGCACGACCACGTCATAGCCGGTGTGCCCGGCCAGCAGCTTGCCTTCCAGGGTTTCGTTGGAATCGAACACGTCGTATTTGGTCTTGATCCCCGTGCTGGATTCGAAATCCGCCAGGGTCGTGGTGCCGATGTAATCGGACCAGTTATAAATGCGGACGGTGGACTCCGCGTAAGCGCCGACGGCGAGCGTCAGGCCGGCTCCCAGTAGCAAGCCTTTGGAAAATAAAGAAATAGACACGTTTGCAGTCCTTTTTTAGTAGGTGGGCCTGTTGGCCGTGCCGACGACAGTAACGACTGCCTGTGACAAATCCGGCGCGCAACTTACCTTCGATAAACCCTGCTCGCAAAAAAACTTTCGTTATGGCTGTCCCGACTTGGGACCTGTAGGAGTGAGCTTGCTCGCGAAAGCGGTGTGTCAATGACGCATCCGGTTCAGGCAGACCGCAATCGCGAGCCAGCTCACTCCTACACAGCTATGCACGTGCCGCTGATAAGGCGGCACGGTTTGACCAGGCTTATTTGCCCGATTTGATGTTGGTCCAGGCGCGAGTCATTTCACGCTGGGTAGCTGCCGGCAAGTCGGCGATTGCGTACAGCTTGGCCAGAACATCGGCTGGCGGGTAAACGCCTGGGTCAGAGGTGATGTCCTTGTCGACGAACTCGGTCGCCGCCGCGTTACCGTTCGGGAAGTGAACGGCGTTGGTGATTTCGGCCATGACTTTAGGCTGCAGCAGGAAGTTCATGAACTTGTAGGCGCCTTCGACGTTTTCGGCGTCTTTAGGAATGGCGACCATGTCATAGAAGCTACCAGCACCTTCTTTCGGAATGTTGTAGCTGACCTTGACCTTGCCGCCGGCTTCTTCAGCGCGCGCCTTGGCCTGGTAGATGTCACCCGAGTAACCCACGGCGACGCAGATGTTGCCGTTGGCCAGGTCTGAGATGTACTTGGACGAGTGGAAGTAGGTGACCGAAGGACGAATTTTCAGGAACAGATCCTGAGCCTTCTTGATGTCTTCTTTCTTCTGGCTGTCTGTTGGCAGACCCAGGTAGTGCAGCGCAACAGGCAGCATTTCGGTCGGCGAATCCAGGAAGCTCACACCGCAGCCTTTCAGCTTGGCGATGTTTTCAGGCTTGAACAGCAGGTCCCAGGAATTGACCGGCGCATCGGCGCCCAGTGCAGCCTTGACCTTGTCCGGGTTGAAGCCGATACCGATCGAACCCCACATGTACGGGAAGGCGTGCTTGTTGTCCGGGTCGCTGACCGAGACGGCCTTGAGCAGCTTCTCGTTCAGGTTTTTGTAGTTGGACAGCTTGGACTTGTCCAGCTCCTGATACACACCGGCCTTGATTTGTTTGGCCAGGAAGTTGTTCGATGGAACGACGATGTCGTAACCGGACTTGCCGGCCAGCAATTTGGCTTCCAGGGTCTCGTTGCTGTCGAAGACGTCATACACCACTTTGATGCCCGATTCCTTTTCGAAATCGGCAATGGTGTTCGGCGCGATGTAATCGGACCAGTTGTAGACATGCAGAACTTTGTCATCGGCGTGTGCCGCAGCGGACACCACGCCCATCAAGGACAACGCGAGGAGGGTTTTGCCAAATTTCTTCATTCGTACAGCTCCAATGTTTTATGTTAGCGGCGACTAAAACAACCGTTAGTCTGGCAATTTCCTGAGCGGGCTTACAAGCAGACCGGCCTGCCTTATTGCATAACTTTCAAAGATTTCATCTGCACACCAACAACCTCACCATTCTGTGGGAGTGAGCTTGCTCACGACTGCGGTCTGCCTGTGCCGGATACAGTGACTGACACTCCGCTTTCATGAGCAAGCTCACTCCCACATCCGCCCTCAGCTTTGAAGTGCCTCAAGGGTCAGGTCCAGGCATTTGCGTGCTTTTTCCACCAACTCATCGATCTCGGCGAAGCTGATCACCAACGGCGGCGAAATGATCATCGTGTCACCCACCGCTCGCATGATCAGTCCGTTATTGAAGCAGAACGTTCGGCAAATCATGCCCACGCCTCGACCGACATAACGCTCGCGAGTGGCTTTGTCTTTCACAAGCTCGATGGCGCCCAGCAAGCCGACGCCACGAACCTCACCCACCAACGGATGATCGCTCAACTCACGCAAACGCTTTTGCAAGTATGGTGCCGTTTCCGATTTCACACGCTCGACAATCTTTTCATCCCGCAGGATGCGGATGTTTTCCAGACCGACCGCTGCCGCCACCGGATGACCCGAATAGGTAAAGCCGTGGTTGAAATCGCCGCCTTCGTTCAGCACCCTCACCACTTCATCGCGCACAATCACGCCGCCCATGGGGATGTAGCCCGAGGTCAGGCCCTTTGCGATCGTCATCAGGTCAGGCTTGAGGTCGTAGAAATCGCTACCGAACCACTCACCGGTGCGACCAAAGCCACAAATCACCTCATCGGCGACGAACAGGATGTCGTATTTGGCGAGGATCTCTTTGATCTTCGGCCAGTAGGTGTCAGGCGGAACGATCACACCGCCCGCGCCCTGGATCGGCTCGGCGATGAACGCGCCGACGTTGTCTTCGCCAACTTCGAGAATTTTCTTTTCCAGCTGTTCGGCCGCCCAGACGCCGAACGCGTCCGGGGTCATGTCACCGCCTTCACCAAACCAGTAAGGCTGCGGGATGTGGACGATGCCCGGGATCGGCAGGTCGCCCTGTTCATGCATGTACGTCATGCCGCCCAGGCTCGCGCCCGCCACGGTGGAGCCGTGGTAGCCGTTGATGCGGCTGATGATGACCTTCTTGTTCGGCTTGCCCTTGACCGCCCAGTAGTGACGGACCATGCGCAGTACGGTGTCGTTGCCTTCGGAACCGGAACCGGTGAAAAACACGTGATTCATGCCTTCAGGGGCGACGTCGGAAATCGCCTTGGCCAGGTTCAATGCAGGCGGGTGAGCGGTCTGGAAGAACAGGTTGTAATAAGGCAGTTCGCGCATCTGCTTGCTGGCGGCATCGGCCAGCTCGTCACGGCCATAGCCGATGGCCACGCACCACAGGCCGGCCATGCCGTCGAGGATCTTGTTGCCTTCGCTGTCCCACAGATAAACGCCCTTGGCGTTGGTGATGATGCGCGGGCCTTTCTCTTTGAGCTGCTTGAAGTCGCTGAACGGCGCCAGGTGATGATCGCTGCTGAGCGCTTGCCATTCGCGGGTTTGCGGGTTGTTGGAACTCATGAAACCACTCCATTGACGGGTATCGCGTGTCAGGCGCCACGGGCCTCGCAAGGCCCGCGTGGCGCCTGGATCTTCAGACGGCGAAGAGCAGGAATTCCCGCTCCCACGAGCTGATCACACGCTTGAAGTTTTCGTGCTCGGCGCGCTTGACCGCGACGTAGCCGGTGATGAATTTCTGCCCGAGGTACTTCTCGATGGTCTTGCTGTTTTCCATCCGCTCCAGCGCATCTTCGATGGTCAACGGCAGGCGCAGGTTGCGACGCTCATAACCCCGGCCCACCACAGGTGCGCTCGGATTGAGGCCTTCGACCATGCCGATGAAACCGCACAGCAGGCTCGCGGCAATCGCCAGATACGGGTTGGCATCGGCGCCCGGCAGACGGTTTTCCACACGACGGTTCTGCGGGCCGGCATCCGGTACGCGCAGGCCGACGGTGCGGTTTTCTTCGCCCCACTCCACGTTCACCGGTGCCGAGGTGTCCGGCAGAAAGCGGCGGAACGAGTTGACGTTAGGCGCAAACAGCGGCAACAGCTCGGGGATCAGCTTCTGCAGGCCACCTATGTGATGCAGAAAAAGCTGACTCATGGTGCCGTCATCGTTGGAGAAGATGTTCTTGCCGGTCTCGATGTCGATGATGCTCTGGTGCAAGTGCATGGCGCTGCCGGGCTCACCGGTCATGGGCTTGGCCATGAAGGTCGCTGCCACGTTGTGCTTGAGTGCGGCTTCGCGCATGGTGCGCTTGAACACCAGGATCTGATCGGCCAGCGAGAGCGCATCACCGTGACGGAAGTTGATTTCCATCTGCGCGGTGCCGTCTTCGTGGATCAGCGTGTCGAGGTCCAGGTTCTGCAGTTCGCACCAGTCATAGACGTCTTCGAACAACGGGTCGAATTCGTTGGCGGCTTCAATGGAGAAAGACTGACGACCTGTCTCCGGACGGCCTGAACGGCCGACTGGCGGCTGCAATGGATAATCCGGGTCGTCGCTACGCTTGGTGAGGTAGAACTCCATCTCCGGCGCCACGATGGGCTGCCAGCCTTGATCGGCATAGAGCTTGAGCACTTTTTTCAATACGTTGCGCGGCGACAGCTCGATGGGGTTGCCCTGCTTGTCGTAGGTGTCGTGGATCACCTGCGCAGTGGGCTCGATCGCCCAGGGGACCAGATACACCGCGTTCTGGTCAGGACGGCAGAACATATCGATGTCTGCAGGGTCCAGCAACTCATAATAAATGTCGTCTTCGACGTAATCGCCGGTCACGGTCTGGAGCAATACGCTTTCCGGCAAGCGCATGCCCTTCTCGGCAATGAACTTGTTGGTCGGAGAGATCTTGCCGCGCGTGATACCGGTGAGGTCGGAGATCATGCACTCGACTTCGGTGATCCTGTGTTCTTTCAACCAATCGGTGAGCTGGTCGAGGTTGGTACTCATAAATACCTCAGGGGTTTTATTTCCTGGTCGCCATCATGGCGATCAGGCGTTTTTTAACGCTTGTGCGTCGCGTTGTACTGCCCGTTTTCGACAGGCATCGCCAAATGCCTGGAAGATTGAAAGATAGTCGGGGTTTTGCGTGACCTGCCACTCCGGATGCCACTGAACGCCCAGTGCGAACACATTGGCTGTAGCAAAAGGCGCGCCCGCTGGCACCGAGATCGCTTCAATCAGGCCATCCGGAGCAGTCGCTTCGACCCGCAAACCGGGCGCGAGACGCTCAACGCCCTGGCCGTGAATTGAATTGACACGAATTTCCTCGCGCATACCCAGACCTGCCAATACACCGCCCGGCTCGATGTGCATCGGATGGCTGGGAGCGTATTGAATTTCAACGGGTTCGTTGTCTGGCTCACGATGATCCATGAAGATTCCTGTCTCGTGAACCTTCTGATGCAGACTCCCACCAAACGCCACATTCAGCTCCTGAAACCCACGGCAAATGCCCAGCACAGGAACGCCTGCGGCCACAGCGGCACGAATAAGGGGTAAGGTGGTGTGGTCGCGTGCAGGATCATGAGCAGTTCCCGGCGCGCTGGCAGGACCACTATAGTGATAGGGTTCGACGTTGGAAGGAGAACCGGTGAAGAGCAAACCATCGACCGCCGAGAGTATGTCGGCTGGATCGATCAGCTCTGCCAGTGACGGCAGAATCAGCGGCAGGCCCTTGGCAGCGACGGCGACTGCGCGGACGTATTTGTCACCACTGATGTGATAGGCATGCGAGCCGATTTGCTGAGTGCAGGCGGTGACGCCGATCAGCGGAAGGCGAGACATGTGACCCCCGGTATTATTGCTGTTATGGGTTGCGACCGAGCTTAGCGTTGTTCATTTTTTTACACAACAGCCCCGTAAAAAATAAAATACGCCCCGCTCAAGATCGCAGTTCCCAAGACCTCCAACGGCTGAAATCCGCCCTAAAGTGCGGCAAAAACGGCCTCAAGGCGCCGTTTTAGGGCAAAACAGGGCTCTCTTGACTTCATTCGGGCTTTCGGATTGACTGAACCCCGTAATGCTCGATGATTGATATTTTCAACAACAAAGGTGTTGCATCATGTCGGTACCCCCGCGTGCCGTTCAGCTCAACGAAGCGAACGCGTTCCTTAAGGAACATCCTGAGGTTCTATACGTTGACCTTCTGATTGCAGATATGAATGGAGTGGTGCGCGGCAAGCGCATTGAACGCACCAGCCTCCATAAGGTTTACGAAAAAGGCATTAACCTCCCAGCTTCTCTTTTCGCACTGGATATCAATGGCTCGACGGTGGAAAGCACCGGCCTTGGCCTGGACATCGGTGACGCTGACCGAATCTGTTATCCAATCCCCGACACTCTCTGCAACGAACCGTGGCAGAAGCGTCCTACCGCACAACTGCTGATGACCATGCACGAACTGGAAGGCGCGCCGTTCTTCGCCGACCCTCGTGAAGTGCTACGCCAAGTGGTCAGCAAGTTCGACGAGATGGGTCTGACCATCTGCGCTGCCTTCGAACTTGAGTTCTACCTGATCGATCAGGAGAACGTGAACGGCCGTCCACAGCCTCCGCGCTCGCCGATCTCCGGCAAACGCCCGCACTCGACACAGGTCTACCTGATCGACGACCTCGACGAATACGTCGATTGCCTCCAGGACATTCTGGAAGGTGCGAAAGAGCAAGGCATCCCTGCCGACGCGATCGTCAAGGAAAGTGCTCCGGCGCAGTTCGAAGTGAACCTGCACCACACCGCTGACGCGCTGAAAGCCTGCGACTACGCGGTTCTGCTCAAGCGACTGATCAAGAACATCGCCTACGACCATGAGATGGACACCACCTTCATGGCCAAGCCGTATCCAGGCCAGGCGGGTAACGGTCTGCACGTCCACATCTCGATCCTGGATCGCGATGGCAAAAACATCTTCACCAGTGAGGATCCCGAGCAGAACGCCGCATTACGTCATGCGATCGGCGGTGTGCTCGAGACCCTACCGGCGCAGATGGCGTTCCTTTGCCCGAACGTCAACTCGTATCGCCGGTTCGGTGCTCAGTTCTACACACCCAACTCGCCTACCTGGGGGCTGGACAACCGCACAGTGGCGGTCCGTGTCCCTACCGGCACTGCGGACGCCGTGCGTATCGAACACCGGGTGGCCGGTGCAGACGCCAACCCTTACCTGTTGATGGCATCGGTTCTGGCGGGCATCCACCACGGCATGACCAACCAGATCGAGCCGGGACCGCCTGTGGAGGGTAACTCCTACGAGCAGAACGAGCAGAGCCTGCCGAACAACCTGCGTGATGCGTTGCGCGAGTTGGACGACAGCGAAGTCATGGCCAAGTACATCGATCCGAAGTACATCGATATCTTCGTCGCGTGCAAGGAAAGTGAGCTGGAGGAGTTCGAACACTCCATCTCCGACCTTGAATACAACTGGTATCTGCACACGGTTTGACGGTGTGAAATAGCGGTGTGAAATAAAAAGAACGCCCCCAACCGAAAGGCTGGGGGCGTTTTTTATTTTAGACGGCGAGTTCGAATCGTTTTTCGATAGCAGTCTGGCTCGCCGGGCCTGCGAAACATTGTAGGAGCGCGCTTGCCCGCGATGGTGTTGTGTCAGGCATGACGCATCAACGGACATCACGCTATCACGGGCAACCGCGCTCCTACACCGAACATAATCTGCTCAATGATCTCGCGTACAATGCCCGGACTTTCGCCTTCGAGACGCTTAGATGACCCGCCCCGCCACACCCCGCAAACCCCGCGCACGCAGTCAGGCCCGGATCGATTCGATCCTTGAGGCCGCGCGTGCGTTACTGGCGTCGGACGGTGTGGCGAGCCTGTCGATTTACAGTGTGGCCGAGCGCGCGGAAATCCCACCGTCTTCGGTCTATCATTTCTTCGCCAGCGTCCCGGCATTGCTGGAAGGGCTGACCGCCGATGTGCACGCTGCCTTTCGCGAAAGCTTGCAACAGCCGATCGACCACGCCCAACTCAACCACTGGCAAGACCTGTCGCGCCTGGTCGAGGCGCGCATGCTCACGATCTACAGCGAAGACGCCGCCGCTCGCCAGCTGATCCTGGCTCAGCACGGCCTGACAGAAGTCACCCAGGCCGACCGTCAGCACGACGTCGAACTGGGCAATCTCATGCACGCGCTGTTCGCCAAGCACTTCCAGCTGCCGGCCTTGCCGGACGACATCGAAGTCTTCGCCCTCGCCCTCGAACTCGCCGACCGCGTTTATGCACGCTCGGTACAACTGCACAACGCGATCACGCCGCGCATGGCCGAGGAAGGCCAACGGGTCTTCGATGCCTACCTCGGGTTGTATCTGCCGCCCTTCTTGCCCAAGCGCGTGCTTGAGTCCTGACGCAGATTTTCTGTGGGAGCGAATTCATTCGCGACAGGCCGGTACAGCCCTTTCATATCTGAGGCCTGATAAATCCCATCGCGAATACATTCGCCCCCACAAGATCGCGCTTCGGCCCGCCGAGCAGGCTGCCGCGCCAAATCCCACACAGCAAAAAACCCCGAAGGGCTCGCACCCTTCAGGGTTGATCACCACGCATCGATCACAACTTGGCGATCGACACCTCGGTGGATTTCACGAACGCGATGACTTCGCTGCCGACCACCAGCTCAAGTTCTTTAACCGAACGCGTGGTGATCACCGAAGTGACGATGCCGGACGCGGTCTGTACGTCGATTTCGGAAAGCACGTCGCCGGTGACGATTTCCTTGATGGTGCCTTTGAACTGGTTACGAACGTTGATGGCTTTAATAGTCATGATAGGTCTTCCTTTGAGTGATCAGTTCCAGACGCGACATTGCGCCTGGATTCAATTGGCCCAACGCAATTGCGTGGGCAGGGGTGATGTCGGTTCGGGTTCGGGCGGGCTGCCTGGCAGCGACAGCACGCGGTTAAGCACTTCGGTTTCCAGCGTGGCGAGCCGGTGTGAGCCACGTGCACGGGGTCGGGCCAGATCGACCTGCAAATCAAGCCCGATGCGGCCTTCTTCGATCAGCAACACACGGTCAGCAATCGCCACGGCCTCGCAGACATCGTGCGTCACCAACAACACCGTGAAGCCGTGCTTCTGCCAGAGGTTTTCGATCAGTTGCTGCATCTCGATGCGGGTCAAGGCATCAAGCGCGCCTAACGGTTCGTCCAGCAGTAACAGGCGCGGTTGGTGAATCAGCGCACGCGCCAGCGCCACACGTTGTTTCTGGCCGCCCGACAACGACGCGGGCCACTCATTGGCACGCTCGGCCAGACCGACGGCCTCCAGTGCTTCCAGCGCTTTGCCACGCCAGTCTCCGCTGAGACCCAGCCCTACGTTGTCGATGATCTTTTTCCACGGCAGCAGGCGGGCTTCCTGGAACATCAATCGTGTGTCTTCTCGCGCATCGGCCAGCGAAGCCGAGCCGGCGAGTAACTGACCGCTTGAGGGCTGATCAAGGCCTGCGAGCAAGCGCAGCAGGGTACTTTTGCCGCAGCCGCTGCGACCGACCACCGCCACGAACTGCCCGGCCGGAATATGCAGGTCGATGTCTTTGAGGACTTCACGCGAGCCAAAGGTTTTCTTCAGCTTGCGCACTTGCAGGGGAATCCCGCGCAACAGGTTTGCCGGTTGTTGGAGATTGCTCATCGCGCGCCACCTTTTGCCACTTGATACGCAGGGTGCCAACGCAGGCAGACCCGCTCCAGACCCCGCGCAGCGAGGTCAGCCAATTTACCGAGCACGGCGTACAGCACGATTGCCAGCACCACCACATCAGTCTGCAGAAACTCCCTGGCATTCATCGCCAGATAGCCGATGCCGGAGCTGGCGGAGATGGTTTCAGCCACGATCAGCGTCAGCCACATGAAGCCCAGCGCGAAGCGCACACCCACCAGAATCGAAGGCATCGCACCTGGCAAAATGACGTGCCAGAACAGCGCGAAACCCGACAAACCATAACTGCGCGACATCTCCACCAGCGCGGGATCGATGTTGCGAATCCCGTGATAGGTGTTCAGGTAAATCGGGAACAGCGTCCCCAGCGCCACCAGAAAAATCTTGGCGGTTTCATCAATACCGAACCACAAGATGACCAGCGGGATCAGCGCAAGATGCGGCACGTTGCGGATCATCTGCACCGAGCTGTCGAGCAGGCGCTCGCCCCACTTCGACAAGCCTGTGATGAACCCCAGGGCCAGGCCGATGCCACCGCCAATGGCAAAGCCGATGCCGGCACGCCAGCCGCTGATTGCCAGATGGGTCCAGATCTCGCCACTTCGCACAAGCGTCACGCCGGCTTCGATCACGGCACTGGGCGCTGGCAGAATTCGGGTCGACAGCCAACCGGCGCTGACCGCCAGCTGCCAGATCGCAAGCAACAGGACCGGTAGCAGCCAGGGCGCCAGTCTGTGAGTGTATTTTTCCACGCTCATGGAGTTGTCTCCTCTCAAGGCCGAGGCTTACTGCGCTTTCGCAACAGCAGCGGGTGGCGTCCAGATCACATCGGCGATGCTGAGCGGTTTGGGAATCAACTTGAGCTGATAAAACGTGTCGGCGATTTTCTGTTGCGCCGCGACGGTTTCAGGGGTGATGAACAACGCGCCGTAACCTTGTCGTTTGACCGAAGTCCGTGTGATGTCTTCCGGCAGGCCCAGCAACGGAGCGACCTGTTTAGTGACCTCGTCGGGGTTGGCTTTGGACCACTCACCCACGGCGCGAACTTCTTCGACCAGGGCCTGAATCACTTTGGGGTGCTGCTGCGCATAGGGCTTGGTCGCCAGATAGAACTGGTTGTTGTCGACGATGCCTTTGCCATCACGCAGCGTGCGTGCCTGCAACTGTTGTTCGGCGGCTGCCTGGTACGGGTCCCAGATCACCCAGGCATCGACACTGCCGCGCTCGAAGGCGGCACGCGCATCGGCGGGCGGCAGAAAGACGGTCTGGATGTCGGTGTATTTCAAGCCGGCCTCTTCCAGCGCCCTCACCAGCAGGTAGTGAACGTTTGAGCCTTTGTTGAGGACGACCTTCTTGCCTTTCAGGTCTTTGACCGACGTGATCGCCGAGTCCTTGGGTACCAGGATCGCTTCACTGGTCGGCGCCGGTGGCTCGGACGCCACGTAGAGCAGATCAGCGCCAGCGGCCTGAGCAAAAACAGGGGGAGTCTCGCCGGTGACACCGAAGTCGATGGAACCGACATTCAGGCCTTCAAGAAGCTGAGGGCCCCCTGGAAATTCGGTCCATTGCACCTGCACGCCTTGCTCTGCGAGTTTCTTTTCCAGAGACCCTTTGGCCTTGAGCAGCACCAGCGTGCCGTACTTCTGATAACCGATGCGCAAGGTATCGGCTTGAGCTTGTGTTAGGACGCCGAACGACACCGCCGCAGCAAACAGAGCGACCAGGCCTCGACGCAAAATGACAGTGCGCATGGCACGCTCCTTTGCTGTGTAGCTAACAGGTGGCACCTGCTTGTCCGATAGCGGACGAGTAAGGTGTTTAGGGATCCATTGCTGGCGACATATCGCCAGGACGGAGAGACCATAACAGGGGTTTGTTATTCACTAAAATCATATTTATTCATTTGGTTAGCACTGAATTGAATATGAAGCGCCTTACCGAATAGACACACCGCTGCGCGCCTGGCTCACGATCACTCATGCCACCGCAAACGGTTTCCTGTGGGAGTGAGCTTGCTCACGAAGAGGCCGGTACATCCATACCGAGTACAGGGGCTGAACTACCGCCTTCGTGAGCAAGCTCACTCCCACAGGTGCGGCGTACGGCCGAAGCGGCCAACCTGCCCAATAACTGTCACCCAATAAAAAAGGGCCGATAAATCGGCCCGAATGTCGTGGTTGAAATCGGTGTATCAGCGATTGGGCTGCGGCGTCAGGCGCAAGTAAGGCGTGACGGCTTTATAGCCTTTAGGAAAGCGTTCCTTGATCTCGGCTTCGTCTTTGATCGACGGCACGATCACGACGTCTTCACCGTCCTTCCAGTTCGCAGGCGTCGCGACTTTGTAGTTGTCGGTCAGTTGCAACGAATCGATCACCCGCAGGATCTCGTGGAAGTTGCGCCCCGTGCTGGCGGGATAGGTAATGGTCAGGCGCACTTTCTTGTTCGGGTCGATCACGAACAGCGAGCGCACGGTCAGCGTTTCGCTGGCGTTGGGATGAATCAGGTCATACAGCTCGGACACCTTGCGATCCGCGTCCGCCAGGATGGGGAAATTGACGACCGTGTTCTGCGTAGCATTGATGTCTTCGATCCACTTGGTGTGCGAGTCGACCGGATCCACCGACAGCGCGATGGCTTTCACATTGCGTTTTTCAAACTCGTCCTTGAGCTTCGCGGTGAAGCCCAACTCAGTGGTGCAGACTGGCGTGAAATCGGCAGGGTGAGAGAACAGCACCGCCCATTTGTTGCCCAGCCACTCGTGAAATTTGATCCGCCCTTCACTGGAGTCCTGCTCGAAGTCAGGGGCGATGTCGCCGAGTTTTATGCCCATACAGTCGTGCTCCTTTGGTTTGAGTTATCGGCCTACTGTGCATGTCGACGCTCAAAAACTGAAGGAACGAATGGTCATGATCGTCATGGTTTCAGGCATAAAAAAACCCCGCCGAAGCGGGGTTCTTTTTAGCTCAACAGCTCAACACACTTACTTGAATGCGTAGGTGTAGTTGAAGATCAGACGAGTCTGGTCAGCATCGGAGATGCGGGTGTTCTGAGCCGCAGTACCGTGGTTGTCGAAGTTGGAGCGGTAGTTGGCACGACGCAGAGTAGCGCCGAAGCCTTTCAAAGGACCGTCCTGGAACACGTAGTCGATACGCATGTCACGTTCCCACTCAGAGCTGTCGCCAACCGACGCGCCGCTGGTAGGTTTGATGTTGGTACCTTTCAGGTACGCGATCGCCGCTTTCAGACCTGGAATGCCCACGCGCGCGAAGTCGTACGAGTACTGACCGAAGTTGGTGGTTTCGCCGGCACGGGCAAACTGAGCAATCATCGAGTCAGTGAACAGGTAGAAGCTCGAGCCGCCCTGACCGTCGCTGTGAGTCGCGGAAGTGCCGTCTTTGGTCACGCTGCCTTGGTTCAGCCAGACCATACCGCCGTCGTCGCCCACGTCCTGGTGACCGACCATGAGCGAGTGACCGCCCAACTGGTAGGTGAACATGGCCGACCAGGTTTTGTTGTCAACTTCGCCAACGTTCTTGGCATAGCCGCCGTTGTTGTTGAAACGGTAGCCCGCAGCGGCCTGACCATTCTTGCCGTCGGAGCTGCTGTCGAAGTAGCGCAGGTCAGTCTTGAAGGACTGGTCGTCAGCAATCGGGAATACGTGTACCAGACCCAGGAAGGTCTGCTTGTAGAAGTCTTCCAGTTGCGAATGGTAAGCCTGCAACGTCAGGTCTTTGGTCACTTTCCAGTCCGCACCGGCGAACATGAAGTTGTTGGAATCCTGAGTTGCACCGTTTACCGACAGACCCGAGTAGTTGCTCGAAGCACGTGCGGCTTGATGTTCCAGCTTACCGGCGTTGATGGTCAGGTTATCGATTTCTTTAATCTGGATAGTGCCGCCAGTGAAGCTCTGTGGCAGCAGACGACCATCGTTTGCAACGAGAATTGGCAGGTTAGGCTGCAGAGCCGTACCTACTTTCAGCTCAGTTTTGGAAACTTTCGCTTTGACGTTGGCACCGGTACGGTTCCAGCTATCAACGGAGGAGCCGTCAGTGTCAGTCGGGAAGAACGAGTTGGACGTGGTTGCTGTGTGGTGATCAATGCCACCGCCCAGATGGATACCCAACATGCTCTGCACGTCCAGACCGAAGCCCACGGTGCCTGGGGTGTAGCCCGAAACAAAGTTGAACAGCAGACCTTCGGCAGTTTCGCGCTGATCTTGCGCACGAACGCCTTCACGCAGGTCGTTTTCGAAATACATGGTACGGGAACTGATGGTTGCCTTACTGTCTTCCAGGAAACCAGCTGCACCAGCCTGAGTGGCCATTACACCTGCATACACGGCCAAGGCCAGGGTGGACTTCTTCATTGTGTTTCGCTCCTCTTGAATCTAATTTTTGTAGTTCCTTGGTTCTGAGACCGAAGGCTCAAGACCGCGGATGCGCGATTAGCGCTGGCCCGACTCGATGAGTCAATGGCCACAAGACTAATTGACTAGACCGCGTTTACAGCTGGCTGCAAGGTAAGGGAAATCCTTTAAACCTAAAAAGACTTTGTAGACCTGCTTTTATGCCAAGCAGTTATATGTCACAAGCCGTTTCAGCCGTCCGTTGCGGAGTGTATCGGCGTCTTTACCTAATTCCCAAAAAATATTTCGACTCCGTTCGTCAGATCGATCCGTTTTGCCACATCGTACGACTGGAACTTGACCGCCGAGTCACGGTCATCGTGCGAAACAACATGAGAACAAGAGCTCTAACTCATTGAAACTACTGAAATTACAAACGGCGTAGACGCGATTGTTACTGTTGTCACCCTGCACGCCGTCAGTTTTTTACCGAGATGGCGAACAGACTCATCAGTTAACTGGCAAAGCTGGCTGCATCGACTGTGTGGGCAAAGACTCTGCTGAGCCCCAGCGTCGCTGCTGCTGGCTTTGACGAACAGAAGCAGGGCGAAACACAGACAGCTCGTGCGAGCGGACAGATCCTATTTACAGATTGTGACAATTCGATGAACGGTCATGGGTCTCCGGCCGTTTTTTCCGTTAACGCCCTCTCGCAGACCCATTCAAGAAAGAAACTTCTCTAAGCTCATACCAAAAAGTTATTTATTTCGCATTTCTTAGATCATTTACGCTTCGCATTATTCAGTCCCCCGGCCTGCCTCGATTCGGAGCGTCAATATGAAACGACTCAACCCTCTTCGCTTGTTGGCGGCGTTGTCGCTGGCGGGCTCAGCCTTGATTGCCCAAGCGGCGGATTTTACCGTGGCCTACCAGACCACCGTGGACCCGGCGAAAGTAGCGCAAGCCGACGGCGCATACGAGAAAGCCACGGGCTCGAAGATTGCCTGGCGCAAATTTGAAAACGGCGCGGACGTGATCACTGCGATCGCTTCGGGGGACGTGCAGATCGGGTACCTCGGATCGAGCCCGCTGACCGCCGCAGCCACGCGCAAACTGCCTGTCGAAACCTTTCTGATCGCGACTCAAATCGGGGCCGCTGAAGCACTGGTCGTGCGCAACGGTTCGGGCATCAACGGCCCACAGGATCTGGTCGGCAAGAAAATCGCCGTGCCCTTCGTTTCAACCGGGCACTACAGCCTGTTGGCCGCTCTGAAACACTGGAACATCGATCCGGCCAAAGTGACCATCCTCAACCTCGCGCCGCCGGCCATTGCGGCGGCCTGGAAGCGTGGCGACATCGACGCGACCTACGTATGGGACCCAGCGCTGGGCGTCGCCAAGGAAACCGGGAAGGTGCTGATTACTTCCGGCGAACTGGCCAAAGCGGGCGCACCGACATTCGATGCCTGGATCGTACGCAAGGACTTCGCCGACAAGCACCCCGAGATCGTGAAAGCCTTCGCTAAAACCACCCTCGACGCCTACGCCGACTACCGCAAGGACCCGGCCGGCTGGATTGCCAATAGCAGCAACATCGACAAGCTGGTGAAGCTGTCCGGCGCAAAGGCCACTGACATTCCGGGCCTGCTGGAAGGCAACGTTTACCCGCTGGCGGCTGATCAAGTCACCCAGCTGGGCGCCCCGACCACCGAAGCCATCGGCAAGACCGCAGCGTTCCTCAAGGAACAAGGCAAGGTCGATGCGGTGCTGGCGGATTACACGCCTTACGTCAGCGCCAAGTTCGTTACTCAGTAAGCCACCGCCCAGGCAGGTAGGGCGCCATCTCCTGTGGGAGCGAATTCATTCGCGAAAGCTGTTTCAGACGACACAGAAATGTCGACTGAAAGACTGCATCGCGAGTGAATTCGCTCACACCAGGAGGCCGACCTGCTAATGCAGCACGACCAGTACCTCTATATAGAAGCGGAGTCATTGCCATGGCCTTGTTACAGCTGGAGCGCATCAGCGCACAGTATCCCGGTGCGGCCGAGCCGGTGCTGTCGGACATCTCCCTGAGCCTGGGCCCGCAACAACTGCTGGTCGCCTTGGGTCCGTCTGGCAGCGGCAAGACTTCTCTGCTGAATCTAATCGCGGGTTTCGTCGAACCCAGTGCCGGTCGCATCACCCTTGATCAGGTGCCGGTGAAAGGTCCGAGTGCCGAGCGCGGTGTGGTGTTCCAGGACGACGCCTTGCTGCCCTGGCAAGACGTACTGGCCAACGTTGCCTTCGGGCTTGAGCTTGCAGGCGTGCCTCGAGTGCAACGCGAAGCGAAAGCGCGCGAGATGCTCGCCCTGGTCGATCTGGCCGGGTTCGAGAAGCGCCGTATCTTGCAACTGTCTGGCGGCCAGAAACAGCGGGTTGGCCTGGCCCGCGCGCTTGCCGCCGATCCTCGCGTACTGCTGATGGACGAACCCTTCGGCGCACTGGATGCCTTCACCCGCGAACAGATGCAGGAGCTGCTTCTGCAGGTCTGGCAGCGCAGCGCCAAGCCGGTCTTTCTGATTACCCATGACATCGAGGAGGCCGTATTTCTGGCGACCGACCTCATCCTGCTCGCACCGAATCCAGGACAGATCGTCGAACACCTCACGCTTGATTTCGGTCAGCGCTACAGCGCCGGCGAATCGGCGCGGGCGATCAAATCCGACCCTCGATTCATCGAAACCCGCGAGCACGTCCTGGCCCGCGTATTTTTTCAACGTCAGGAGCAACGAGCATGACTCAACTCCAGTCGCCTCCTGCTGCGCAGGCGTTGATCAAGCCGTCGCCCGCCAACACCGAGGTCAAAAGGTCACGCGGATTGTCTTTGAGCACGCGGGCCATCAGCGTCCTGACACTCGCCGTACTGCTCGCCGCCTGGTGGCTGGTCACGGCATTCGAATGGGTTGAGCCGTTGTTCCTGCCGCCTCCCTCGGCCGTGCTGGAAAAAGCCTGGCTGCTGATGACCAAAGGCTACATGGAGTCGACCCTCTGGCAGCACCTGGGCGCGAGCCTGCAACGCATCGGACTTGCGCTGTTTTTCGCCGTACTGACAGCGATCCCCGTCGGCATTGCCATCGGCCATAACCGGATTGCTCGCGGCATCTTCGACCCGCTGATCGAGTTCTACCGCCCTATTCCACCGCTCGCTTACCTGCCGCTGATCGTCATCTGGTGCGGCATCGGCGAGTTCTCCAAGGTGCTGCTGATTTATCTGGCCATCTTCGCGCCCATCGCGATTGCGACCGCCACCGGTGTGCGGACAGTCGACAGCGCGAAGCTCAGGGCGGCGCAGTCGTTGGGCGCCAGTCGCTGGCAGTTGATCCGTCACGTCATCCTGCCCAGCGCACTGCCCGAGATTCTCACAGGCGTTCGTATCGGCCTGGGCGTGGGCTGGTCGACGCTGGTCGCAGCTGAATTGATCGCCGCCACCAGCGGCCTGGGGTTCATGGTGCAGTCCGCCGCGCAGTTCCTGGTCACCGATGTGGTGGTGCTGGGAATTCTGGTCATCGCGCTGATCGCGTTTGCCCTGGAAATGGGACTGCGGGCCCTGCAACGCAAGCTGGTGCCCTGGCACGGACAGAACCACTGATTGCTGTTTCATCGACACACACTGACTACGCCGACACCTCGGCGCCGGATATGAGAACGACCATGAGCCTCACCCTTACCCCGCTCAGTTCAGCGTTGGGCGCGCACATCAGCGGCGTCGACCTGAGCCGTGACCTGAATGCAGAACAACGCGATGCCATCGAACAGGCGTTGCTCAAGCACCAGGTCCTGTTCTTCCGCGATCAGCCGGTAACGCCTCAACAGCAAGCGCGCTTCGCCGCGCACTTCGGCGATCTGCACATCCACCCTATTTACCCTAACGTGCCCGAGCAGCCGGAAGTGCTGATCCTCGACACGGCAGTGACCGATGTTCGCGACAACGCGATCTGGCACACCGACGTGACCTTCCTGCCCACTCCGGCGCTCGGCGCGGTATTGAGTGCCAAGCTGCTACCGGCTTATGGCGGGGACACGTTATGGGCCAGCGGGATTGCGGCGTTCGAAGCTCTGTCCGGACCGATGCAGGCACTGCTCGACGGGCTGACGGCCACCCACGACTTCACTCGCTCTTTCCCGCTGGAGCGCTTCGGCAACACCGCCGAGGACCTGGCGCGCTGGGAAGAAACCCGCCGCAGAAACCCGCCTTTGTCCCATCCGGTGATCCGCACACACCCGGTCAGCGGGCGCAAAGCGCTGTTCGTGAACGAGGGTTTCACCACCCGGATCAATGAACTTGAGCCCGCAGAAAGCGAGGCGATTCTGAAAATGCTGTTCGCCCACGCGACGCGACCCGAGTTCACCATCCGCTGGCGTTGGCAGGAAAACGATGTAGCGATGTGGGACAACCGAGTGACCCAGCATTACGCGGTGGACGACTACCGACCGCAACGCCGCGTGATGCACCGCGCGACGATTTTGGGGGATGTGCCTTTTTAATCGGCGATCAATGCCCTCTGTGGGAGTGAGCTTGCTGACGAAAGGGCCAGAACATTCGGTGCTTTTTCATGGGCTGGAACGCAGCATTCGTGAGCATGCTCACTCCCACAGGTTTATCAGCGGGGGACCATCGCAGGCTGACCTGTGCATCACTTTGGTAACCCCTCGCCCGAAAATGCGCGAATAGCGTGCAAAACTGATCAATAAACACCCAAATGTGAACGCTGATCCGAACGCTCGAACCACGCCCATTTGCCTGATGCATCGGGATGCGGGCTTTAAACCGGGCTCTGACGAGATACTTTCATCTTTCCTACAGGCAATTCTCAAAACTGGCACGCAGGCTGCAATAGGTTAAGCATCACCAGTTTTGGGGACCTTGGTACAGGCAGGCCGGGGATTCCCCTCTTTTATTCCTCCCGGAGACTCACCTCGAGTCTCCAGCGCCCGTCCAGCGTTGCGCCGTGCCACTCACCGCGTAACGGACGGGCCGCCAGCAGGTTCAGCAACAATCCCTTATCGCTCTTCTGTACCCTCCAGCGCACATCCCGACCATTGAGCTTGAGTTCGCCTCGTTGCGCCTCGCCTTTGGCGTTGAACAGCAGCGCCACTGCGCCATCGACGATTTCACCGTGCAGTTGCGGCTCGCGGTTGAACCACACCGCCACGCCATTGGGCAGTGCTTCGATTTGCTGCAGTGCGATCGGGTCCGGCGTGGTCAGGCGACCGATCATCAGCCCGACCATGACCCCGAAAATCGCAATGGAACCCAAAAACCGCGGCCATAGCTTCGGCCTCGGGTCCTCTTCGGGGGTAGAATGCATCCCGTCCTTATGTTCGGAGCCGTGCATGTTTCACGTGATCCTTTTTCAACCAGAAATTCCGCCGAATACCGGCAACATCATCAGGCTCTGCGCCAACAGCGGCTGCAGCCTGCATTTGATCGAGCCGCTGGGCTTCGAGCTGGATGACAAGCGCCTGCGTCGTGCCGGTCTCGATTACCACGAGTACGCCACCCTGCATCGCCACGCCGACCTTGCCAGTTGCCTGGAAAGCATCGGTCATCCGCGCCTGTTCGCTTTTACCACAAAGGGCTCTAAGCCTTTCCATGACGTGGCGTTCCAGGAAGGCGATGCGTTTGTGTTCGGCCCCGAAAGCCGTGGCTTGCCGCCCGAGGTGCTGGACCCGCTGTCGAGCGACCAACGTCTGCGCCTGCCGATGCGCGAGGGCTGCCGCAGCCTGAATCTGTCTAATACCGTGGCGGTCGCCGTCTATGAAGGCTGGCGGCAGTTGGGTTTTAAATAACCCTTCCGGCGCGGGATCGCTACACGGATGCCCTGCGGGCCTGATCGCGAGCAAGCTCACTCCTACACCGATCGCATCCACACCTGTAGGAGCGTGGCTTGTCCCGCGATCTGCCGGGCACCGGCAGCAAATGCAGCGCCCACGGTATTTTTGGTTCACCGCACATCACACGGATTTACGACGGGTTCCCCGCCGATCGCGGGACAAGCCACGCTCCTACAGTTTTTAGCGTCCGCCCATACAAAAAAAGCGCCCATCACAGGCGCTTTTTTCATTCAGGCCGCAAGGCTTACTGAACGGTCGGCGTTTCGCCGGATTCCTGCATGCGCTGCAGCTCTTGAGCGTACAGGGCGTCGAAGTTCACCGGAGCCAGCATCAGCGCAGGGAACGAGCCGCGGACAACCAGGCTGTCGATGGTTTCACGGGCATACGGGAACAGGATGTTCGGGCAGAACGCGCCGAGGGTGTGGCTCATCGAAGAGGCGTCCAGGCCCTTGATCAGGAAGATACCGGCTTGCTGGACTTCAGCGATGAAGGCGATTTCTTCGCCGTTCTTCACTTCGACCGACAGGGTCAGCACGACTTCGTAGAAGTCATTTTCCAGCTGCTTCTGACGGGTGTTCAGGTCCAGGCTCACGCTTGGGGTCCACTCCTGACGGAAGATCGCCGGGCTTTTTGGCGCTTCGAAGGACAGGTCACGAACGTAGATGCGTTGCAGGGAGAACTGTGGTGCTTCTTCGTTGGAAGTGGCGCCGTTATTCGTTTGATCGGTCATCTCAGATCCTTCTTACTTTTCAGGTCTTGTACGTAGGGTTCGAATTCAGGCGCTCAACAATGCGTCGAGCTTGCCAGCGCGTTCCAGGGCGAACAGGTCGTCGCAACCTCCGACATGGACCGAGCCGATCCAGATCTGAGGAACCGACGTGCGGCCAGCCTTTTTAGTCATTTCTGCGCGAATCTGTGGCTTGCCATCGACTTTGATCTCCTCGAAGTCGACATTCTTGCTCTCGAGCAGGTACTTGGCCCGCGAGCAGTAAGGGCAATAATCGCTGGAGTAGACGACGACTTCAGCCATTTCACTTCACCAGCGGCAGGTTGTCGCCGCGCCACGACGAAACGCCACCGGACAGCTTGGCGGCGGTGAAACCGGCCTTGAGCAGCTCGCTGGCCACGTGCCCTGCGTGCTGACCGGCGGCGTCGACGATGATCAGGGTCTTGGATTTGTACTTCTCAAGCTCCGAAGTACGGGACATGACCTTGTCCTGCGGGAAGTTCAAGGAGCCGACGATATGACCGGTGGCATAGTCCTTCTTGGGACGTACATCGATGACCACCGCCTCGTCACGGTTGACCAGCGCAGTCAGTTCGCCGGTGCTCAGGCTTTTGCCGCCCTTGTTGAGTTCTGTCGCGATCAGCAGTGCCAGCAGGATGACGAAAGCGCCAGAGATCAAATAGTGATTAGTGGCAAATGCAATCAGGTGATCAACCATCATTAGGTTCCAGGGCGTTAAAATGTCGGCCAGTATACACAGCACCCAAGGTCGGCCAAAGCCCGTACGGCAGTGACGCCGTCTGAACTTGTCCCTAAACTGTCGATCTTTTCTCTACTTCATCTTTTCACAAAGAGTGGGATTCATGACTACCACGCCTAAACCTTTGGTTCTGATCATCCTGGACGGCTTCGGTCACAGCGACAGCCATCACGGCAACGCGGTCTACGAGGCGAAGATGCCGGTCTTCGATCGCCTCTACAAGACCATGCCCAACGGCCTGATCTCTGGATCCGGGATGGACGTCGGCCTGCCGGACGGCCAGATGGGCAACTCCGAAGTCGGCCACATGAACCTGGGTGCCGGGCGCGTCGTTTATCAGGACTTCACCCGCGTGACCAAAGCGATCCGCGACGGTGAGTTCTTCGAAAACCCGACGATCTGCGCAGCCGTGGACAAGGCCGTTGGCGCTGGCAAGGCTGTGCACATCATGGGCCTGCTGTCCGATGGCGGCGTTCACAGCCATGAAGACCACCTGGTGGCGATGGTGGAACTGGCGGTCAAACGCGGCGCCGAGAAGATCTACCTGCATGCTTTCCTGGACGGTCGCGACACGCCGCCACGCAGCGCGCACAAGTACCTCGACACCATGGAGACGGCCTACAAGCGTCTGGGCAAAGGTCGCACTGCAACGATCGTCGGCCGCTACTTCGCCATGGACCGCGATAACCGCTGGGACCGTGTCGAATCCGCCTACAACCTGATTGTCGACGGCACGTCTGAATTCCAGGCTGACACCGCCAAGGCCGCGCTGGACGCTGCTTACGCGCGCGACGAAAACGACGAATTCGTCAAAGCCACGAGCATTGGCGAGAAGGTTGAAGTCCAGGACGGCGACGCCGTCGTGTTCATGAACTTCCGTGCCGACCGCGCCCGTGAACTGACCCGCGTGTTCGTTGAAGACGATTTCAAAGATTTCGCCCGCGCACGTCAGCCAAAACTCGCCGGCTTCGTGATGCTGACCCAGTACGCCGCCACCATCCCTGCACCGGCTGCGTTCACCAAAGAAGGCCTGCACAATGTGCTGGGTGAGTACCTGTCGAATAACGGCAAAACCCAGCTGCGTATCGCTGAAACCGAAAAATACGCGCACGTAACATTCTTCTTCTCCGGCGGCCGTGAAGAGCCGTTCCCGGGCGAAGAGCGCATCCTGATCCCGTCGCCGAAAGTCGCCACCTACGACCTGCAGCCAGAAATGAGCGCGCCGGAAGTCACGGACAAAATCGTGGACGCCATTGAAAATCAGCGTTTCGACGTGATCGTGGTCAACTACGCCAACGGTGACATGGTCGGCCACAGCGGCATCATGGAAGCCGCGATCAAGGCCGTTGAATGCCTCGACGTCTGCGTGGGTCGCATCACCGAGGCCCTGGAAAAAGTCGGCGGCGAAGCGCTGATCACCGCTGACCACGGCAACGTCGAGCAGATGACCGACGACGCCACAGGCCAGGCGCACACGGCGCACACCACTGAGCCCGTGCCTTTCATCTATGTCGGCAAGCGTGACCTGAGCGTGCGTGAGGGCGGCGTGCTGGCAGACGTGGCGCCGACCATGCTGACGCTGCTGGGCATGGACATTCCGAAAGAAATGACCGGCAAATCGATTCTGGTTGCCAAATAAGCCCACATAAACCGGCCTGCCGTTAACCGGCAGGCCGGTTTTTGTATGAAATGTCTGAAAGCGCGGCCCTATGAGCGTTTTTTTTGCAGCCATCGCCGGGCATACTAAGCCCGTCTTCACTCCTGGTATCGCCCAACTCCATGCTCCGCGCCCTGATCGCCCTCGCTTTGATTTGTCTGCTCAATCCGGCCTTTGCCGACGATGAGCGCGCACAAACCCAAAAACAGCTGGATGCCACGCGTCAGGACATTACCGAACTGAAGAAGGCGCTGAGCCAGCTCCAGGAAGAAAAATCCGGCGTTCAGAAAGATCTGCGCTCAACCGAAACCGAAATGGGCAAGCTGGAAAAGCAGGTGGAGGCCCTGCAGAAGGAACTAAAAAAGAGTGAAACCGAGCTTCAACGGCTCGATGGAGAGAAAAAAAAACTCCAAAGCGCACGCGTTGAACAGCAACGCCTGATCGCAATTCAGGCCCGCGCCGCCTATCAGAACGGGCGTCAGGAATACCTCAAACTGCTGCTCAACCAGCAGAACCCCGAGAAATTCGCACGCACCCTCACCTATTACGATTACCTGAGCCAGGCCCGCCTGGAGCAGCTGCGCAGCTTCAACGAAACGCTGCGCCAACTGGCAGAAGTCGAAAAAGACATCGACCTGCAACAAGCCCAGCTGCTGGTGCAGAAGAGCTCACTGGATGACCAGAAAGCGCAGCTCGACACCGTTCGCCAGCAACGTCAGGTCGCCTTGGCCAAGCTGAATCAGGACTACAAGGCTCGGGACCAGAAACTGCAGTCTCGCCAGCAAGATCAGGCAGACCTGACTAAAGTCCTCAAGACCATCGAAGAAACCCTTGCGCGGCAGGCCCGCGAAGCCGAAGAGGCGCGTCAGAAAGCGCTACTGGCTCAGCAGGAAGCCGAGAAACGCCAGCGCGAGCAGGAAGCGCTGGCCAAAAGCCGAGGAAAAGACGACAGCGATGAAGCGCCGCGTCGCCCCACCAAAGCCCCCGGCGCGCTGGTTTCCAGTGCCGGTCAGTCCTACGGCGGACCTTTTGAGCAAGCACGGGGAAAACTTCCTTGGCCTGTTGATGGTCGATTGTTGGCGCGTTTCGGTGAAACCCGTGGCGATGACGAGCGAACCAAGTGGGACGGCGTGATGATCAGTGCTGCCGCAGGCAGTCAGGTACACGCTGTGCATGGTGGTCGTGTGGTCTTCGCCGACTGGTTGCGGGGCGCTGGCCTGCTGGTCATTCTCGACCACGGCAACGGTTATTTGAGTCTGTACGGTCACAACCAGAGTCTGTTGAAGGAAGCTGGGGACGTTGTAAAAGCCGGAGAGGCGATCTCCACCGTGGGCAACAGTGGTGGCGGTCAGGACACTCCGGCGCTGTATTTCGCTATTCGTCAGCAGGGTCGCCCTAGTGATCCGGCCCAATGGTGTCGCACTCAAGGATAAGTCGACACCTCACTCAGGAGTTCGTAAGACATGCTGTTTTCGTCCCGCCTCACCTCGCTGGCCCTGACTATCGCCGTGGTTATCGGCGCGCCTCTTGCGCAGGCTGCCGGTGCCGCTCCCGCTGCGGCGCCTGCTGCTTCCGCGCCTGCCAATGCCGCGAACATCAAGGCGCCGCTGCCGCTCGACGAGCTGCGCACCTTTGCCGAGGTGATGGACCGGATCAAAGCTGCGTATGTCGAGCCGGTCGATGACAAGACCCTGCTGGAAAACGCTATCAAGGGCATGCTCAGCAACCTCGACCCGCACTCCGCCTATCTGGGCCCTGAAGACTTTCAGGAGCTGCAGGAAAGCACCAGCGGCGAGTTCGGTGGTCTGGGCATCGAGGTCGGCGTCGAGGACGGCTTTATAAAGGTCGTGTCGCCGATCGACGACACGCCTGCGTCCAAGGCGGGCATCGAGGCCGGCGACCTGATCGTCAAGATCAACGGCGCGCCGACCCAGGGCCAGACCATGCAGGAAGCCGTCGACAAGATGCGCGGCAAGATCGGCGAGAAGATCACCCTCACGTTGGTGCGCGACGGCGGCAACCCGTTCGACGTGACGCTGGCCCGCGCGACCATTCAGGTCAAGAGCGTGAAGTCGCAGATGCTGGAGCCTGGCTACGGCTATATCCGCATCACCCAGTTCCAGGTCAAGACCGGTGAAGAAGTCGGCAAGGCGCTGGCCAAGCTGCGCAAGGACAACGGCAAGAAGATGAACGGCCTGATCCTCGACCTGCGCAATAACCCTGGCGGCGTGTTGCAGGCAGCGGTCGAAGTGGCTGACCATTTCCTCACCAAAGGCCTGATCGTTTACACCAAGGGCCGCATCGCCAACTCCGAACTGCGCTTCTCGGCAGACCCGGCCGACGCCAGCGAAGGCGCGCCTCTGGTTGTTCTGATCAACGGCGGCAGCGCCTCGGCTTCCGAGATCGTCGCCGGTGCCTTGCAGGATCAGAAACGCGGCATCCTGATGGGCACCGACTCGTTCGGCAAGGGCTCGGTGCAGACCGTTCTGCCGCTGGCCAACGACCGCGCGCTGAAGATCACCACGGCGCTGTACTACACGCCGAATGGTCGTTCGATTCAGGCGCAAGGCATCAACCCGGACATCGAAGTCAAACGTGCCAAGGTCACCACCGAGGCCGACGGCGAGAACTACAAAGAGGCCGACCTGCTCGGCCACCTGGGCAACGGCAACGGCGGCGCGGACAAACCGACCACCAAGTCCAAGGCTGGCAAGGCGCGTCCACAGGACGACGATTACCAGCTGAACCAGGCCCTCAGTCTGCTCAAGGGATTGAGTGTCACACGCGGCAATTGATATGCGCTTCTGGTTGACCGGGCTCGCGAGAGCCCTTGCAGTGATGGCTGTTGTTCTGACGGATGCCGCACACGCGGCATCCGCCGAACCCTCGGAAACCGACGGCAAAACGCCGAAGGCCGCTTACATCAGTCTGATCATCGATGACCTCGGACAAAGTCCCGACAAGGACAGCCGCGCGCTGGCCCTGCCCGGCCCCGTGACACTGGCGATCATGCCCGACACCCCACACGCCACCGACTTCGCGCGCCAGGCCCACAAGGCGGGCAAGACGGTGATGCTGCACATGCCTATGGACCCTGCCACCGGGCCGTACGCCTGGCGTCCCGACCTGCCGCTGACCGAACTCGAATCGCGGCTCAACGCAGCGCTCCTCAAAGTGCCGTATGCGGCGGGGATCAATAATCACGAAGGCAGCCGCATGACCGCCGAGCCGGTGGCGATGAACTGGCTGGTGGGTGAACTGCAGCGGCGTCACCTGTTTCTGGTGGACAGCCGCACCAGTGCCAAGACCGTTGCGGCAGCCGAAGCCCAGAAGATCGGCCTGGCCAGTCTTTCCCGGGATGTGTTTCTCGATGACGAGCGCACCGCCGAGGCCATCAGCGGTCAGCTACAAAGCGCGGTCAGGCTGGCGCACAAGCAGGGTTCGGCGGTGATAATCGGCCATCCGTATCCGGTGACCATGGAGGTGCTGGAACGTGAACTGCCCAAGCTCAAGGCCCAGGGCATCGACTGGATCGAACTGCGCCACATGATCAGCATCCGTGGCAATCAGGCGATGGGTGGGCACGGGAAGAATGGGATTTATCGGTAGATCTACCGGCTCACACAGACCCCTGTAGGAGCAGTCCGAGGTTACGAGGGCCGCGAATGCGGGCTGTCATCCGATAGAAATGGATGGAGCAGGCAGCCTTCTTCTGTGGGAGCGAATTCATTCGCGATTGGCCCGTATACCCGGCACATTTTTTCAGCAGTCGCACCGCATCGCGAATGAATTCGCTCCCACAGAGATAAATCGCACCCTGTTTACAGGTATTTACCCAAAATACTGTCCACCGTTCCCTCCTTGCGAAGCTGATCCAGGGCGGTCTGCAGCTTCTTCACCACGTCATCCGGCGTGTCTTTGTTCAGCGCCAGGAACAACTCGGCGCTGTTGAAGCGCAGCACGGTTTTCAATCCGGTCACGCCCTCTTGCCGCGCCAGATAACGCCCGGCCGGGTCACCCGTGGCCCAGAGGTCGATTTGCCCGTCGACCAGCTTCTTGGCGTTGTCCTTGTCGCTGAGCACCACAATCGGGTTCATGCCCTGACGCCCCAGCTCTTCAGCGATCGCATCGCCCTTGTAGGCGCCGATCTTGTACTGACGGGCTTCGTCCAGGGTATTCAACTGAATCGGGCTGTCGGCTTTGGCCAACATGATCCAGTCATCCGGGCCAATAGGGCCGACCCACTTGAAGAGCTTCTCGCGCTCAGGCAAACGCGCCGTCACGAACACGCCGTAACCGGGCTTTTCCAGCGCAAGTTTGTAAATGCGGTCCCACGGGAAACGCAGCGTCATGTTGTAGCCGACGCCCGCACGCTTGAAGGTTTCGCGAACGATTTCGACGGCGATGCCCTGGATATTGCTTTCCTGGGCGAAATTCTTGCCATCGATGGCCATGTTGTAAGGCGGGAAGTTCTCGGTGAGCAACACCATCGAATACGCCGGCGCATCCTCTGCCCGGGCGGTTCCTGTCAGCAATGTGGCCACGCTGATCAGCGCAAGAAAAACACCTTTGAACATATCCCTGGCACCCGATCCTGACGTCGGCAAGAGAGTGCCGTTAACACAGGGCGTTGTCCAGTTCGGGAATGGGTGGCGTCGCTTTCAGGACAGAGGTGTCTCGAAGCGTCTGGGGCGGTAGATGTGGCGAGGTCGAAGACTATCACCGACCACTGTGGGAGTGAGCTTGCTCACGAAGAGGCCCGTACATCCGCCACATCCCCAGCGGCTGTACCCGAGTCTTCGTAAGCAAGCTCACTCCCACAGATGAGGTGTTCGCATCAGCTGTTGTTGATCGTTCCCACGCTCTGCGTGGGAATGCAGGGCAGGACGCTCCGCGTCCCGGTGACGCAGAGCGTCACGCGAGTCACTCCCACGCAGAGCGTGGGAGCGATCACACACAGATGAAGCATTCACATACGGGATCAGCGAACCACAATCCCTTGTTTGGCCATGAACGCCTTGGCTTCCGGCACGGTGTATTCGCCAAAGTGGAAAATGCTCGCGGCCAGAACGGCGCTCGCGTGGCCTTCGAGCACGCCGTCAGCCAGATGCTGCAGGTTGCCCACGCCACCGGAAGCAATGACCGGGATACCCAGCGCATCACTGATCGCGCGGGTCACGCCCAGGTCGAAGCCGTTCTTCATGCCGTCCTGATCCATGCTGGTCAGCAGAATCTCACCGGCACCCAGGCCTTCCATCTTCATGGCCCACTGCACAGCGTCCAGGCCGGTTGGCTTGCGACCGCCGTGGGTGAAGATTTCCCAGCGCGGCTCTTCACCCGGCCCGGACACCTTCTTGGCGTCGATCGCCACCACAATGCACTGCGAGCCGAAACGCGCAGCGGCTTCGCCGACGAACTCGGGGTTGAACACCGCGGCGGTGTTGATCGACACCTTGTCGGCACCGGCATTGAGCAGATTACGGATGTCTTGCACGGTCCGCACGCCGCCGCCCACTGTCAGCGGGATGAACACCTGACTGGCCATGCGCTCTACGGTGTGCAACGTGGTGTCACGACCATCGACACTGGCCGTGATGTCGAGAAAGGTAATCTCGTCGGCACCCTGCTCGTCATAGCGACGGGCGATCTCTACGGGATCGCCGGCGTCACGAATGTTCTCGAACTTAACGCCCTTGACCACACGACCATTGTCGACATCGAGGCAAGGGATGATGCGTTTGGCGAGGGCCATTGGGATGTTCTCCAGAAACTGATGGGCATGAACCCAACGTCAAACTTTGTTTTAAAACCGGATCTCTGTGGGAGCGAATTCATTCGCGATGCGGCCATCCAGATGACGATCAATGTCGATTGAACGGGTGCCTCGCGAATGAATTCGCTCCCACAGAATCAGTACCCTCAGGCCTTGTATGAATCGCAGAACGCCTGGGCTTCAGCAACGTCCAGCGTGCCTTCGTAGATCGCACGCCCGGTGATTGCGCCGATGATGCCCGGTGCTTTCGCGTCCAGCAGCGCCTTGATGTCGCCCAGGTTGTGGATACCGCCGGAAGCGATGACCGGGATCTTCGTGGCAGCCGCCAACGCAGCGGTGAACGGAACATTGCAGCCCTGCATCATGCCGTCTTTGGCGATGTCGGTATAAACGATGGCCGAGACGCCGTCCGCTTCGAAACGCTTCGCCAGGTCGATCACCTGAACCGAGCTGACTTCAGCCCAGCCGTCGGTGGCGACGAAGCCATCTTTGGCGTCCAGACCGACGATCACTTTGCCCGGAAACGCGCGGCAGGCCTCAGCCACGAATTCAGGCTCCTTGACCGCCTTGGTACCGATGATGACGTAGCTCACGCCCGCCTTGACGTAATGCTCGATGGTTTCCAGCGAGCGAATACCGCCACCGATCTGGATCGGCAGGTTCGGATAACGCTTGGCGATGGCAGTGACCACGTCACCGTTGACCGGCTGGCCTTCGAACGCGCCGTTCAGATCGACCAGATGCAGACGACGGCAACCGCCTTCAACCCACTTGGCAGCCATGCTCACCGGATCGTCGGAGAACACTGTGGAATCTTCCATGCGACCCTGACGAAGGCGCACGCAGGCACCGTCTTTAAGGTCGATAGCGGGGATAATCAGCATGAGCTTTTCCTTCGTCAAAGAGCTGCGAGCTGCAAGCGATAAGCTGCAAGCAGATACGCGTCATCATTCTTGCAGCGTGAAGCCGCCTTTAATTTTTCTCGAGCGCCCAGACGTCGCTTTCGATGCTTTCGAAGCGCTCTTTCAAATGCGCCTGCACATCGAAGATCGCCCGGTTGTAATAGTGCGGAGCAATCTCGCGGGTGAACAATTCAAGGATTTCAGCCGCTTCGAACGAACCCAGGTCCAGTTCGAAGCGGTCTTCCATGAACCGCTTGATCTTGTGACACGCCTCGCTCTCCTGTTCGGGAGTGAGGGTCAGGATCGGCGGCTTGTTCTTCTTGCTCATTACCAGCGGCCGTCCCACGCAGCGAAGTTCTGCAGCAATTGCAGGCCATGGGTATGGCTCTTCTCAGGGTGGAACTGCACCGCGAAACGCGAGCCGTCCGCCAGCGCGGCAGCGAAGTCATGGCCGTAATGACCGCGACCGACGATCTGCCGAGGGTTCGGCGACTCGATGTAATAGCTGTGCACGAAGTAGAACCGCGCCTTGTCCGGAATGTTGTGCCACAGCGGGTGATCCACCGCCTGCGTCACTTCGTTCCAGCCCATGTGCGGGACTTTCAGGTGCTGGCCGTCTTCGTGGAGATCCTTGCCGAAGAAGCGCACCTGGCCCGGAAATACACCGATGCAGTCAACGCCATCGTTCTCTTCGCTACGGTCCATCAACGCCTGCATGCCGACGCAGATGCCGAGAAACGGACGGTCCTGGCTGACTTCACGCACCAGGGCATCGAAGCCAAGACGACGGATTTCAGCCATGCAGTCGCGAATCGCACCCACCCCCGGAAACACGACCCGGTCGGCTTCACGAATCACGTCGGCGTCGCTGGTGATCAGTACACGGCCAGCGCCTACGTGTTCGAGGGCCTTGGCCACCGAGTGCAGGTTGCCCATGCCGTAGTCGATAACGGCAACCGTCTGCATTACAGCACGCCCTTGGTCGAAGGCATCTGGCCGGCCATGCGGTCGTCCAGCTCAACGGCCATGCGCAGCGCGCGGCCAAATGCCTTGAACACGGTTTCGATCTGGTGGTGGGTGTTGTGACCGCGCAGGTTATCGATGTGCAGCGTGACGTTCGCGTGGTTGACGAAGCCCTGGAAGAACTCCTGGAACAGGTCCACATCGAAGCCGCCCACGGTGGCGCGGGTGTACGGCACGTGCATCTGCAGGCCAGGACGACCGGAAAAGTCGATGACCACGCGCGACAGCGCTTCATCCAGCGGGACATAGGCGTGGCCGTAGCGACGGATGCCTTTTTTGTCGCCAATGGCTTTGCTGAAGGCCTGACCGAGGGTGATACCGACGTCTTCCACCGTGTGGTGGTCGTCGATATGCAGGTCGCCTTTGCTTTCGATATCCAGATCGATCAACCCGTGACGGGCGATCTGGTCGAGCATGTGTTCAAGAAAAGGAACGCCGATATCGAATCGGGCCTTTCCGGTGCCATCCAGGTTGATCGAGGCTTTGATCTGGGTTTCCAGGGTGTCGCGCTCGACGAACGCCTTACGTTCGGCCATCACCAGCTCCGCAAAATCATTGGGCGAAAAGGCGGACATTATAGGCGTGTAGGAGGGAAACAGAAACACGAAGGGAGATATGACTGACGGGCTGAATCCAGCGCCGCACACGTTAGACATGTGCATACAGGCGCATGCAAGCGGACTCAAAACAACTGTGGGCGCGAGCTTGCTCGCGAATGGGCCCTCACTTTCAACATCTCTGTCGAGTGTCTGACCGCTTTCGCGAGCAAGCTCGCTCCCACAGGTTTTGCATCTGGCCGAACCTTTAGCAGCGACGCCGGCCGGCAAGGGCGTTAACAAAAACGCCTTCGCGGGCAAGCGCGCTCCTACAGGTTCGATGTCGGCCCGATCAGACCGACACCAAAAACGGCTTAGTGAAACAACACCGCAGTCTTCTGCAGGGTGATCCACACGCCCCACGCCAGCGGAATGCCGACTGCCAGCCAGGCCAGGATCGCCAGAGGCTTGGTGCCTGCGTCCGCTTTCCACTCAAGGGAAGTGGTGTGGTCGGCGCCAGCGTCGTGACCGATGGCTTGTTCAGCCTTCAGCTCCGCGTCGGTCATGAAGTACTTGTCGGCCACCGGGCGCACCAGCATGTTGCAGATGAAGCCCAGCACCAGCAGGCCAGCGAGGATGTACAGCGTGATGTCATAAGCGTCGGCACGCGCAACGCCGTGGCTCAGCTGATACTCACGCAGGTAATTCACCAGCACCGGACCCAGTACGCCAGCGGCGGCCCAGGCGGTCAGCAGGCGACCGTGGATCGCACCGACCATCTGCGTACCGAACAGGTCAGCCAGGTACGCCGGAACGGTTGCGAAGCCGCCACCGTACATCGACAGCACCACACAGAACGCTGCAACGAACAGCGCAACGCTGCCCAGGTGGCTCAGGGTCGGCACCGATGCGTAGAGCAGGAAGCCCAGCGCGAAGAACACGAAGTACGTGGCCTTACGGCCGATGTAGTCCGAGAACGACGCCCAGAAGAAGCGGCCACCAATGTTGAACAGGCTCAGCAGACCGGTGAAGCCGGCTGCGATGGCAGCGATAGCAGCCAGTTGCGACGCGTCCAGCTGACCGAACGCCTGATCGGTGCCCAGCAGCTTGCCGCCGAACACTTCCTGCAGCAGAGGCGAGGCCATGCCGAGGATGCCGATACCCGCCGACACGTTCAGGCACAGCACCAGCCATACCAGACGGAATTGCGGGGTTTTCCACGCAACGCTCACGTGTACGTGGCGGTTGGTGATCATCGCGCTGTTGGTTTTCTTCGCAGGAGCGGTCCAGCCTTCAGGTTTCCAGCCGGTTGGCGGAACGCGGTACGCCAGAGCGCCACCGATCATGAAGACGAAGTAGATCGCTGCCATGGCGACGAAGCTTTGCCATACGCCCACGCTGTCAGGCGTTGCGAAATGGCTCATCAACGCGGTCGCCAGTGGAGCACCGACCATCGCGCCACCGCCGAAGCCCATGATCGCCATGCCGGTCGCCATGCCGCGCTTGTCCGGGAACCACTTGATCAGGGTCGAAACAGGCGAGATGTAACCCAGGCCCAGACCGATACCGCCGATCACGCCCGAACCAATCCACATCAGCCAGATCTGGTGGGTGTACACACCCAGCGCCGAGATCAGCAGACCGCCACACCAGCACAGGGCCGAAACGGCACCGGCTTTACGTGGACCCGCGTGTTCCAGCCAGCCGCCCCAGATAGCCGCCGAGCAACCCAGGAAGATGAAGAACAGGGTGTAAATCCAGCCGAGCATGGAGATCGGCCAGTCACAGCTGGACGAAAACACTTGCTGGAAGAAACTCATGTCCGGTGCGCAGGCAACGGCGGTCTTGATGCCGATGGCCTTGGACAGCGGCAACCAGAATACCGAGAAGCCGTAAGCCATACCGATACAGAGGTGAATGGCCAGTGCGGCCGGTGGTACGAGCCAGCGGTTGAAACCGCGCTTGGCGATAATGCGTTCTTTGGACAAGAACGCAGGCTGAGCGATTGAGCCGCCCAGAGCAGTGCTTGTAGTCATTTAAGTTTTGCCCCTATTTATAGTTGTGTCCCGCAAGAACAACGGCATTGCTTCCGCCACCCCTCTTCATGCACGCAAGCATCGGGAGTTTTATCGGCAGAAAGCCTCATTACGTGACATTTCGACGCAGCATGACCCGCGAACGGCGAGAGATTACCATCTGATGCATGACAGGAAGCACTCTGCTACTACGATTTTTATACCGTTTGTCACTGTATGAACTTCACTAAAGTGCATAAGGCCATCCAGAGCCCGGCGTCTGCGTGAGAACGCTATACTCGCGGGCTAAATTTTGAACGACTCGATTACAAGGACTCGCCCATGAAAGCGTTCGGCAAAATCCTGGGACTATTCATTCTCGGGCTGTTGCTGATCATCGTGGCTCTCGGCTTTGCCTTGACCCATCTGTTTGATCCCAACGATTACAAAGACGAGATTCGTAAACTGGTCCGCGACAGGGCGCACGTCGAGCTGACGCTCAATGGCGACATTGGCTGGAGCCTGTTCCCCTGGCTGGGCCTGGAGCTGCACGACGCCAGCGTCGCCACGCTGACCGAGCCGTCAAAACCGTTTGCCGATTTGCAGATGCTGGGCCTCTCGGTCCGTGTCCTGCCCTTGCTGCGCAAAGAAGTGCAGATGAGCGACGTGCGGGTCGAAGGCCTCAACCTGATGCTGACCCGAGACGAAAACGGCCACGGCAACTGGGAAGACATCGGCAAGGTGCCTGCCGCTGCGACCAATCCCGCGCAGCCTCCTGTCGCTCAGACCTCGCCGGATGCCGCACCGGACACAGCGGCCGCCAAACCGGACAAGGCCTGGCAACCGCTCAAACTGGACATCGACAGCCTGACCGTGAACAACGCACGCATTGACTTCAATGATGTGCAGAAAGCCCGGCAGTTCACCGCCGAGAGCATTCAACTGAGCACCGGCCCGGTCCACAACGCTACCGACATTCCGGTGAAGCTGACAGCCTTCTTGAGCACCAACCAGCCGGTGATCCGCACCAAGACAGAACTGACCGGCAAACTGCGGTTCGACCGCGCGCTCAAGCGTTATCAGTTCGACGACATGCGCTTCTCGGGCGAGGCGGCAGGCGATCCGCTGCAAGGCAAGACCCTGACTTTCTCCGCGCAAGGCCAGCTTCTGGCCGACATGTCGGCCAACGTGGCCGAGTGGACCAACCTCAAGTTTTCCGCCAACCAGCTGCGCGCCCTGGGCGAGCTGCACGTACGCGATCTGGACAAAGCGCCACAACTGAGCGGCGGCATTTCCATTGCCCAGTTCAACCTGCGCGAGTTCCTCGACAGCGTCGGCCAGACCGCGCCAACCCTGGGCGACAACAGCCTGACCCGACTGGAAATGGTCAGCCGCATTGCAGCAACGCAAACCAGTGTCTCGCTGGACGACCTGACGCTGCGCCTGGATGACAGCACCTTCACCGGCCGAGTCGCCGTGGATGATTTCGCCAAGCAGTCGCTGCGCCTGCAACTGAAGGCCGATACGTTTGACGCGGACCGATATCGCCCGCCACAGAGCGAACAGTCCAAGGCCGCAGGTGCTGCGCGTAAAACCGAAGTTCAGGGTAACGAAGCCGAAGCGATGGCCGCATCGGGCACCAGCCCCCTGCCCAACCAGCCGACACAAGTCGCCTGGAGCGACACCAGGCTGTTGCCGCTGGAGCGCATGCGCAAGCTCGACGTCGACGCCGATCTGAGTTTCGGCAAGCTGACCGTCGAGAAGCTGCCGATCCAGAACGCTGCGCTCAAGACCTCGGCGCTGGACGGCGTCATCACGGTCGACAGCCTGCGCGGTGACCTCTACAACGGTAACTTCGAAGTCAAAGGCAATCTGGACGTGCGCCCGGAAGTACCGCTGGCCAGCGTGAAGACCCACATCGTCAAAGTGCCGGTCGAGCGTTTCATCCAGAGCCAGGGCACCACGCCTCCGCTGCGCGGCCTGCTGAATCTGAACAGCGACGTCACCGCCAAGGGCAACAGCGAGAAGGCGCTGGTCGAAAGTCTCAACGGCACCGCCAGCTTTGCGCTCAACGACGGCGTGCTGGTCAACGCCAACCTCGAGCAGCAGCTGTGTCGCGGCATTTCGGTGCTCAATCGCAAGACCCTGAGCGGCGAGCCACGCGGCAAGGACACGCCTTTCCAGCAGCTCAACGGCAATCTGACATTCCGTAACGGCGTGGCCAGCAACCCGGACCTCAAAGTCCGCACGCCGGGTCTCACGGTCAACGGCGATGGCGACATCGACCTGCGCGTGCTGGGCATGAATTACCGGGTCGGCGTGATCATCGAAGGCGACAAGAGCGACATGCCGGACCCTGCCTGCGAAGTGAACCCGCGCTTTGTCGGCATCGAATGGCCGATTCTCTGCCGCGGCCCGCTGGAACTTGGCGCCAAGGCCTGCCGTCTGGACAACGAAGGACTGGGCAAAGTCGCCGCAAAACTCGCCACGGATCGCATTGGCGACAAGATCGACGAAAAGCTGGGAGACAAGGTCAGTCCCGAGCTCAAGGACGCCATCAAGGGATTGTTCAAGCGATAACCGTCGGCTGCCGGTCTCAGATCGGCAGAACAACTCAACACCTGTGGGAGCTGCCGGTCTCAGATCGGCGGAACAACTCAACACCTGTGGGAGCTGCCGGTCTCAGATCGGCGGAACAACTCAACACCTGTGGGAGCTGCCGGAGGTTACGACGGTGGCGAATGCGGTCTGTCTGATCCACCGCTTTCGCCACCGTCGTAACCTCCGGCAGCTCCCACAGGGATCGGGCTAACCCGACCTCCACCTTTCCTGAACACCGGAACCATGATGCAACCCGAGCAGTTTTCTTCCGCCGTCCTTGACTGGTACGACCGTCACGGCCGTCACGATCTTCCCTGGCAACACGACATCACGCCTTACCGCGTCTGGGTGTCGGAAATCATGCTTCAACAGACCCAGGTCAGCACCGTGCTGGGTTACTTCGACCGGTTCATGGAAGCGCTGCCCAGCGTTCAGGCCCTCGCCGATGCGCCGGAAGACGAAGTCCTGCACTTGTGGACCGGCCTGGGTTACTACACCCGCGCCCGAAACCTGCAGAAGGCCGCGAAAATCGTCGTCGCCGAACACGGCGGCGAGTTTCCCCGCGACGTCGAAAAGCTCACGGAGCTGCCCGGCATCGGTCTGTCCACTGCAGGCGCCATTGCCAGCATCAGCATGGGCATTCGTGCGCCGATCCTCGACGGCAACGTCAAACGCGTTCTGGCGCGCTTTACAGCCCAAGAGGGTTATCCGGGTGAACCCAAGGTCGCGAAGCAAATGTGGGCGACTGCAGAGCGCTTCACGCCTCACAGCCGGGTCAATCACTACACTCAAGCGATGATGGACCTGGGCGCCACGCTCTGCACGCGCAGCAAACCCAGCTGCCTGTTATGTCCGCTGGAGCGCGGCTGCCAAGCGCACATGCTCGGCCAGGAAACCCGCTACCCGATCCCCAAGCCGCGCAAGACCGTCCCGCAGAAGCGCACCTTGATGCCGATCTTCGCCAACGATCAAGGCGAGATTCTGCTCTACCGTCGCCCCTCGACCGGTTTGTGGGGCGGGCTCTGGAGCCTGCCGGAGCTGGACGACTTCGATGACATGCAGCATCTGGCCGATCAGCACTCACTGGAGATGGGCGAACATCAGGCACTGCCGGGCTTGATCCACACGTTCAGCCATTTTCAACTGACCATCGAACCCTGGCTGGTCCGGGTCGAGGAGTCCGGCCATCACGTGGCCGAGGACGACTGGCTCTGGTATAACCTCGCCACCCCGCCGCGCCTGGGCCTCGCCGCCCCGGTGAAGAAGCTGCTGCAAAACGCAGCCGACGTATTGAACGCAGGAGAGTCGTCATGACCCGCACCGTAATGTGCCGCAAGTACAAAGAAGAATTGCCCGGCCTGGACCGCCCACCGTATCCAGGCGCCAAAGGCGAAGACATCTACAACCACGTTTCGCAGAAGGCCTGGGCCGACTGGCAGAAACACCAGACGCTGCTGATCAACGAGCGCCGCCTGAACATGATGAACGCCGAAGACCGCAAGTTCTTGCAGGCCGAGATGGACAAGTACCTCTCGGGCGAGGAATACGCCAAGGCCGAAGGCTACGTTCCACCGGCCGAATAACCCTTTGCAGACGGTGTTAATCGTAAGCGGAGGAAATAATTCAAATTTTTTTAAACAACACGCTTGACGACCTCCTGAAAAACACGTCTAATGCGCCCCGTTGCCCAGATAGCTCAGTCGGTAGAGCAGGGGATTGAAAATCCCCGTGTCGGCGGTTCGATTCCGTCTCTGGGCACCAAAATACCGAAAAACCCCTGCATCGAAAGATTCAGGGGTTTTTTATTGGCTACGATTTTTTCGGGACAATCCCGCCCGGCTGCCCTTGGTAATTTCCAGCGGCTACGATTCAATAGCCCACCGCAAAATCACCCTCGCCTGCAAAAGGACCGACGTGCATGGCCTCCCCAGACAAACAGCAAAAACGCGCCCAGCGGGCCAAAGCGAAGGCCAAGCAAAACCGTTCCGGCAAGGGCAAGCCAAGTCCGGTGCATCCGGTGCTGAATCATCCTTCCGTAAATGAGCCGTTCGATGACGTTTTCCTCGACCTGAGCAAGTTCGACTTCAAGGACATCATGGAGAACGGCTTCGAACCCGCCGACTACGACGACCTGTTCCAGGCGATGAAAGCTGCCGAGTCGATCAGCCTGCTGGCGATGTGCGTCGTGTTCCTGCAATACCCGGTGCTGGAGCTGGTGATTGCCGAGGAAGAAGAAGACCCGGCCACTGATTTCCTGATGGCCTTGCTGATCGTGTATCGCGGCATCTTCCATGACGAAGAGGAAGAAGTGACCGTCGAGTGGCTGGGCAGCGACGAATTCCAGGACGCTTACAACCTGGCGTCGGACATCCTTCAGCGCAAAAACGCTCGGGACGCCGGTCGCCGGTAACACGCCAGTTTTAATTTGCATGACGCCGATCAAGACGGTAGCTTTGCGCCACTACGAGAATGCAACTCCTTCTCAATAAAGGCTTCCGTTTTGACAGATCTTGACTCCCCTTCGTCCGCAACCTCGGCGGACGAAGCGAACGCTTACTCCAGACCCCGCATTGTCCTGCACTGGCTGTCCGCCGCCGTCATCCTGTGGGCGACCTTCAGCGGCTTCGGCGTGGTGCTGCTCGATCAAAATCATCCGTTCCGGCAATGGGTCGAGTCGTTCAACCCGCAGTTGACCAGCCTGTTCATCCCGTTTTTTGCCTGGCGCCTGTGGCTGGCTGTCCGCGCCGAACCGCGCGCCTCACGCAAATCACAAGAAAGGCTGGCCCACACCGTCCACATGGGCATTTACGCAGCCGTCTCGGGCGTCCTCATCACAGGCGTTCTGATGATGACCCACCCGGTCACGCTTCTGGCGCTCATAACGCTACCACAGCTCATTCACTCGAATATCGCGCTGCTGCAACTGCATGAACTGCATCACGTCCTGTGCGCGGTTTTGGCAGGGCTGGTGACGCTGCATCTGGCCGCGGTGGTGATGCACTACGTGAGGGGGAAGTCGGTGCTGGGGCGGATGATCAAGTAGCCCCCCAAAAAAAACGGCCACCCTCATCACTGAGGGCAGCCGCCTTTATCTCGCCAGCAACGCCGGCTCAATCGTCCATCAATTGAGCACAACCTTGCCCGCTTTTACCGCTTTGCGACGGTTCGATACGATCAAGCCCGCAGCGACGACGAGGATGCTGAGCAGGCCGGTTGCGATGATTTCCATGCGGTGGCCTTCCTGGAACAGCATGATGGTCAGCACGGCGACGATGAATACGATCACCGCCCAGGTCAGACCCGGGAACAGCCACATGCGGAAGTCGATTGGCTCGCCCGCAGACTCACGCTTGCGGCGCATGCGCAGTTGGGAAACGGCGATCACCAGGTACACCAGCAATGCGATGGCGCCAGAGCTGGCCAGCAGGAAGTCGAATACGGCAGCCGGCGCGACGTAGTTGGCGAACACGGCGGCAAACGCGGCGCCGGTCGACAGCAATACGGCCCAGTAAGGCGTACCGGCTTTGCTGGTGCGCTGGGAAACGGTAGGTGCGTCGCCGCGTTTGCCGAGGGAGAACAGCATGCGCGAAGCGGTGTAGAGCGCCGAGTTCAGGCAGCTCGTCACAGCCACCAGCACGACCAGATCCACGATCAGTTTGGCGTTCGGAATACCCATCATGTCGAGCACGGTCTGGTACGAACCGACTTCAGCCAGACGGCTGTCGTTCCAAGGCACCAGCGCCACCACCAGGAAGATCGACAGCAGGTAGAACAGGCAGATCCGCCAGATCACCGAATTGGTGGCCTTGGTGATCTGCTGGCCCGGGTTCTTCGATTCCGCCGCCGCGATGGTGACGATCTCGGTACCCATGAACGAGAACATGGTGGTCAACATGGCAGCCAGCACGGCGCCCATGCCGTTCGGCAGGAAGCCGTGCGTGTCATACATATGGCTGACGCCGCTGACCTGGCTGTTCGGCAGCAGACCAAACACGGCCGCCACGCCCAACACCACGAAGCCGATGATCGCCAACACCTTGATCAGGGCAAACCAGAACTCGAACTCGCCGTAATTCTTCACGCTGAACAGGTTGGTCGCGGTGAGCAACAAGGTGATGACCAGGGTGAACGCCCAGATCGCAATGTTCGGGAACCACGCATGAAGAATGGTGGCGGCGGCGTTGGCTTCCAGCGGAATCACCAGCACCCAGAACCACCAGTACAACCAACCGATGGTGAAGCCCGCCCAGTGACCGATCGCGCGGTCGGCATAGGTCGAGAAGGATCCGGTGTCCGGCGAAGCAACGGCCATCTCGGCCAGCATGCGCATCACCAGAACCACCAGCGTGCCCGCTGCGGCATAGGCCAGCAGCACGGCCGGGCCGGCTTCGGCGATGGCGTGACCGGAACCGACGAACAGGCCGGCGCCGATAACACCTGCAATCGACAGCATGGTGATATGCCGCGGTTTGAGCCCTTGATCGAGATTTGAAGCGTTTGCGGTACTGCTCATAAAAGCAACCTTTGAGGATTTTTTATACGGATCAGGACTGTTTGTGATCGCTCGTAAAAAGATCACAACAGCACTGTTATTTATTTTTTACGCAAGAAGTACGCCAAAATATTTCAAAAACGACGTCGTGCGTGGATAGGCCCGTAGCAGAGGCATTCGGTAAGTCTCTGAGTGGAATAGCATTTAGCCATTCTTGTAGGAGTTGTTACCGAGCGGAACAGGATAGAGACGTTTAGACGCACCGAAAATACACAGAGGCGACCGATTAGCACCAAATAAGCGCACGAAAGTGACCTTTGATCGCAACCGTGGCCGAAATACCCTTCACGAAGGCGTTTAAAGCTGGCACCATCGCGCCTTTTTTGCGCAAAGCCAGCTCATTGGCGGCGCGTGGCAGACACACCGACACATGAGGAGCCCACATGGCCGAGGCCACGCCCGCCCTGGAAATCCGCAACCTGCATAAACGCTACGGTCAGCTAGAGGTGCTCAAGGGCATCTCGCTGAGCGCGCGCGATGGCGACGTGATTTCGATTCTGGGCTCATCCGGCTCCGGCAAATCCACGCTGCTGCGCTGCATCAACCTGCTGGAAAACCCGCATCAGGGTCAGATCCTGGTGGCCGGTGAAGAACTCAGGCTTAAAGCCACCCGCAAGGGTGAACTGATCGCCGCCGACAACCGTCAGATCAATCGACTGCGCAGCGAGATCGGTTTCGTCTTTCAGAACTTCAACCTTTGGCCTCACATGAGCGTGCTCGATAACATCATCGAGGCGCCCCGTCGTGTGCTCGGTCAGAGCAAGGCCGAGGCCACTGAAATGGCTGAAGCCCTGCTGGCCAAGGTCGGGATTGCGGACAAACGCCACGTCTATCCGGCGCAACTGTCGGGTGGTCAGCAACAACGCGCCGCCATCGCACGCACGCTGGCCATGCAGCCTAAAGTCATCCTGTTCGACGAACCGACTTCAGCGCTGGACCCGGAGATGGTGCAAGAAGTGCTTGGTGTGATTCGTGGCCTGGCCGAAGAAGGCCGGACCATGTTGATGGTGACCCACGAAATGAATTTCGCCCGGCAGGTATCCAGTGAAGTGGTTTTCCTGCATCAAGGGCTGGTAGAAGAACAAGGATCGCCGCAGCAGGTCTTCGAGGACCCGCAATCGGCGCGCTGCAAACAATTCATGTCCAGCAATCGCTAACGGAGCAACATCGATGCAGACCCTGAAAACATTCCTGTTGGCCGCTGCCGCTACCCTGGCCGTCGTCACCAGCGCTTTTGCTGCCGACACCCTGAAAATGGGCATCGAAGGCGCCTACCCGCCGTTCAATAACAAGGACGCCAGCGGCCAGGTCGTGGGCTTCGACGTCGAAATAGGCAACGCCCTGTGCGCGAAGATGAAAGTCACTTGTGAAGTCGTGACCTCCGACTGGGACGGCATCATCCCGGCCCTGAACGCGCAGAAGTTCGACTTCCTGATCTCCTCAATGTCGATCACCGAAGAGCGCAAGCAGGCGGTTGACTTCACCAACCCGTACTACTCGAACAAGCTGCAGTTCATCGCACCAAAAGCGACCAACCTGGGTGCGGACAACGAGTCCATCAAGCAAGCGTTGAACGGCAAGACCATCGGCGCACAGCGCGCGACCTTGTCCGGCACCTGGCTGGAAGACAACTGGGGCGACGCTGTGACCGTCAAGCTATATGACTCGCAGGAAAACGCTTTCCTCGATCTCGCTTCGGGCCGTGTAGACGCGCTGCTGGGCGACAAATACGCCAGCTACGAGTGGCTGAAGAGCAAGGAAGGCCAGAGCTTCGAGTTCAAAGGCGAGCCATTGCCGGGTGACGACAAGATCGGCATCGCCGTGCGCAAAGACGATCCCCTGCGCGAGAAGCTGAACGAAGCGCTGAAGGAAATCATCGCCGACGGCACCTACAAGAAGATCAACGACAAGTACTTCCCGTTCAGCATCCTCTGATCTGCCTGACCGACACCGCCGCGCTTATCTGTAGCGCGGCGCTGCCCGTCCTCTGACCAAGCAAAGCCATGAACCTCGATCTACAAGGATTCGGCCCGGCCCTCGCGGCTGGCGTGCTGATGACGATCCAACTCGCGCTGTCCGCCCTTTGCCTGGGCCTCGTCCTCGGACTGCTCGGCGCACTCGCCAAGACTTCGCCGAACCGCGCCCTGCAGTGGATTGGCGTGACTTACTCGACCTTGGTGCGTGGCATCCCCGAATTGCTGTGGGTGCTGCTGATCTATTTCGGCACCATCAGCAGCATGCGCGCCATCGGCCATCTGTTCGGCATTCCCAATCTGTCGCTCAGTGCGTTCGCAGCGGGCGTCATCGCGCTGGGCCTGTGCTTCGGCGCGTACGCCACCGAAGTGCTTCGCGGCGCCATCCTGTCGATCCCGAAAGGCCATCGCGAAGCGGGATTGGCGCTGGGCATGTCGCGCTCGCGGATCTTCATCAAGCTGGTCATGCCGCAGATGTGGCGGATCGCGCTGCCGGGGCTCGGCAACCTGTTCATGATCCTGATGAAAGACACCGCCCTCGTGTCGGTCATCGGCCTTGAAGAAGTCATGCGTCACGCACAGATCGCCATTACCACCACCAAACAACCGTTCACCTTCTATATGGTCGCGGCCTTCCTGTACCTGGGCATGACGGCCGTGTCGATGATCGGGCTGGCGTGGCTGGAGAAACGGGCCTCGATCGGATTCGTGAGGAGCGCATCATGAGCTGGGAATTCGCCCTCAAATGGATGCCCAAACTGCTGCAAGGCGCCACCCTGACGCTGGAGCTGGTCGCCATCGCCGTCGTTGCCGGCCTGATCCTGGCGATCCCGATGGGCATCGCGCGCGCCTCACGTAATGTCTACGTACGCGTCCTGCCCTTCGCCTACATCTTCTTCTTTCGCGGCACGCCGTTGCTAGTGCAACTCTTCTTGGTCTATTACGGCCTGGCGCAGTTCGACGTCATCACCCAAGGCCCGCTGTGGCCTTACCTGCGCGAGCCGTTCTTCTGCACCGCCCTGATCATGACGCTGCACACCACGGCCTACATCGCCGAAATCCTGCGCGGCGCCATCCAGGCCGTGCCACCGGGCGAAATCGAAGCAGCCCGCGCGCTCGGCATGTCCAAAGGCAAAGCGCTGCTCTACATCATCCTGCCCCGCGCCGCCCGCATCGGCCTGCCCGCTTACAGCAACGAAGTCATCCTGATGCTCAAGGCCAGCGCCCTGGCGAGCACCGTTACATTGCTCGACATCACCGGCATGGCCCGCACCATCAACGCCCGCACCTACATGCCCGAACAAAGCTTCTTCCTGGCGGGCCTGATCTACCTCGTGATGTCCTTCGTGCTGGTGCAAGGCTTCAAACTGCTGGAGCGATACCTGCGGGTGGATGCGAGCCAAGGTCGTTAACTGCCGCCCGACCTGACGCCAACCCACGTGTGGGAACGAGCTTGCTCGCGAAGAGTGACGTCCAGACGATCAATAAATCTCGGCTGGACACATAACTTGCCGGTACCTAACCCCCTACCCGCCGAAACTAAACACAACCACAGCCCCCTGTGGGAGCGAGCTTGCTCGCGAAGACTGACGTCCAGACGACCAATAAATGTAGGCTCTGCGCACAGCTTTCCGACACCAGAACTCCCTCACCGCAAACTGGACACGACCGCAGCCCCTGTGGGAGCGAGCTCGCTCGCGAAGACTGCAGTCCAGACAACCAATAAATCTCGACCCTCCGCATAGCTTGCCGGCGCCTGAAATCCCTCACCGCAGAACTGAAACTAGCCAACTCCCTGTAGGAACGAGCTTGCTCTGGGCCGCATCCGGACGAAGACTGACGTCCAGCCACCAAAGCCCGTAAGCTTTCTCCCCAACATCCAAAAAACGCCGCCCAGCCAATGCCACTCCACCCCGCCGACCTACAAACCCGCTTCCACGCCCTCGACGCCTTCCTGCTCGAGCACCAAGGCCTGTGGCGCCCAAAACCCTTCACCCATCGTCATCTGCCATGGGAAGCGCAACACCCAGAACTATCCACCTGGCTACGCCAACGCTCGCTCGAACAAGCAGAAGCCGCCCACAACCACCCCGAACAACTCGACGCCCCCCAGCCCTTCGCAGCCATCGCCCAGCAATCCAAAACCCTGAGCGACATCGACGCCCTGCCCCGCATCGACCTGGAGAGCGTGTCATCACGCATGAGCGTCGACGTCCCCGGCCGCAAATGGCAACAGATCGAAGCCTTCGCCAGCAGCCTCAGCTTCAAAGACACACCCACACACTGGCTCGACTGGTGCGCCGGCAAAGGCCACCTCGGCCGCCGCCTCGCCCACCACGGCCAAGCCCTCACCTGCCTTGAATACGACGCAAAACTGGTGGAAGCAGGCGAACAACTCAGCCACAAACTCGGCATCACCGCCCAGCACCTGCAGCAGGACGTCATGGCCGACGATACCGCGGCCCAATTAAACGCCACCCACACCCCGGTCGCCCTGCACGCTTGCGGCGACCTCCACGTGCGCCTCATGCGATTGGCCAGCGACGCCCGTTGCCAAACCATGGCCATCGCCCCGTGCTGCTACAACCGCATCGCCAGCGACCACTACCAGCCGCTATCGACAGAAGGCTTGGCATCATCGCTTCAGCTGTCCCTCGACGACCTCGGCCTCCCACTGAGCGAAACCGTCACCGCAGGCGCCCGCGTCCGTCGCCAACGCGACACCTCCATGGCCCGCCGCCTCGCCTTCGACCTGCTGCAACGCCAACTGCGCGGCATCGACGACTACCTGCCCACCCCATCGCTCCCCAGCGCCTGGCTCGACAAACCGTTCGCCGACTACTGCCGCGACCTCGCCGAACTCAAACAACTGCCCGACCCCGGCACACAGAACTGGTCCGAACTCGAAGCCCGCGGATGGCAACGATTAGCCGAAGTCCGCAACCTCGAACTGCTGCGAAACCTCTTCCGCCGCCCCCTCGAACTCTGGCTCATCCTCGACCGCGCCCTCTACCTGCAACAGCGCGACTACCACGTCCGCATCGGCACCTTCTGCGACAGCCACATCACACCCCGCAACCTGCTCATCCTCGCCGAACGAAAGTGAACCACTTCGAGCGTACTGCCCTGTGGATAACTCTGTTGACAGAATTCTGCTGAACCCCCAGAAAACGCGCCTCGCAAACGGTTTAACAAATTGTTCATTTTTTATACAGGTGTAAAATTTACGACAAATCAGTAGCTTGCGAACCAATGAGAACCATTCCACAAAACCGCTATCTGTCGCCCATTCGATGGACCCATTGTGAATAACGGTCCTAGGGTTCCGGCATAAGCACCGCAAAAAAAGTGAAATTAAGGCTTTACTCGACAAACCAAATCCCTATAATCAGCGCCCACAACGCCGGTATAGCTCAGTTGGTAGAGCAACTGACTTGTAATCAGTAGGTCCCGGGTTCGACTCCTGGTGCCGGCACCATAGATCTAGCGAAAAAGGCTCACCGAAAGGTGGGCCTTTTTTGTTTGCGTTGTCCCGTCCTGAATTAGATTTACACCTTCTGACCTTTCCTCAAGATGGACCAATGGATTC